>JAVEDJ010000314.1 GCA_030841025.1 Actinomycetota bacterium
GCACAGGCACAAAGCGACGGCGTACGACGGCGGTGGTGCTGCCCCGGCGCGGCCCCTCCGGGCCTCCCATCAGTGACGCCGATGACGTTCGCGGCGATTCTAGCCGCTGTCCGGTCTGTGGCCCAGCCGGCCGCCGGCTGCTGCACCCCCGATCCGCGTCCCAGCGAGCCGGCGATTCGTCAGCGGGGGTCGGCGGCGATGCTCTCGCGGAGCCCGTCGGCTCCCCGGTAAGCCGACGTGTCGATGTCCGGCTCGAGGTAGATGACCCGGGCGATGGGCACCGCCTCGCGCACCCGGACCTCCGCGCCGTCGATCGCCCGCGCGACGTCTGCCGCGGTGGCGGCGGCGCGGACCGCGATCTTGGCCGCGACCAGCAGCTCCTCGGGGCCGAGGTGCAGCGTGCGCATGTGGATCACGCGGTCCACCAGTGGCTCGGACTCGATCGCCGACCTGATCTGCTCGACCGCCTCGAGGTTGGCGCCCTCGCCCAGCAGCAGGCTCTTGGTCTCGATCCCGAGGCCCAGGGCCACGGCGACCAGCAGCAGGCCGATGGCCACGGTGCCGATGCCGTCCCAGATGCCGTCGTGGGTGATCAGCGTCAGCGACACGCCGATCAGGGCGAACACGAGCCCGAGCAGGGCAGCGAAGTCCTCGAGCAGGACGACCGGCAGCTCGGGTGCCTTGGAGTGCCGGATGAACGAGATCCACCCGGTCTTGCCGCGGGCCCGGTTCGACTCGACGATGGCGGTGCGGAACGAGTAGCTCTCCAGCCCGATCGCGACGACCAGGACGAGGACCGGGACCCACTTCCACGACTCGATCGGATCGGGGTGCTGCAGCTTGTGGTAGCCCTCGTAGAGCGCGAACAGGCCGCCCACGCTGAACAGCACGATGGAGACGATGAACGCGTAGATGTAGCGCTCGCGGCCGTAGCCGAAGGGATGCTCCGGGGTCGCCCCGCGCTTGGCCCGCTTGCCCCCGACCAGCAGCAGCGCCTGGTTGCCCGAGTCGGCCACCGAGTGGATCGACTCGGCCAGCATCGAGGACGACGCGGTCAGCAGGAACGCGATGAACTTCGTCACGGCGATGCCGATGTTGGCGATGAGCGCCGCGATGATCGCCTTGGTGCCGCCTTCGGCGCTCATTCAGCTGCCCGCTTTCTTCAACGTCACGATCGGTTCGATGGGAGTCGGGTCGGTGCCTTCGAGCAGGGCTAGGTAGACGCTGGCGAAGTCCAGCGGCGCGATCAGGCTGGCCAGCCGTTCCAGCGGGTGCTCGCCCGTCGCGGCGAGCTCGTCGACGGCCACGCCGTAGGCCTCGGCCAGCGGACCGGTCGCGGCACAACGGCGCGCCACCGCCTCGAGCTCCTCCGTGTCGCGCAGCAGCAGCAGCCGCATGCGTTCCTGCGCCGGGCCGCCGTCCAGCAGCGCGTCGCGGAAGATGTCGTCTGCCGCGTCGCCGGCGCCGATGCCGTAGCGGCCGGCAAGGGCGACGACCTGGTTGTGGTGCACCTCGGTGAGGCCGCCGTGCACCGATGGCTGCTTCGCGTTCTCGGCGAGCTGACACGTGAAGCGCAGGGCGGCGACCGTCGCGAGCGCGCTCGCCCCCCAGATGTGCGGCAGGGTGCCCGACAGCTGCAGCGCGAGCCGCTTCGCCACGTTGTCGTAGGTGTCGCTGGCCGGCCCGCACGCCGCACTCATCGCGTCGAGCTGGTCGGCGACGCTCTCCAGCAGCCCGTGAGGGACGCGAGCGAGGCCGAGGCCGTCGACCAGCGCGAGCGCCGGGGTGGTGAGCGCCCAGAGGCTTGCGCGCGGCATCCGGCCGCCGGTCTCGACCGGCAGGTGTACGGCGTGGCCACCGGCCGACCTCTGGGCGAGGGCGGAGCCGGCCCGGCCGACGGTCGCCACGCGTGCCCCGCGACGGATCGCCTCGTCGGTCGCGGCAAGGGTCTCCGCGGTCTCTCCCGAGGCCGAGACGGCGACGACGAGGTCCATCGGTCCGACCCAGCCGGGCAGCCGGTAGCCCCGCGAGACCACGACGGGGATCGGGCAGGCCAGGCCGGTGACGCCGGCGACCACGTCACCCGCGATGCCCGAGCCGCCCATGCCCGTGACGATCAGCGCCCGGGGCCGGCCCTCGGCGACGACGGCACCGACCGCGTCCTCGTCGAGCCGCAGCACGCCCTCGCGGATCTGCGCGCCCGCCGAGGCAACCGCCCGCAGCATGCCGCCGGGGTCACGCGCCTCGAGAGCGCGCGGGTCGTCGAGGACGGACTCATCGGTCCTCGGCCGGTCGGACTCGTCCGGCTCCCAGTCGTCGGTCATGCCCGGTCAGCTGCTGCGGTCGGGACGGCGGGCTTGGTCGATCAGCAGCACCGGGATCTCGTCGCGCACCGGGTACGCCAGGCCGCACGACTCCGACGTGCAGACCAGCTCCTGCGCGGCGTCGTCCACGCGCAACGGCGAGTGGCACTGCGGGCAAGCCAGGATCGCGAGCAACTGCGGGTCGAGCTGCACTCAGGACTCCTTCCGGACCAGCGCGAGGACGTCGTCGCGCAGGAGGGTCATCTGGGTCGGGTCGGACGCCTCGACGTTGAGGCGCAGCAGCGGCTCGGTGTTCGACGGGCGCAGGTTGAACCACCAGTCCGGCCCGTTGACGGTGAGGCCGTCCAGCTCGTCGAAGGTGACGCCCTCGCGGTCCGCGAAGACCTCGCGCACCGCCGTCGTACTCGCCTGCTGGTCGGCGACCTGGGTGTTGATCTCGCCCGACGAGACGTAGCGCTCGAACTCGCAGGCCAGCTCGGACAGCGGCGCCTCCTGACCGCCGAGCGCCGCCCGCACGTGCAGGGCGGCCAGCATGCCGGTGTCGGCACGCCAGAAGTCGCGGAAGTAGTAGTGCGCCGAGTGCTCGCCACCGAAGATCGCATCGGTGCGGGCCATCTCGCCCTTGATGAACGAGTGGCCGACCCGCGTGCGCACCGGCTGCCCGCCGTGCTCGGTGACGATCTCAGGGACCGCTCGCGAGGTGATCAGGTTGTGGATGACGGTCCCGCCGGGGTGCTTGGCCAGCTCCCGCACAGCGACCAGAGCGGTCACCGCCGACGGCGAGACCGGTTCGCCCCGCTCATCGATGACGAAGCACCGGTCGGCGTCGCCGTCGAAGGCCAGCCCGATGTCGGCGCCGACCTCGCGCACCTTGGCCTGCAGGTCGCGCAGGTTCTTCGGATCGAGCGGGTTGGCCTCGTGGTTGGGGAAGCTCCCGTCGAGCTCGAAGTACAGCGGGACGACGTCGAGCGGCAGGTCGGCGAGCACGGTCGGCACCGTATGCCCCCCCATCCCGTTACCCGCGTCCACCACGACGGTGAGCCGACGGTTGCCGCGCAGGTCCACGAGGTCGCGCAGGAAGGCGGCGTACGACGGGAGCAGCTCGCGTCGCTCGACGGTGCCCGGCGTGCCGTCGTAGGCGGGGACACCTTGCTCGGCCAGCTCGCGGACCTGGACCAGTCCGCTGTCCTGACCGACCGGGGCGGCGCCGGGACGACAGAGCTTGATGCCGTTGTACCGGGCGGGGTTGTGGCTGGCGGTGAACATGGCGCCGGGCAGGTCGAGCGAGCCGCTGGCGAAGTAGAGCTGGTCGGTCGATGCGAGGCCGATGTCGATGACGTCAGCACCCTGCGCCGTGGCACCCTCGGCGAACGCGGCGACGAGCGCCGGCGATGAGGGACGCATGTCATGGCCGACGACGACCGCCGAGCCGTGCGCTCCTACGACGCGGACGAAGGCTGCGCCGATCGAGCGGGCGACATCCTCGTCGAGCTGGTCGGGAACGACACCGCGCACGTCGTAGGCCTTGATGATCTGCGACAGGTCGCGACGGTGGTCGGGCACGTCGCGAGCCTACCGGTGGCTCCCCCAGCCCCCCGGGCGGCAGATCGGCAACCGTCACGGGTGGATCAGGACCGGGAGGTGCGCGGGGTGCATGTGCGGTGGTGGGGCTGCCGCACGACGAGCGCAATGTCGCCGCGGGCCGCCTCTATGCGCTCTGTGCCCACCGGGGGTTCGCCCCGACGGTCGGGTCGAGGACGCCGAGGTGGTCATCGAGCTGAAGGTCCGGCTGAGTCCCGAGCGGGCCCGGTCGGGCGCGCGTTGCGGGTGCCGGGTCAGCGGTGCTTGCGGGTCTTGTCCAGGACGCGCTGCACCGGCAGGATCTGGCCGGACAGGCCGTGCTCGCGCCAGGTGCGGTGCTCGCAGCGGTGGCACGAGGTGAACTCCACCGGCGACCCGTCCGTCAGCGCCATCGAGAGGCGGGTGACCCGCTCGCTGCCGCAGGCGCTGCAGCTGACGCCGTCGCGGGCGCCGCGCTGGGTCAGGGAGCCGAGCGGGATGTGGGCGGTGGCGGTGGAACGGGCCATCAGAAAGCTCCTCGAGCGTGCGGTAGGGGCCGGACCTGCTCTGTGGGAAGCAGGTCGCAACAATCCCTTCGGCAGAACCCCGCAAAAAACTTGAGCCCGCACGTACTTGTCTGGCGGAACGGCGCCGTGCTCTGACCGAACGGCTGACCCTCGGGCCGCCTGGCCAGGGTCCTGTCCCGCCGTCAGCGGGGCCAGCGCGGCCGGCTCAGCCGTCGGTCGGGGGGCGCAGCACCCGCAGGTGGCCGCGGCGGCCGACCTCGACCATGCCGCCGTCTCCGGCCCCTCCCTCGGG
>JAVEDJ010000321.1 GCA_030841025.1 Actinomycetota bacterium
GTCTCACGTCGGATCAGTTGCTCTGACGGGCAGTGCAGCCTGCGTTCTGACTGCTGGCGCGGGTGCGCCTTTCACTGCCTGCCGACACTAACGCGAGGTCCGGGCGCGGTTGTCCCCGACTCGGGGAAGTTCGCTGACGGCGCACGTGATCCACTCGGCCGGAGCGCCGAGGGCCGGCCGTGCCGGTGGTTTCGCGCGCGCCGCCGGTGGGGCCTGCTAGCCCACCTCCTGCCGCAGCCGCAGGCCCGCCGCACTGGCGGCGAGCAGGGTGAGTCCGGCGACCAGCAGCGACCCGGCCGCGGACACCGAGCCGTCGGTCCAGTCGTGGAGCGCCTCGGGGACGACGAGCGTGGTGCCGAGGACGCCGACAGCCAGCACCGACCAGCTGCGTGTCCACAGGTAGCCGGCGTAGCCCGCAACCGCGACGAGGGCCGTGAGGACGTAGGCGGGCCACTGCTGGTCCCCGCTGAAGACCGGCAGCTGGGCTGCGAAGAGCGCGAGGCCGGCACCCGTTGCGAGAGCGACCTCGCGGGCCCCCACGACAGCGTTGAGCCCCAGCACGGCCCAGCCGGTGCCGAGCAGCAGCAGGGCGAGGGCGTAGGCCGCCATGTCCGGCTCGTCGCCGATCTCCCCGACCAGGCCGGTGACCAGGCCGATCGACGCGGCCCACGTGCCCAGCTGCCCGACCACGCCAGGGACGAGCGCGTACGTCGCCGCGGCCACCGCCAGGCCGGTCACGCTGGCCGCCACGAGCTCCCAGCCGTCGACGCCGAGCCCCGCCGCTCCGGCTGCCGATGCCGCCGCGAACGTCCAGAGCACCGACACCAGGCGTCGGCGCGCGGAGTCCTCCTGGCGACCGAGCTCGCGCACCGCGTGCCCGGAGGTGAGCGCGACCAGTCCGCCGGCGACCAGCAGGGCGACGGAGAGCCCGGCGAGCACGCCGACGCGGGCGCCTTCGGACAGGTCGTTCCAGCCGCTGGTCAGGAACAGTGCGGCGGCCCCCAACAACAGGGCTCCGCCGGCGTAGCCGGCGATCTCCGCCAGCCGGCCGGTGCGTGACGGGCTCGGGGCCGCGTCGGGCGGCGCCGCCGTACCCGCACCGGGGGGCGCGAGCCGGGCCGCGACGCGCGCGGCCTGCGGCGCGGTCAACGTGCCCTCGGCGACGAGGTCGCGCAGCGCGGCAGCGACGTCAGCGGCGGGAGAGGTCTGCGCACTCGGTGTTTCGGTGGACTCGATCATGTGACCAGGGTGCCGTGCGGCGCCGTACGGCGTCCTGAGTATGCGTACTCAAGCCCCGCGGCGACGGGTGGGCTGCGCCGCGGGACGCACCGAGCAGTCGCGCCGGGCAGGTCAGGACTGCTCGGACTGCTCCTCGGACTGCTCCGACTGCTCGGCCGACGCGTCGGTCGCGGCCTCGACCGGCTGGCCCACGGTCTCCTCGGCAGGTTCCTCACGCAGCGCCTCGAGGTCGACCTCACGGCCCGACTCGTCGACGACCTTGGCCTGCTCGAGCACGAGGGCCAGCGCCTTGCCGCGCACGACCTCGCCGACGAGCGCGGGGACCTGACCGGCCTGCACGATCTGCTGGGCGAACTGGTCCGGTCCCATGCCGTAGCGCGAGGCGGTGCGGATGATGTGCTCGCTGAGCTCCTGCTCGTTGACCGACAGCTGCTCCTGCTCGACGACCCGGTCCAGCACGAACTGCGCCGTCAGCGCCTCACGGGTGCGCTTGTCGATGTCGGCGTCGAACTCCTCCTCCGACTGACCCTCCGCGGCAAGGAAGTCCTCCTTGGACATGCCGGCGGCCTCGAGCTGATGGCTCAGCGAGTGGCTGCGCCCCTCGACCTCGGCCTGGACGACGCTCTCCGGCAGCGGGATGTCGACCTTGGCGAGCAGCGCCTCGAGGACCCGGTCGCGAGCCTGCACGCCCTGCTGCAGCTTCTTCATGCGGTCGAGCCGGTTCCGGACGTCGTCGCGGAGCTCGTCGAGAGTGTCGAACTCGCTCCCCGTCTGCGCGAAGTCGTCGTCCAGCGGGGGCAGCTCACGGTCCTTGACCGACTGCACGGTGACCGTGACCGTGGCGTCCTGCCCGGCGTGGTCGCCGCCGACCAGGGCGGTCGGGAAGTCCTGCGACTCGCCTGCCGACAGGCCGGTGATGGCCTCGTCGAGGCCGTCCAGCAGCGAGCCCTGACCGACCTGGTAGGACAGCCCCTTCGCGGTCAGGTCGTCGACGGCCTCGCCGTCGACCGTGGCGGACAGGTCGATCGACACGAAGTCGCCGTCGGCGGCCGGTCGCTCGACGCCGGTCAGCGTGGCGAAGCGGTCGCGCAGGCCGTCGAGCTGCTCATCCACCTCGGCGTCGGTGACCTCGGCGTCCTCGACGGTGACCTCGAGGCCCTGGTAGTCGGGCACCTCGAACTCGGGTCGCACGTCGACCTCGGCGGTGAAGGTCAGGCTCTCGCCGTCGGCGAACTCGGTCACGTCGACGTCGGGCTGTCCGAGCGCCTTGACGGAGTTCTCCTCGACCGCCTGGCCGTAGAAGCGGGGAAGCGCCTCGTTGACGGCCTCCTCCAGCACGACCGAGCGACCGAACCGCTGGTCGATGACGCGCGGCGGGACCTTGCCCTTGCGGAAGCCGGGGATGTTCACCTGCGCCGCGATCTTCTTGTACGCCGCGTCGAGGCTCGGCTTCAGCTCCTCGAACGGCACGGCCACGGTCAGCTTCACCCGGGTCGGGTTGAGGGTCTCGAGCTCGCTCTTCACGTTCGGGTGGCTCCTTGGCACGTCGGGTGGACATCGCTGTGACGGGGGACGTAGCTGGCCGCGACGTGAGGCGGTCGCGACAGCGGTTGCTCTGTCGGGGCGGGGAGACTCGAACTCCCGATCTCCTGCTCCCAAAGCAGGCGCGCTAGCCACTACGCTACGCCCCGCGGCGCTCGCAGCAGTCTAGAGGCTCGCACCGCCACCGGCGTACGCCGTCCCCGGCGCGGCCTCGGTTACCCTGTGACCTGCTCCACCGGACGCTGGTGGACGCGCGGGTGTAGCTCAATGGCAGAGCCCCAGCCTTCCAAGCTGGCCATGCCGGTTCGATCCCGGTCACCCGCTCCACTGTGCCGCCTGCTCCCCTGCGAGGCCACGGCCGGCGACGCTCGCCGGTCGCTGCTCCGCCCGCGGTCTCATCCCCCGGCAGCGTGCTGCAGCACCAGCCGGGTCAGCTGGACCCGGGAGTGCAGCCCCAGCTTGGTGTAGATGTGCTTGAGGTGAGCGTCCACGGTATGCGGGGACACGAACAGCACGTCAGCGGTAGCGGCGTTGCTCAGTCCCTCGGCGACGTGGCCAGCGACGTGACGTTCGGCCGGTGTGAGCTTGGCCCAACCATCGACAGCCGGTGCGGTCGCGGGACCGTCCGGGCTCTGTCGCGGGATCCGGTCGGATGTGGCGTTGGCGCAGTGCGGGTTGTCCAGGACGATGCCACCGAGCAGCAGCTTGGGGTGCGTGCGGAGCAGGGCGAGCACAGCCGTCCCGTCGAAGAGGTCCAGGTCATAGAGGCACAGCAGGATCGGCGGATGCTGGGCGGTGAAGTTGTTGAGGGCGGTCTCGTACCGGTAGAGCCGGTCGGCTACCGGCGGGGTGGCGCGGATCCATGACATCTCGGCTACGGCGCGGACCTGTGGCCGGCCTCTCCTCGCCGACGAGGCGACCCGGTCCGTCAAGAAGTCGATCATGTAGTCCGCGGAGAAACGTCCGGATCGCAGGTACCCTTCGGCCGCCTTGCTGACCTCGAGTCGTTCCAACGCGACGAAGTCCTCGGCGCCGATGCCCTCGTGCACTCGGTCGATGACCTCACGCGGAGACACCTGGTCGATGACCGCCACGCACCGGTCCCCGCCATGCAGGCCCGCCTCGATGAAGCGGATCAGGATCTCGTCTCGCTCGGCCGCCCCGCGGTAGAGCCCGCACACATGATCTCGGGGCCGGAGCTGGTGGAGACCGGTCACGCAGACTTGAGTGTCCATGACGTCGGCTTTCAGGAGCGCACGTCACCGCTGGAGACTCAACGGACTATCGCGTGGAAAGTCGACGGTACCCCGGGCACCTACGATGCGGAAGGTCTCGGCGCGGCCCATGGCTGGTGGCTGGTGCCGTCTTCAGCCGACGTCTCAGCCCGAGCGGAGACGCTCGTGCACCAGGCGCACGGCGAGCGAGCCCTCGCCGACGGCCGCCGCCACCCGCTTGACCGAACCGCTGCGCACGTCGCCGGCGGCGAACAGACCGCGGCGGGTCGTCTCCAGCAACAGGGGAGGGCTCTCTGCGGGCTGATCACCGGTTCGCTTGGCGGCATCCCAGCCAGTCAGGATGAAACCGTCCTCGTCCAGTGCCACGCAGTCGCCCAGCCACTGGACGTGCGGCTCGCTACCGATGAACACGAACAGCGATCGCGCCTCCAGCTCCATGCGGTCGCCGGTGTCTAGCTTTTCGACGATCACCAATTCGAGCTGTCGCTTCCCGACGAGCTCTCGGACCTCAGTGGACAGGTGAACCTCGATGAGCGGGGACCGGAGGATGCGGTCCGCGAGGTAGCGGGACATGTCCTGGTCCAGGACCGGGTTGCGCACCACGAGGTGGACCGCGCTCGCGTGCTCGGACAGAAATATCGCGGCCTGTCCCGCAGAGTTGCCACCGCCGACGACCACGACGGGGTCGTTCCGGCACAGTGACGCCTCCATCTGTGTCGCCGCGTAGTAGATGCTTCCCGCCAGCACCTCGGCGCCGGGAACCTCGAGCTGGCGGTACTGCGCCCCCGTCGCCACCAGGACGACGTGTGCTCCGAGCTCTTCCTGCGAGTCCACGGACACGACATGTCGGCCGTCGGCGATCGCCAGAGATACCGCGGCGGCAGGGACCGAGATGTGAGCCCCGAACTTGCGTGCCTGGACGACGGCCCGGTCGGCGAGCTCCGCTCCCGAGATGCCGGCGGGGAAGCCGAGGTAGTTCTCGATCCGAGACGATGTAGCCGCCTGGCCGCCCGGCGCAATGGCGTCGATCACAACCGTGGCGAGCCCTTCCGAGGCTCCGTAGACGGCGGCCGCCAGACCGGCGGGCCCCGCGCCGACGATCAACAGGTCGCACACCCCTTCCGGGGTCGGCTCATGGCGGAGCCCGAGCAGCTGCGCGAGCTCGGCGTTGCCGGGGTTGCGAAGCACCTGGTGCCCCCGCCAGATGACGACGGGTGTCTCCTCCGGCGTGACACCGAGCTCGCGCAGCATCGCTTCCGCTTCGCGGTCCTCCTCGAGGTCGATCCACTTGTGCGGGACCCGGTTGCGGGCCAGGAAGTCGCGCAGCCGACGCGCGTCGGGAGAGAATCGTGAGCCGAGCACGCGCAGCCCCGCGCCGAGATCAATGTGCAAGGAGCGCCGGATGAGCAGGGCACGTAGCACCGTGTCGGCCAGCTCTGGGTCGTCGAGGGCCACCTCGCGGAGGTCGTCGACGGCCACCTCCAGCACCTCGCCGGCCTGACGCACGACGGGCGTCAGCAGCGCCGCCTGACCGGTGAGCAGGCCGAGCTCGCCGACGAAACGACCCGGGCCGTGCACGGCTATCGGGACGTCCGGCCTGTTCGGGTCGACGACCGCCACCAGGCCCGAGAGCACGACGATGAGCTCACGGATCACGTCTCCCGCCTGGTAAAGCACCTCCCCCTCGCGGGTAGGTCGCCGCCGCCCGCGCAGGGCGAGCTGGCTGATCTGTGCGTCGCTCAGCCGCGGATAGGCACCGTGAATGTCCGGGGTCTCGCGCAGCTCGCCCAGCTCGGTGGTGGTCATGACGCTCAGACGTAGGACTCGTGGAAGTAGCACCAGCGCCAGTCCTCGCCCGGCTGGAAGGACTGCACGATCGGGTGACTTGTCTCGTGCGCGTGCGCGCGGGAGTGCCGCATGGGTGAGGAGTCGCAGCACCCCACGTGCCCGCACGTGAGGCACAGCCGCAGGTGCACCCACGGAGTGCCGAGCGCGAGGCACTCCTCGCATCCCTGTGGAGTGCGGGGTACGACGTCGCGCACGAGCGCCAGGTGGGGATCCAGGTAGGTCTGCATCAGCTCTCGCCTTCGACCTGGCCCGCGCCCCCGGCGTTGGTGCCGTGGCTTGCGTCATGCGCCGATGACGGCGGCAGATGCTGTTCCAGCCAGCTGCGCAGCACGGGTGCGGGTGCGGCGCCCACCTGACGGTCGAGCACCTTTCCGTCCTTGAGCAGCACGAGGGTCGGGATGGCCTGCACCTCGAACCGGCGCGAGACCTGCGGCGCCACGTCCGAGTTGACCTTGACCAGCTTGAGCGCGCCGGCCCGCTCCCGAGCGAGCGTCTCCAGCACCGGGCTGACCATGCGGCACGGTCCGCACCAGGGAGCCCACAGGTCCACGAGCACGGGCAGCCGTGCCGCGTCTGCGACCTCGGCGAAGGTGGAGTCATCCGCGTCGGCGATCCACGGCAGCGGCGTGTGGCAGCTGCCGCAACGCGGGACGCCGTCGCCGACAGCGGACACCCTGTTGCGCTTGCCGCAGTTGGTGCAGGCCACCACCGTCGAGGTGGAGCTGACCCCGGTGGCCGTGGAGCTCATGCTGCGTCCCTGGTCTCGACCGGGTTGCGGTGCGTGATGACGATCTCGCCGTCGACCGCATCGATGGTGATGACGGCGCCGTCGACGATGTCCCCGCCCAGCAACGCCCGGGCGATGCGTGTCTCGACCTCCCGTGCGATGAAGCGCCGCAGCGGCCGGGCGCCGTACACCGGGTCGAAGCCCTGAGCGGCGATGAACCGTCGAGCCTCCTCCGTCAGCTCCAGTGTCATCCGACGCTCGATCAGGCGGCTGCGCAGATCGTCGAACATGAGGCCGACGATCTGCTCGATCTCCGCCTGCGTCAGCGGCTTGAACAGCACGATCTCGTCGACCCGGTTGAGGAACTCCGGCCGGAAGTGCCGGCGCAGCTCGGACATCACCAGACCGCGGGCGTCCGGCTTGATCTCGCCGTCCGCGGTGACGCCGTCGAGCAGGTAGTCCGACCCGATGTTCGACGTCATGATCACGACGGTGTTGCGGAAGTCCACGGTGCGGCCCTGCGCGTCGGTCAGCCGACCGTCGTCGAGAACCTGCAGCAGGGTGTTGAACACGTCCGGGTGAGCCTTCTCGATCTCGTCGAACAGCACCACCGCGTATGGCTTGCGGCGGACCGCCTCGGTGAGCTGGCCGCCCTCCTCGTAGCCGACGTATCCGGGAGGGGCGCCGACCAGCCGGCTGACGGTGTGTCGTTCCTGGTACTCGCTCATGTCGATCCGCACGATGTTGTCCTCGCTGTCGAACAGCGCCGCCGCAAGGGTCTTGGCGAGCTCCGTCTTGCCGACGCCGGTGGGTCCAAGGAAGACAAATGAGCCGATGGGCCGGCGGGGATCCTTGATCCCCGACCGCGCACGGATCACCGCGTCGGCGACGAGCTGCACCGCCTCGTGCTGGCCGACGACCCTTTCGTGCAGCAGCTCGTCGAGGCGCAACAGCTTCTCCCGCTCGCCCTCCTTCAGCCGGCTGACCGGGATGCCGGTCCAGCGGGAGACGATCGAGGCGATCTCCTCCTCGGTGACGACCTCCCGCAGCAGCCGGCGCCCGCCCTGCTTGGTCGCGAGCCGCTCCTCGGCCGCCTGCAGCCGACGCTCCAGCTCGGGCAGCCGGCCGTGGCGCAGCTCCGCCGCACGGTTGAGGTCGTAGCTGCGTTCGGCGTTGTCAGCCTCCTGGCGTACCTGCTCGATCTCCTGGCGCAGCGACTGCACCTCGCGCAGCGCCTGGCGTTCCGCCTCCCACTGGGCTCGCATGGCACCGGCCTCGGCGCGCAGGTCGGCGAGCTCCTTGCGCAGCTCGACCAGCCGCGCCTGGCTCGCAGGGTCGTCCTCCATGGCGAGCGCGGCCTCCTCGATCTCGAGACGCGTCAGCCGGCGGGTGAGCTCATCGAGCTCGGCCGGCATCGAGTCGATCTCGGTGCGCAGCATCGCGCACGCCTCGTCGACCAGGTCGATGGCTTTGTCGGGCAGGAACCTGTCGGAGATGTAGCGATGGCTCAGCGTCACCGCAGCGACGATCGCACCGTCTTGGATCTTCACGCCGTGGAAGATCTCCAGCCGCTCCCGGATCCCACGCAGGATGGACACGGCGTCCTCGACCGAGGGCTCCTCGACCAGCACGGGCTGAAAGCGCCGCTCCAGAGCGGCGTCCTTCTCGATGTGCTTGCGGTACTCCACCAGGGTCGTGGCACCGATGAGATGCAGCTCGCCGCGCGCCAGCATCGGCTTGAGCATGTTGCCGGCGTCCATGGCCCCCTCGGTGGCGCCCGCGCCCACGACGGTGTGGAGCTCGTCGATGAACAGCAGGATGCGGCCCTCAGCTGCTCGCACCTCGGTCAGCACCGCCTTGAAGCGTTCCTCGAACTCGCCGCGGTACTTCGCACCTGCGATGAGTGACCCCATGTCGAGGGCGAAGATGGTCCGGTCGCGCAGCCCTTCGGGGACGTCACCGTGGTGGATCCGTTGTGCCAGGCCCTCCACGATCGCTGTCTTTCCGACGCCTGGATCGCCCACCAGCACCGGGTTGTTCTTGGTCTTGCGCGACAGGATCTGGACGACGCGCCGCACCTCCGCGTCACGCCCGATCACCGGATCGAGCTTGCCCGAAGCGGCATCGGCGACCAGGTCGCGCCCGTACTTCTCCAAGGCCTCGTACGCGACCTCCGGCATCGCCGACGTGACTCGCTGGTTGCCACGGATCGCCGTCAGCGCCTGGAGGAACTTGTCGCGGGTGACCCCGTGCTCGCGGAGCAGGCGGCCCGATGCCGTCTCGGGGCCCTCGTCGACGAGCGCAAGCATCAGGTGCTCAACGGAGACGTACTCGTCCTTGAGCCGTTTCGCCTCGCGTTCCGCGGTCTCCAGCAGCGTGGCCAACCTGCGGGTCACGCGGACGTCGCCCGTGGCCGCACTCGGGGTCGTGACGCTGGGTCGTCGTGACAGGGCGGCCTCGAGGTCCTGGGTCAGCTGGTCCGGGTCGGCGCCGGCCTGCGCCAGCAGCCGGGGAACCAGGCCGTCGGACTGCTCGAGCAGCGCCAGCAGCAGGTGCTCTCCGTCCACCTCGGCGTGACCGAAGCGCAGCGCCTTGGTCTGGGCGTCGTGCAGAGCTTCCTGCGACTTCTGCGTTAGCCGATTCGCGTCCACGGCGAACCTTCCTTGGGTCGGTTACGGGAGCGGTACGACGCCGCCTCGAGCGCCGCGATGCGGTCGAGCAGGTCAGCGACGAGGCCGAGTGCGGCGTAGTTGAGCGTGAAGCCCGCGCGTAGCCGCTGCAGCCGGGCAACCACCGCGACCTGCGAGGGCGCGAACCACATGCGGCCGGCCGAGTCCCAGGTCACGTCGAGCAGCCCGAGCGCAACCCAGCGGCGCACCATCTCCGGATGCAGACCGGTGAGCCGGCCGAACATCTCGGTGTCCAGACGTCGCGGCCGGGTCAGGGCGGTGGTCATGACTCAGGCCGCCGCGGGTCGAACTTGGAGGTGCCCGCCAGCTCCTCGAACAGGTGGCGCTCTTCCTTGGTGAGCTTGGTGGGAACCATGATCTTCGCCTCCGCGAAAAGGTCGCCTGGCTTCCCCCGCGGATTGGGCAGCCCCCTGCCCCGCAGCCGCAGCCGGCGTCCGGTGGAGGTGCCCTTCGGGACCTTGACCGTGGCATCACCGCCCGGCGTCTGGACCGGCACCGACGCGCCCAGCGCGCCCTCCCACGGCGCGAGCGGGAGGTCGACGTACACGTCGCGTCCCTCGACCCGGTAGCGGGGGTGTGGTGCGATCCGCACGATGAGATAGAGGTCGCCCGACTGGGAGCCGCCCGTGCCCTGGCCGCCCTGCCCCGCCAGCCGGATGCGCTGGCCGTCGGTGACACCCGGCGGGATGGTCACCTCGACGGTGCGGATGCCTTCCGGCCCGGCGATCGACAGGCTCCGGCGCCCTCCGGTGTAGGCCTCCTCGACCGAGACGGAGATCTCGTGCTCCTGGTCGGCGCCGCGGATCGGCCCCCACGACCCACGACCACGACCGCGACCGCCGAAGAGGCCTTCGAGGATGTCGTCCATGTCGACGCCTTCGGCGCCGAAGCCGCCGGTGAACGGGCTTCCCCCGCCGCCGCCGGCAGTGCGCCAACCACCACCACCGCCACCGGCACCAGCGCCCGCTCGGGCTCCTGCTCCAGCCCCGGCCCGGGCACGTGCCCAGGTCTGGGGGTCGACGCCCTCGGGCACCTGGCGGAAGTCAGCACCGAAGGCGTCGTAGCGCCGCCGCTGGTCCGGGTCGGACAGCACGTCGTACGCCTCAGAGACCTCCTTGAAGCGCTCCTCGGCGGAGGGGTCCTTGTTGACGTCGGGGTGGTAGGTGCGGGCCAACTTGCGGTAGGCCCGCTGGATCTCGTCCTGCGAGGCCGATCTCGAGACGCCCAGACTGTCGTAGAAGTCTCGCGCGGCCGCCACGGCTAGGACCTCGTGGAGACCACGACGCCAGCCGGTCGCAGCACCCGCTCGTCGGGGCCGTAGCCAGGACGAGCGACCTGTACGACGGTGCCGGCGGGGGCATCGTCGTCGACCATCGTGCCGAAGGCCTCGTGCTGGGCCGGGTCGAACGTCTTGCCCATGTCCTCGCGCCGCGGGAAGCCGAGGTCCGCGAGGATCGCGAGAGCCTGCTCGCGGACAGCCCGGATGCCCTGCACGACGGCCGACGTGTCGGCGTCTGCATGGCTCAGCGCCAGGTCGAGGTTGTCGATCACGGGCAGCCACCGTGCCGCGACACGACTGCGTTCGTCCGCGCGCTCAGCACCCCGCTCCCGGGCCACTCGCTTTCGGAAGTTGTCCAGCTCGGCGACCGAACGCCGCCACTTGTCCTCCAGCTCTGCGACCCGGGAGTCGACATCGTTCCCCGGCCGAGTGGCGCCAGGGTCCGCTGAGGCTCCCTGCGTCTCCGCCGGTGACGTGTCGGGCCCGGCCGGCGCCTGCTGTGCAACGTCGTGCTCGGCCATCTGCCTGCACCCCTCGCGGTCAGCTGGTGGTGAACTCGGCGTCGATCACGTCGTCGTCGGAGGACGCCGAGGTGGCGCCACCCTGCTGCGGCTGCCCGGTGGCGGAACCGGCGTCCGCCGGGGCCGACGACGCGGCCGATAGCGAGTGATAGATCTGCTGGAGGTCGCTGGTCAGCGTGCGCAACCGCTCGGTCGGGGCCTCTTCCCGGATGGCCTGCCGCGCCTCGGACACGAGCATCTCTGCCCGGGCCCTGTCGTGCTCCGCCACCGAGTCACCGAGCTCGTTGAGCCGACGCTCCACCTGGTAGGCGACCGAGTCGAGCTCGTTGCGCGCGTCCACCTGCTCACGCAACCGCGCATCCTCGGACTGGTGGGCCTGGGCATCGGCGATCATCCGATCGACCTCGGACTTGTCGAGGTTCGAGGTCTCGCTGATGGTGACCTGCTGCTCCGCGCCGGTGTCCTTGTCCCGTGCAGAGACGTGCAGGATGCCATTGGCGTCGATGTCGAACGTCACCTCGACCTGTGGCTCGCCGCGGGGCGCGGGACGGATGTCCTCCAACCGGAAGCGGGCCAGCACACGGTTGTCCGCAGCGTTCTCGCGCTCGCCCTGAAGCACGACGACATCGACGGCAGTCTGGTTGTCCTCGGCCGTGCTGAACGTCTCCGACCGACGGGCGGGGATCGTCGTGTTGCGCTCGATGACCTTCGTCATCACTCCACCGAGCGTCTCCAGGCCCAACGACAACGGCGTGACATCCAGCAGCAGGACGTCCTTGACCTCGCCCTTGATGATGGCGGCCTGCACGGCGGCACCGAGCGCGACGACCTCGTCGGGGTTCACCGTCATGTTGGGGTCCTTGCCGCCGGTCATGCGTCGCACAAGGCTCTGCACAGCCGGGATGCGGGTCGAGCCGCCAACGAGGATCACTTCGTCGATGTCGTTGGCGGTCAGCTTGGCGTCGGCCATCGCCTGCTGCACCGGCCCCATGGTCCGTTCGACCAGGTCGTGCGTCAGCTCGTCGAACGTCGAGCGCATCAGCGTCACGTTCAGGTGCTTGGGGCCGTTCGCATCCGCGGTGATGAAGGGCAGGTTGACCGTCGTCTGGGTGACGGAGGACAGCTCGATCTTCGCCTTTTCCGCGGCCTCGAACAGCCGCTGCAGCGCCTGCGGGTCCTGGCGCAGGTCGATGCCGTTCTCCTTCTTGAACTCGTCGGCCAGGTAGTCGACGATCCGCCGGTCGAAGTCGTCGCCACCGAGGTGCATGTCGCCGGCCGTCGCGCGGACCTCCACGACCCCCTCGCCGACGGTGAGGATGCTGACGTCGAAAGTGCCACCGCCGAAGTCGTAGACCATGACGGTCTCGTTCTCCAGCTTGTCCATGCCGTAGGCGAGCGCCGCAGCAGTCGGCTCGTTGATGATGCGGAGCACCTCGAGCCCGGCGATGCGACCGGCATCCTTGGTGGCCTGCCGCTGGGCGTCGTTGAAGTGCGCCGGCACGGTGATGACCGCCTCCGTCACCCGCTCGCCGAGGAACTTCGATGCGTCCTCGGCCAGCTTGCGCAGGACCAGGGCTGCGATCTCCTCCGGTGCGTACTGCTTGTCGCCGACCTGGAAGCGGACGGCACCGTCGGGGCCCGGGACCACGTCGAAGGACACGGCCTCGAGCTCGCTGCTCACCTCGTCGAACTTGCGTCCGATGAACCGCTTGGCCGAGTAGATCGTGCCCTTGGGGTTGAGGATCGCCTGACGGCGCGCCAGCTGGCCGACCAGGCGTTCACCGCTGTCGGTGAACGCAACCACCGACGGGGTCGTGCGCGATCCCTCGGCGTTCGGGACAACCGTCGGCTGGCCGCCTTCCATGGCCGCGATGACGGAGTTGGTGGTGCCTAGGTCGATGCCTACTGCCTTGGCCATCAAGAGTCTCCTGACGGGGTCGAGGGCTGATCGGGCGGGACTGGGTCAGGCGTTTGCCGTCGCGGGGGAAGTGGCCTCGGCCGAACTCGTCTGGGCGGAACTGGTTTCGCCCGAGCTGGCTCCGATCGCCGAGCTCTGGCGCTGACCGGAGATGACGTTCACCTTCCGCGGCTTCGCCTGCTCCGCGACCGGGATGGTGAGGGTCAGCACACCGTCGTTGTACGAGGCTTCGACCCGCTCGGCGTCGAGTCCTTCGCCGAGGAACAGCTGACGGGTGAACACGCCCTGCGGCCGCTCCTGCACGATGACCTCCTGGCCCTCCTCGGGCTCCCACATGCGCTCGGCCCGGACCGTGAGCACGTTCTTCTCAACAGTGAGGTCGATCGAGGACGGGTCGACACCGGGCAGGTCGAACCGCACAACGAACTGGTCGTTGTCGCGATAGGCATCCATCGGCATGGCCGTCGGGCGCAGCGAGCCCACCTGCTGGTTGACCAGCTGGGCGACGCGGTCCATCTCCCGGAAGGGGTCGAATCTCATAACCATGATCTCGGTCTCCTCAAGCAACGAAGGGGTGGATGAATGTCTTGTCTCAGCCGGTGTCGGACGTCGGCCGGGTCCCGGGGGCTGGTGACGCCGGCTCGAGGATGCGCAGCGCGTCAGCGAAGTGGCTCTCGTCGACGATGACCTCGTAGGCGGCGGCATCGAGCCCGGACACGGAGGCGAAGTCGCGCTCTCCCCGCGTCAGCAGATGCGCCACGGCGCCCCAGATCGCTCCGAAGAGAGCACCGATCAGGACGGCCGCAACAACTGCCCCGAGCGCCCACGGGCTGACTATCCAGAACACCAGCCCGACCACGGCACCGAACCAGGCTCCCGTCGCGAGCCCCGCAAGCGCGGCGCGGCCGACGGTCATCCGTCCGACCACCTTCTCCACCAGGCGCAGGTCCTTGCCGACGATGCTGACGTGCTCAACGGGAAACTTCTCGTCGGACAGCCGGTCGACAACGCGTTGTGCCTCGGCGTACGTCGGATAGGAGCCAATCGCTCGACCGGTGCGAACATCGACATGGCTCTGGGTCATCGTTCCTCCCGCGGCTACGGCGTCACGCCCTCTCAGGCCCAGCGCCACGCTGCCGAACAGCCCAGACCGAGGCATCCCTTGAACGCGGGTTTCTCCCTGGGGCGGCGGTCGGCGAGGGTGTCCAGGTGCCCGCAGCCGAGCAGGACAGCCCGGTCCGGGTGACGCTGGGCCTGGTGGCGACCCGTGGCTCGGCGGCCGAGGTTCTCGACGATCTCGCCGACCGACTGCGTGTCTCACTGCCCGAGACCTTGCCGGATCTCTGCTGGGATGTCCGGACGACCGTCGACAACGAGATCGTGCCTCCCGTATCGCTCGTGGCGCTGGTCGACCAAGCCCGTCGGCTGCTGCTGGCGGGAGAGCACACGCTGCTGGTGCTGATCACGGACCTTCCCCTGATCCAGGGGCGATCGCCGGTGCTCGCGCACGCGAGCCGCTCCCACCAGGTGGGTGTCGTGTCGATCCCCGCCCACGGCGCCCGCGGTCAACAGGACCGGACTGCGTCCACCCTGCTCCGAACGGTCAACGTCCTGCTGGGAGGCTCGCCCGACGTCGAAGCCGGGGGCGGCAGGCGCACGCGCGTGCGGCACCGCGCGCTGCTGCGCCCGCGACGACTCGGGTCCACGGTGTCGCAGGAACCGTCCAGCGTCGCCTTCGGTACGCGCGTCGTGGCGGGCAACCTGCGACTCATCGCCGGCATGGTGCGTGCCAACCAGCCGTGGCGGCTGGCGCTGCATCTCACCCGCGCCCTCACTGCTGCTCTGGCCACGGGCATCCTGGTCCTGGTGACGACCGACATCACGTGGCGGCTGGCGGACCGCCTCGGCGTCGTGCGGCTGGCAGCCATCGGCGTCAGCTCCGTGGTGGCCATCGGCGCGACCCTCATCATCGGCGCCGGCCTGTGGGAACGGCACCGATCTCCCGAAGCGCGCCAACAGGTCCTGCTCTTCAACGTCGCCACGACGCTCACCGTGATGATCGGCGTGACGGCATTGTTCGCGATGCTCGTGGTCCTCACCGGCTTGGGTGCGGCCTTGTTCCTGCCGTCGAACGTCGTCGCCGACTCACTCGGCCACGGTGCCTCCTGGGGCGATCGCGGTGAGCTTGCCTGGCTGGCCGGGTCCGTGGCCACCCTCGGCGGGGCGCTCGGCGCCGGGCTCGAGTCCGACGACGCCGTCCGACAGGCCGCCTACATCCGCCGACGCCAGCAGGAATGACTTCCTAGCCCGGGGTGGCCGTGCGTTCGTGCTCGCGCTGGAAGAGCACGTACAGCCAGCCCAGCGACGGCACGACGACAACGGCGCCCACCGCCAGCACGAGCAACGTTGCGTCCAGAACCGCCTGGCCCGCGCGCACGTCGGCCACGGTTGCGTCCGGCGGCAGAAGCGTCGGGTACTGGGCCGCGCCCCACGCCCACAGCACGCCCGCGACCGCCAGTGCAGCACTGACCCGCACGGCGACGTACCGCCGTGCCGCCAGCAGTCCCAGCGACACCACACCCGAGGCGGCCGAGAAGACGGCGAGGACGAGTCCGCGCCCATGAGTCAGCTCATCGAACAACGCAGGCGCATCGGCGCGCAGGAC
>JAVEDJ010000025.1 GCA_030841025.1 Actinomycetota bacterium
CATCGACCGCCACGCGTTCTACGAGATCGCGGCCGCGGCCTACCTCATCGTCCGAACGGGGGAGACACGGCCGTACGGCAATGCCATCCTGCGAAAGGGCGTCGTCACCGAGGCGAGGAGTCGCTGATGGAGCAGGGCCGGACGACGCGCGGGGAGCCACCGCTGCTCAAGGTGGAGGGGGTCGCCAAGAGCTTTCCCGGAGTCAAGGCCCTGCAGGACATGCACCTCGAGCTGCGGCGCGGCGAGGTGCTCGCCCTGGTGGGGGAGAACGGCGCCGGCAAGTCGACGTTGATGAAGCTGCTGTCTGGCATCTACACCGCCGACGAAGGCCAGTTCTTCCTCAACGGCGAGCCGCTGGAGGTCACCGGGCCCAAGCAGGCCCAGGAGCTCGGCATCAGCGTCATCCACCAAGAGTTCAACCTGATGCCCGACCTGACGGTCGCGCAGAACATCTTCATCGGCCGAGAGCCGCGAGGGGGCAGCTTCTTCCTCAACGAACGCGCGCTCAACCGCCGGGCTCATGAGCTGATCGAGCGGCTGCACCTGCCGCTCGAACCCAAGCAGGTCGTCGGCAACCTCACGGTGGCCAAGCAGCAGATGGTCGAGATCGCGAAGGCGCTGGCCTACGACGCGAAGGTCCTGATCATGGACGAGCCGACGGCGGCGCTCAACGACGCCGAGGTCGCCGTGCTGCATGACCTGATCCGGCGCTTCGTGCAGCCGGACACGGGGGTCATCTACATCTCCCACCGGATGGACGAGCTCAAGGTCATCTCGGACCGCGTCACGGTGATCCGCGATGGGCGTTACGTCGACACTCTCGACACGCGGGCAACCAGCATGAAAGAGGTCATTGCCCGGATGGTAGGCAGGGAGATCACCAGCGAGGCGCGGCCTGTGGGTGTCAAGGCTGACCGCGAGGTGCTTCTCTCGGTGTCCGGGCTGAACACGAAGGCGCTGCTCAAGGACGTGAGCTTCGAGCTCCACGCGGGTGAGATCCTCGGCTTCGCCGGGCTGATGGGCGCCGGTCGGACAGAGGTCGCGCGGGCGCTGGTCGGTGCCGACAAGCTCGAGAGCGGGACGATCACGCTGCGCGGCAAGCAGGTCCACATCAGCAACCCTGCCGACGCGGCCAAGCACCGGATCGGCTACCTCTCCGAGGACCGCAAGCAGTTTGGCCTGCTCCTCGAGCAGGAGGTCAACGCCAACATCG
Organism: Actinomycetota bacterium; assembly: GCA_030841025.1. GTDB lineage: Bacteria > Actinomycetota > Actinomycetes > JACCUZ01 > JACCUZ01 > BP-173. The sequence continues at coordinate 1,214 of JAVEDJ010000025.1, forward strand.
GGCTCAGCTCGCTCCGCGAGCTGTTCCAGTCCTTCGGGTTCATGAAGGACCGGGCGATGCGCAACAAGTCCAAGGAGTACGTCTCGACGCTGAGCATCAAGACGCCCTCCGTCGCGCAGATCGCCAAGAACCTCTCCGGCGGCAACCAGCAGAAGGTCGTCATCGCGAAATGGCTCGTCAAGGACTGCGACATCCTGATCTTCGATGAGCCCACACGCGGCATCGACGTCGGCGCCAAGGAGGAGATCTACAAGCTCCTCAACGAGCTGGCACAGCAGGGGAAGTCGATCATCATGATCTCCTCAGAGCTCCCTGAGGTGCTGCGCATGTCTCACCGCATCGCCGTCATGAGCGAGGGCCGCATCACCGGCCTGCTCTCGGCCGACGAGGCCAGCCAGGAGCGCGTCATGCACTACGCGACCCTCCGTCCCGACGAAAACCCCGAGGACGCGGTGGAGCTCGGTTTGGACGAGCCGGCGCTGATCGGTACGCCGAGCGCAACGAAGGCGGGAGAGCAATGACAACGTCGACGGTCCCTCCGCAGCAGGAAGAGCAGCAGCCGGCAGCGGTCGCACTGGGCGCGACGCTTCGAGATCGGCTCCAGCAGTTCCTCGCGTTTGCCAGCCTCATCGTCATCTTCGCGTTCTTCTCGGTGGCGAGCCCGAACTTCCTGAACTACACGAACGTGACCGCGATCCTGTTCTCGACGGTGGTCATCGGAACCCTGGCGCTTGGCACGACCTTCGTGATCATCACCGGCGGCATCGATCTGTCGATCGGCACGGGCATGGCGCTGTGCGCGGTCATCTCCGGCGTCCTGATCGTGAATGCGGGGCTCCCGGTACCGCTGGGCGTGCTGGGCGCGGTGCTCTTCGGTGGCCTGATCGGGTTGATCAACGGCGTCAACATCGCGTTGCTCAAGCTGCCGCCGTTCATTGCGACGCTGGCGATGATGCTGGTGGCCCAGGGCCTCGCGCTGGTGATCTCCAAGAGCACGCCGATCTACTTCACCGACTCCCCGAGCTACGTCAAGATTTCGACCGGCCACCTGATCCCGGGCCTCAACCTGCCTAACGCCGTGATCATCCTGGCAGTACTGGCGGTCGTCGCCGGCGTGCTGCTCAACAAGACGATCCTCGGGCGCTACACGTACTCGATCGGCAGCAACGAGGAGGCGACCGCGCTCTCCGGCATCAACGTTCGAACATGGAAAATCATCATCTACACGCTGGCTGGTCTCTTCATCGGGCTGGCCGGCGTGCTGATCTCCGCGCGCCTCGGCTCTGCCCAGCCGGCGACCGGTACGGGATACGAGCTGCAGGCCATCGCTGCCGTCGTCATCGGCGGCACGTCCCTGGCCGGCGGCAAAGGTTCCATCGTCGGCACGGTCATCGGCGCACTGATCATCTCGGTGCTCAACAACGGCCTGCAGATCATGTCAATCCCACAGGAGTGGCAAAACGTCATCCTCGGCTGCGTGATCCTTGTCGCCGTCTACGCCGACATGGCGCGCAAGCGGGCCGCCTGAAGCACACCCATCCTCTGACCCACGCAATCCGGATGCACCACCGATGAGGTCCACCCTCAACCAAGGGAGTTTGATCCAGATGCAGACAAGGCGATTCGGAGCGGTCGTCGCGGCAACCGCGATGGCCCTCGCGCTCAGCGCCTGTGGCTCGTCGTCGGACAGCGGCAGCAACAGCACCTCAGCCGGTGGCGGCAACGGTGACAAGCCGTACATCGCCATCGTCTCCAAGGGCTTCCAGCACCAGTTCTGGCAGGCCGTGAAGAAGGGCGCGGAGCAGGAGGCCAAGAAGGAGGGGGCGACCATCAGCTTCGAGGGCCCCGCCACCGAGGCCGAGGTCGAGGCGCAGGTCACGATGCTGACCAACGTCCTGACCAAGAAGCCGGACGCGGTCGGCTTCGCGGCGCTGGACAGCAAAGCGGCCGCGCCGCTGCTGGAGCAGGCGAAGTCGGCGAAGATCCCCATCGTCGCGTTCGACTCAGGTGTGGAGAGCGACATCCCCGTGACGACGGCTTCCACCGACAACAAGGCGGCCGCGGCGGAGGCAGCCAAGCACCTGTCGGAGGCGCTCGGCGGGAAGGGGAAGGTCGCGCTGGTGGTGCACGACCAGACCAGCCGCTCGGGCATCGACCGACGCGACGGTTTCGTGGAGTGGATGAAGGCCAACGCCCCGGGGATCCAGCTGCTGAAGCCGCAGTACGGTGGCGGCGACCAGGCCAAGTCCGCCGACATCACCAAGTCGATCATCTCGTCCAACCCGGACATCAAAGGCATCTACGGGTCAAACGAAGGCTCGGCCATTGGAGTGGTCAAGGGCGTCGAGGAGAGCGGCAAGAAGGGCATCACCGTCGTAGGTTTTGACTCCGGCAAGGCCCAGATCGATGCCATCAAGAGCGGCGTCATGCTCGGTGCGATCACGCAGAACCCGATCGGCATCGGTCAGCAGGTGGTTGCCGCGGCCATGAAGGCCATCAAGGGACAGGCCCTGCCGAAGGTCATCGACACCGGGTTCTACTGGTACGACAAGTCCAACGTCGACGACCCGAAGATTGCGGCCGTCCTCTACCAGTAAGGCTCGCCTGCTGCCCGGCGCACCCGCGTCGGGCAGCAGGACGCGCGCTCCTCGGCCGGGATCCGTGCGGCCACCTGGCCGGTGCGCTTCACGACCGCGGACGACGTCCGAACCCACCGAGGTGCCTGGCGATTCCTACCGCCTGGAGGCCGAGGGCTTCGCCCGTCGGGTGGCGTCCGCAGGCGGGCTCAGCCGAGCGCACGGCGAAGCCACGCCGCTACGCCACTGACGTGCACAGTGACCTGCGCGCTGACCAGCCCGGCGTCGCCGGATTCCAAGGCATCGACGATCGCGCGGTGCTCGGTCAACGTGCGTTCGACGGAGCCGTCCTCGGTGAGGCCGCGCCACACCCGGGCCCGCAGTGTGCTGCCCGACAAGGTATCGAGCAGCCGGCTCAGGTACGCGTTCCCGGACAGCTCGCAGATGTGGCGGTGGAACACGATGTCGTGGGCGACAAGGTCGTCGACCGAGGTGGTGCCGTCGACCTGGGTGAGCAAACCCCGTAGGTGCTGCACGTCGGCCGCGGTGACACGGGGAGTCGCCAGCGCCGCCGCCGCCGGCTCGAGGATCCTGCGCACCTCGAAAAGCTCGAGCACCGATGCGTCCTGGTGGAGATCAACGACGAACGACATGGCGTCGAGCAGCAGGCTCGGCGTGAGGCTCGTGACGTAGGTGCCGTCGCCTCGGCGTACGTCCAGGACGCGGATCAGCTCCAGCGCCTTGACCGCCTCGCGCAGGGAGCTGCGCGAGAGCCCGAGCGCCTCGCTCAGCTGATTCTCCGGCGGCAGCCGGTCCCCGGGCTTGAGCTCCCCGGACAGGATCATGCCCTTGATCTTGAGAATCGCCTCGTCGGTGAGCGCCACCACGCGAGTCTAGGCAGAACGTGTTCACCCATGGAGCCTGCAAACGATCTCTGCATGATTTGCCAGATCGCACGAGAGGCAACGGCATGATCCTGCGGGTGGCTCGGCGCCGCTAGTCATGAGCGGGTGGCCCGCGGCACCTGCTCAAGGCACGCGCACGCAACACCGATAACGGATGTAGAAGCGCGAGCTGGAGAAGCGGCTCGCGGAAGCGCGGGGGGCGACGTGAGTCTGACGGCACGTCAGATGTTGCCGGCCCTGCGGTGCCCGCTGGCGCGCCGATGGCGGCTCGCTGCGGTCGCCTACACCGCGGGCACCCTGGCCCTGGCGGTCGCCACGAGCCTGCGGCTGGGGTCGGCCGAGGGGCGGCAGCTGGCCATCAACGCGGCGTTCATCGTCGGAGCCCTGGTGATGCTGATCTCGGCGGCGGCCCGGCTTCGCACCGGCCCGCGCTGGGGCCGCGACCGGTGGCTGCTCGCGACCGGCGCCTGCTGGACGTTCGGCAACTGCTGGTGGTTCTACGACCACCAGCTCGCCACCTCCGTCCCGTCACCGTCAACGAGCGATGTCGCGTTCCTGGCGGCGCTGGTCTGCCTGGGCGGGGTCGTGCGCAGCTATCTGCCAGCCACCGCCGACAGGTCGGCGCTTCGCCGGATCCTGGTCGACGGGCTCCTGCTGTGGCTCGCGAGCTTCACCGTCGGCTGGGTGCTGTTCATCGAGAGGGCGCTCGAGCAGGGCCAGGGCATGTCCGGGCTCGCGCGCGGGGTGCTGGTCGCCTACCCGGTCGGCGATGTGCTGCTGCTGACGATGGTGGCGTTGGCGATGCGGCACGGGCTGGCCCGCGACCGGTCCGTGCAAGTGCTCGCTGCGGCGCTCGCCAGCTATGTGCTGGCTGACTTCGGGTGGAACGTGGCCGCGGTGCACGGCGGCTACGAGGCGGGCTCAGGACCGTTCGACGCCGGGTGGGTCCTCACGTACGGCCTGTTGGCCGCGTTCCCGTGGGTCACGACCACACACCGCCGGGCCGACGCGTCGTTGCGGTCCGCGTCGTTCAGCTGGTCGGTCCGTCCTGTGGTGCTCTCCGGGACCGCGGTGCTGCTGCTGCTCGGGTTCAGCTACCGGGGCGTCGAGACCGCCGACGTGGCACTGGTCGCCCTACTGGTCACGGCCACCTCACTGCGGCACGTATTGCTCACGCGCGACTTCCTCGGCCTCACCCAGTCCCTGGAGCGTGAGGTCGCTGAGCGGACCGCCGACCTGCGGACCAGCCGGGACCGGATGCGCCACCTCGCACTGCACGACTCGCTCACCGGGCTGGCGAACCGGCGGATGCTGATCGACCGGCTCACCGACGCCACCGGCCCCTCAGGGACGGCCGTCCGAGGCGCGCTGCTGCTGCTAGACCTCGATGACTTCAAGTCCGTCAACGACACGATGGGACACCCGGTCGGAGACCGTCTGCTGGTCGTTGTGGCCGAGCGGCTCAAGGACGCATCCCGCAGCGACGATCTCGTTGCCCGCCTCGGCGGCGACGAGTTCGCCGTCCTGATGCGCGACGTCGGCCCGGCCACCGCGCGGGAGGTAGCGGCGCGGCTGCTCGCCAGCGTGCACGAGCCGGTCGCTCTCGTCCCCGGTCGCCGCGTCCAGCCGCACGCCAGCATGGGCCTGGCGATGCTGCAACCAGGGCTCGACGCCACCGACGTGATGGTGCGCGCCGACCTGGCCATGTACGCGGCCAAACGCGACGGCCGGCACTCGGTCGTGATGTACGGGCCCGGCGCGCACAGCGCCTAGACCGCCGGCAGCCCGTTACGGTGCTCCAGTGATTCCTCCGGTGGTCGACCTGGACTGGTGGCGTCGGCGCGGCGCGAACGTGGTGACCGCGGACGTGCGCTGGTACCTGGACGGCCGATCCGGGCGAGCGGCCTACGAGCAGGGACACCTGCCGGGTGCGGTGTTCGTCGACCTCGACCGGTGGCTCGCCGGGCACGGCAACCCGCGGGAGGGGCGACACCCGCTGCCCGACCCCGCTGTGTTCGCCGACGGCATGGCCCAGCGCGGCATCGGCGACCAGGACACCGTCGTGGCCTACGACGACGCGGGCGGCGTCATCGCGGCCCGGCTGGTCTGGATGCTGCGCGTCACCGGACACGACGCGGCCCTGCTCGACGGCGGTCTGGGTGTCTACGACGGACCGCTCGAGACCGAGACGAGCAGCACCACCGGAGGACGCCCGCGCGCGGCGTTCACCGCCCGGCCCTGGCCCGCGGACCGCCTGGCCGACATGGATGCCGCCGCCGACCTGGCCAACACTGTGCTGGACGCCCGCAACGCGGACCGGTACCGCGGCGAGCGCGACCCCGTCGATCCCCGGCCGGGGCACATCCCCGGCGCGCGCAACCTCCCGTGCCGCGAGAACCTGGATGCCGACGGCAGGTTTGTGCCGGTCAGCATGCTGCGCCAGCGGTTCGCGGACGTGGGTGTCACCAGCGCTGCGAACGTCGTCTCCTACTGCGGCTCCGGCGTGACCGCCTGCCACAACCTGCTGGCCCTGGAGCTTGCCGGTCTGGGCCACGGTCGGCTCTACCCAGGCTCGTGGTCGCAGTACAGCCAGGACCCAGGTCGTCCGGTGGCCACCGGCAGCGCACCGGCGTAAGCACTGCTCGCGCGGTCAGCTGGCGCGGCCGACCGGTGCATCACCGAGCGGGCCACGGCGAGCGCGAGGTCACGGTCGTGGGTGCGAACGACGTCGAGCTCCCGGTCGCCGCCCGCGGCGACGGTGTCGACGTCCCCGCGAACCAGGCCGCTGACCTCAGATCACGAGGTTGAGCAGCAGCGCT
>JAVEDJ010000076.1 GCA_030841025.1 Actinomycetota bacterium
CGGGTGTCTCGTCCGCGTTCTTCGTTGTGTCGGCCAATGCATGGATGAACCAGCCATCCGGGTTCGACCTCGTCAACGGGCGGGTCGTCAACATCGACCCATGGGCCGCCATGTTCAACCGGGCAACCCCGACGCAGACCGTGCACATGATCCTGGCGGCCTTCATGGTGACCGGGTTCCTGACCGCGAGCGTCTACGCCGTTGGAATGCTCAAGGGTCGACGTGACCGTTACCACCGGCTCGGCCTGCTGCTCCCCCTCGCGGTCGCCATCGCTGCGACGCCGTTGCAGATCGGGGTCGGCGACTGGGCCGGTCACTTCGTCGCCGACCATGAGCCGGTCAAGCTGGCGGCGATGGAAGCCCTCGTCACCACCGAACGAGGCGCACCCCTGCACATCGGGGGCATCATCAAGGACGGCGAGGTTCGTTACGGGCTCCCTGTGCCGAAGGGATTGTCCCTGCTCGCGCAGGACAACCCGGACGCTCAGATCAGGGGGCTCGACCAGGTGGCCCCCGACGATCGGCCACCGGCGAACGTCGTACACATCGCCTTCGACCTGATGGTCCTCTCCGGATTCGCGCTGCTCGGCCTCAGCCTGTGGTCGGTGGTGGCCTGGCGACGACGCGGTGACCTGCCGGGCGGTCGCTGGTTCCTGCGGGCGGTCGCGGCCTCCGGGGTGGTGGCGGTGGTCGCGCTGGAAGCGGGCTGGACGACGACCGAGGTCGGCCGGCAGCCGTGGGTGGTGTACGGCGTCCTGCGTACGAAGGACGCCGTCAACCCGGCACCCGGGCTCGTCTCGGGGTTCGTGATCGTCTGTCTCGTCTACGCCGTGCTGACTGTCGCCACCATCGCCGCCATGCGGTGGCTGGGCGACCACCGTCCGGAGCAGTCACCGTCCCCGCAGGAGCAGTGGGTCACCGCGCGGGAGATGACGTGAGCCTCGCCGACCTGGCCATCGTCGTCATCTGGATCGGGCTGACCGCATACGTCGTGCTCGCCGGTGCCGACTTCGGTGGCGGCTGGTGGGACATGCTCGCCGGCAAGGGCGAACGCGGCCGAGCCATCCGAGACCTGATCGACCGTTCGATGGCGCCGGTGTGGGAGGCCAACCACGTCTGGCTGATCTTCGTGATCGTCATGCTCTGGACGCTGTTCTCGCCGGTCTTCGGCGCGGTCATGTCGACGCTGTACATCCCGCTGACCGCGGCGGCGCTCGGCATCATCGGTCGGGGCGCGGCCTACAGCTTCCGTCACATCGCCCGCAAGCCGTGGCAACGGCGGGCACTCAGTGCCACCTTCGCCGTCTCCTCGGTGGTGACGCCCTTCTTCCTGGGGGCCGCCGCTGGCGGCATTGCCTCCGGGCGGGTCCCGCCGGGCATCGCCGCCGGGGACCTCGTCTCGAGCTGGTGGAACCCGACATCGATCGTCACCGGGCTGCTCGCGGTGGCGGTTGCGGCCTATCTTGCCGCTGTCTACCTCACGCACGACGCCGAGCGAGACGGCCGCGACGACCTGGCGGCGAGCTTCCGGCTCCGCGCCCTCGTGACCGGACTCGTCGTCGGCGTGCTCGTGTTGGTGGGCCTTCCGGTGATCGAGCACCAGTCGCCACGCCTCTGGGACCAGATGAGCAGCGGCCGGGCCCTTCCCGTCGTGGTCCTGTCCTTCTTCGCAGGCATCGTGTCGATGCTGCTGCTCGTGCTCCGTGCGTACATCTCCGTCCGCCTCGCCGCAGCGCTTGCCGTCGCATCGGTGGTCTGGGCCTGGGGGCTCGGCCAGTACCCCGAGATCCTGCCCGGTACGGCGGTGGCCGACGCTGCGGCACCCAACAACGTGATCGCCACCACGCTGGGGTCGCTCGCCGTCGGTGCCATCCTGCTGGTGCCCGCCCTGTGGTGGTTGTACAGCCTCGCCCAGCGCGGCTCGGCACGGAGTGAGCCGTGACGACCGACCTTCCGCAACCGATGGCGGCGCAACCGATCCGGAGCACGGTCCCCGCGCGGCTCGACCGCCTGCCGTGGACCCGATTCCACTGGCGGGTCGTCATTGCTCTGGGCATCACCTGGGTGCTCGACGGCGTCGAGATCACCATCGCGGGCTCCATCGCCGACCGGCTCCGGGACGCGGGGACCCTGCACCTGACCTCGTCACAGGTAGGGCTGGGCGCCAGCCTCTACCTGTTCGGCGAGGTCGTCGGAGCCCTCGTCTTCGGCCGACTAGCCGACAGGCTCGGCAGGCGTCAGCTGTTCCTCATCACGCTCGGGATCTATCTGCTCGGCAACGCACTGACCGCCGCCTCGACGGGCTTCCTGTTCTTTGCGCTGACGCGGGTCGTGGCCGGCGCCGGCATTGGAGGTGAGTACGCCGCCATCAACTCGGCGATCGACGAGCTCATCCCGGCGCGCTACCGCGGGAGGACCGACCTCGCAGTCAATGGCACCTACTGGCTCGGCGCCATGATCGGCTCCCTTGCGAACCTGGCCTTCCTCAACGAGAAGCTCTTCGGTGTCGACGTCGGCTGGCGTCTCGGCCTCCTCGTCGGGCCGATCATCGGTGCCCTGATCTGGCCCCTCCGTCGGCACATCCCGGAGAGCCCTCGCTGGCTGCTCACTCATGGCCGGCCGGGCGAGGCCGAACGTGTCGTCAGCGAGGTCGAGCGCGAGGCTGTGGCGGAGGGGGTGCAGCTCGAACCGGTGAGCGACGACCAGGCCATCGAGGTCGTCGAACGCAGCGAGCTCAGTTACCGAGAGCTGGCCCGTCTCCTGCTGCGCGACTACCGCCGGCGGTCGATCGTCGGGTTCGCGCTGATGACCACGCAGTCGTTCCTCTACAACGCGATCTTCTTCACCTATGCACTCATCCTCGCTGAGTTCTACGGCATCAGCAGCGACAAGGTCTCCCTGTTCATCTTCCCGTTCGCCGTCGGCAACATGCTGGGGCCCATCCTCCTCGGCCCACTGTTCGACTCGGTCGGCCGCCGCATCATGGTGGGTGGCACCTATGTCACCGCGGGGATCTTGCTGCTGGTCACTGGTTGGTTGTTCGAGCGGGGCTCACTGACCGCGCTCACGCAGACCCTGTTGTGGTGCCTCATCTTCTTCGTCGCCTCCGCCGCCGCGTCGTCGGCGTACCTCACGGTGAGCGAGGTGTTCCCGATCGAGATCCGGGCACAGGCCATCGCCTTCTTCTTCGCGATCGCGACGCTCTGCGGTGGTGTCGTCGCCCCATGGTTGTTCGCCACGCTGATCGGTGACGGCAACGACAGAGGCAAGGTCTTCTTCGGCTACGCCGTCGCATCGGTCGCGATGATCGTCGGCGGGCTGGTGGAGTTCTTCTGGGGCGTCGACGCGGAACGTCGGTCGCTCGAGTCTGTTGCGATGCCATTGTCCGCCCGTGCGGCGACGGCGAGCAGGGCCTGCGCCAGCGGGGTCACGGGGGGTCTGTGCGCCCATGTGCGCCGTGATCCGGAGGGCGCGGGGCGTGGCGAGCGCGTCGGCCGGGAGGGAGGCACCCGCTGAGCCGGGCCGCGGAGCGAGCAGCGGCGGACGTGACCGACCGGGTGCACGAGGTGCTTCCAGCGCTCGGTTGGAGCGTGGCCGCCGGGGTCGCCGCCTGGCTGGTGGCAGTGCTGGTGGGTTGGCTGAGCGAGCGCGCCGGAGGACGCACGGGTGACCCGCTGTGGGCGTCACTGCAGCGGCGCTGCCGGCGGCCGTTCCGCGCGACGCTCGTCGTCGCCGCGGTCATGGTCGTGCTTCCCGACACGACGTCCGGTCGGCGTTCGGCCGACATCGTGTCGCAGGTGCTCACCCTGCTGCTGATCGGCTCCTTCTCGTGGCTGGTCATCCAGCTCAGCGGCGTCGTGGAGGACATGGCCGCCGTCCGCATCACCGTGGACGTGAGCGACAACCGACAGGCGCGTCGGCTGCGTACCCAGATCGTCGTGCTGCGCCGCGTGTTCATTGCCATCGTCATCTTCATCGCGATCGCGGCCGCCTTCATGACGTTCCCACGAGGGCGCACGCTCGGTGCCTCGTTCCTCGCGTCGGCGGGTGTCCTCGGCGTGGTCGCCGGCCTAGCCGCCCAGTCGACCTTGGGAAACCTCATCGCCGGGCTGCAGATCGCCTTCACCGATCCCATCCGGATCGACGATGTCGTCGTGGTCAACGACGAGTGGGGCCGCATCGAGGAGATCACGCTCACCTACGTCGTCGTCCGCACCTGGGACAACCGACGCCTCATCCTCCCTGTCTCCTGGTTCACCCAGAACACCTTCCAGAACTGGACCCGCAACGAGTCGCGAGTCCTGGGCAGCGTCTCGCTGCACGTGGACTTCTGCACGCCGGTCGACGACCTGCGGGCCGAGATGCAGCGACTCGTCGAGGCGTCACCGTTGTGGGACCGTCGCGACTGGGTGCTGCAGGTCGTCGACACGACGCCGACCACGATGGTGCTGCGCGGATTGATGAGCTCCGCCGACGCGCCGAGCAACTGGGACCTGCGCTGTGAGATCCGGGAGCAGCTGCTCGACTACCTCCAGCGTCACCACCCCGACAGCCTGCCGCGGCTGCGGACCGAAGTGGACCCCCTGCCCCAGCCCTCTGCGCCGTACGACGACAACCTCCAACGACCTCGTCAGGGACAGTTCCCGGACGGTGCCCGCCCGGAGTGACCCGAGGCCGCCGACGTCAGCGCGGCGGCTGGACGGGCCGGTCAGGCGTGGCGCGGCCTGGTGGTGTCGCGCATCCGGGCGGCTCCCGTGCCCCAGGTCGCGATGCGACCCAGCCCTCGGTGGGCAACGGTGCCGAGCACGATGAGAGCCACGCCGTCGGCCAGCAGCGAGACCGAGAGCATGACGCCGAGCACGTAGAAGCTCGCCTCGGGAAGATTGGCGATGATGAGCACGGCGAGCACGACGTCAAAGACGCCGTGCAGGACCAGCCATCCTGCGCCCGGCACCCCGCCGGCCAGGCCGGTGACGATGCGGAACGTGCCACCGACCAGCAGGAACGCGGCCACCAGCATCGTCAGGGCGAGGAGTGACTCGGCGGGCCGCCACAGGATGACGACTCCTGCCGCGAAGTTCGCCACGCCGGTGATCGCGCTCGCCCAGAACCCGTCTCTGCCCCGGCGCCGCCAGGCATCGAGGAAGGCAAGGATGCCGGCGACGATCAGCAGCCACGCGAAGAGGATCGCGGAGGTGATCGTGGCGAGCACGACGTACAGCAGGCCGACGATGCCGCCGACGACCAGCAGCGCGCCGAGGATGATCGAGCCGAGGGTGACGCGGCGCACCTCGGCCTCGGCGACCTCGGGGCCCTCCTCGGGCGGGGCTTGAGCGGACATGTGTCCCTCCTCGGGGCTGCGCGTCCGCTCGGGTACGCCCGAGACGCAGCCAGGGCAGAGCGGACCGTCCTCCGCACTGTGCCCCGGCCCCCTCCAGCCGGACATCACGGGAAACCGGTAGGCCCGTCTCCGCCTCGAGCCGTTGCACCGTGCCGCGGACGCGCGGCCACGTCCGTCGTACGACGGCGGGGGTCGGTCAGGCGACCGCGAGCGCGCCCTCGGCCGGGATGTCGTCCTTCTTCGCGTTGATCAGCAGGACCGCGACCGTCAGCGCGCCGGCCAACAGCACGGCGCCCCAGAAGAACGCGACGTGGTAGCCGTGCACCTGAGCCAGCGGCTGGAACCGTCGCGCGCTCGCCGGACTCGTCACGTGATCAAC
>JAVEDJ010000084.1 GCA_030841025.1 Actinomycetota bacterium
GACGCAACGATGGTGCGCGTCATCGACCGTCAGGAGGCGCGCCGGAACCGATCGACGATGATCTGCAGGGCTCGGTCGGTGTGCTCCCGCGACAGGCGGTCGACGATGGCATCCTCGTCACGTCCTACGGCGGCGTTGACCTCCCACACGAACTCGTCGTGCAGGTCGTGCAGCTCGTCGGCGGGTGAGATGGGGGCGGGCATCGTGCTCTTCCTTCGGTGACGTTACGGACAGACAAGAACGGGCAGCCGGCTCCGCGACACGCATGACCGGCGCTCGTGTCGTGGGTGTCAGACCGCCCCCGCGTGGAGCCGGCTTGCTGCCGCCGCCACACGTTCGTCGGTGGCGGTAAGAGCCACACGCACGTGACGCGATCCCGCCGTGCCGTAGAACACACCCGGGGCCACGAGGATTCCGCGCGCGGCAAGGCGCCGCACCGATTCCCAGCAGTCCTCGTCACGGCTGATCCAGAGGTAGAGGCCGGCTTGGGAGTGATCGATCCGCCAGCCGTCGGCCTCGAGTGCGTCGTACATCACACCTCGCCGGGCGGCGTAGCGATCGCGTTGCACCGCAACGTGTTCATCGTCCTCGAGCGCCGCCACCATCGCGGCCTGTACGGGCGCCGGCACGATCATGCCTGCGTGCTTGCGCACCTCCAGGAGCTCGCGGACCAGCGACACGTCACCGGCGACGAACGCCGCCCGGTAGCCCGCGAGGTTGGACTGCTTGGACAGCGAGTAGACGCTGAGCAGGCCCTCGTGAGATCCGTCACACACGTCGGGATGCAGGATCGAGGTGGGCCGTTCCTCCCAGCCGAGCTCGGCGTAGCACTCGTCCGATGCCACGATCGCGCCGCGCTCCCGGGCCCAGGCGACGACCTTGCGCAGGTGCTCGACGGGCAGCACCTGGCCGGTCGGGTTCGACGGGGAGTTCAGCCAGACGAGCCGGACCCGTTGCGGCCCCAGACTGGTCAGCCCGTCGGCCGCCACCGGCGTCGCACCGGCCAGCCGCGCGCCCACGTCGTAGGTCGGGTAGGCCACCTCGGGATGTACGACGACGTCGCCCGCGCCGAGGCCCAGCAGGGCGGGCAGCCAGGCCACCATCTCCTTGGAGCCGATGGTGGGCAGTACGCCGGCCGGGTCGACCGCGGGCACGCCACGACGGCGCGCGAACCAGGCCGCGACCGCGTCGCGCAGGACCGGCGTGCCGTAGGTCTGCGGATATCCCGGCGCGTCCGCGGCTGCCGCCAGCGCCTGCTGCACGACGGCCGGCGTCGGATCGACGGGCGTGCCGATGGACAGGTCGACGATGCCGTCGTGGTGCGCCCGCGCCTGCTCCGCGAAGGGAGCAAGCGAGTCCCAGGGGAAGTCGGGGAGACGGCGCGAGACGGGCACCGGCCCGGCCAGCCTGCCGGCTGACGCGTCGGTGCCCGTCTCCACCCGCCGAGGCCGGCTCGTCAGTGGCCGTCCTGGTTCTGCGGGGGCAGCGCCTCGATGAGCGGATGGTCCTTGTCGATCTTTCCGAGCTTGGCCGCGCCACCCGGGGAGCCGAGGTCGTCGAAGAACTCGACGTTGGCCTTGTAGTAGTCCTTCCACTGCTCCGGCGTGTCGTCCTCGTAGAAGATCGCTTCGACGGGGCAGACCGGTTCGCAGGCACCGCAGTCGACGCACTCATCCGGGTGGATGTAGAGCATCCGCTTGCCCTCATAGATGCAGTCGACGGGGCATTCCTCGATGCACGCCTTGTCGAGGAGGTCGACGCACGGCTGCGCGATGACGTAGGTCACTGTCAGGTCCCTCCGGGGATCGAACCATTCTGCAGGGTGGGGTAGGGCCCCACCGCTCTAGTATCGCCTGTCAACTCGACACTAGAGGGCAAGGGGTCGCCTTACATGCTGACCAGCCACGACGTGGGACGGCGGGTCTCCGTGCGGCGCCTCGAGGGTGACCACGCCCGCGACGTCGTCGGCCATCTGCTGGACCTCTCGGGCGAGCAGATGGCGGTGTTGCGCAAGAACGGCACTGTCGCGACGTTCGACCCGGCGGACGTGGTGGCGGCGAAGGTCGTGCCTGCCCAGCCGGTGCGTCGCGCGTGGACGGTGCCCGCCGTCTCGGCGGCCGAGATGCAGGAGATGTGCTCCGCGGGGTGGCCGGCCCGCGAGAGCGCGCGCCTCGGCACGTGGCAGCTGCGGGCGCACGCCGGCATCACCGGGCGCGCCAACTCAGCGCTGACCGTGGGGGACCCGGGGCTGGCAATGCCGGAGGCGCTCGAGGCGGTGCGCGAGTGGTACGACGAACGACGCCTGCCCCCGCTCTTGCAGCTGCCGCTGGCCGATCCCGCCAACGTGGCGATGGAGGAGCTCGGCTGGCGGCGGCAACACGTCACGATCGTGCAGGTCGCGCCGGTCGGTGCACTGCTCGCGTCGCTGCCGACCGTGGACGGCCTGACGACCACGGTGGACCCCACGCCGTCGCCGGAGTGGCGAGCGCTGATGCACGACCTCGACCGGGACGATCCGGAAAAGCATGTCCAGATCCTGACCGGTCCACCGGTGGTCGGCTTCGCGACAGTGCTGCGCGACGGAGAACCCGTCGGCATCGGCCGGGTGTCCGTCGAGGGCCGATGGGCCGGCATCACGTCGGTGGACGTCGCCCCCACGGCCCGACGGCAGGGCGTGGGCACCGCCGTGATGCGCAGCCTGGTCGGCTTGGCCGCCGAGCGAGGCGCGGAGGCGACGTACCTGCAGGTCCGTGCCGCGAACGACGCCGCACTGCGGCTGTATGCCGCGCTGGGCTACGTCACCCACCACCCGTACTGCTACCGGGCGCCCGTCCCGGCCTCCTAGTCGGTGGTTGCCGGTGGCGGCGGGCCCGGACGACCGCAGACGACCTGGTGCTCGGGGTTGTAGACGGTGTGGAACTTCTCGCGCTGGACCTGCTCGCCGCTCTGGTAGAACAGCCGGAAGACGTCGACCTTGAACCCGGGTACGCCGGCGGTGGCCACGCAGTCTCCGCGCTCGGTGCCTTCCGGCCGCGGGTCCTGGATCGTGCGGTAGGGCTTGACGCTGTAGCGGGCGCTCCGGGTGGCCTCGATGCGGTAGCGCTTGGTGCCGTAGATGCGGACGCTGACCGATCCGCTGGTGTAGCCGGTGGTGACGAAGACGCCGTGTGGTGAGTCGTTGCGGAACTTCACGTCCTTGACGCCCCAGGCCACCGTCGACTCGCGGCCCTCGGGGTAGCGGCTGATGTAGAAGCTGTGCGGATGGTGCTCCACGATCTTGAGCCCCGCGAAGAAGGCGGCGTTGAACGTCGTGGTGGCCAGCTGCGAGACGCCGCCGCCGTAATCGACCTCGAGCCGGCCGTTGTTGATGATGTAGCCGGCGGCGAAGCCGCGTTCGGCCGTGCGTTCCCCCACCGCGCCATTGAGGCTGAACACCTTGCCGGGCAGCACCAGCGTGTTGTCCATGAGGTCGGCGGCCCGGTGGATGTTGGTGAGCCGTGGCGCGAAGCCCGACGGGTAGTAGGTGGTGTACGCCGCGACGAGCTCGGTGACCCCGAGCTCGCGCGCCTGCCGGGTCGTCACGTCGGGCGTGACCACGCCTAGCTCTACGGACGCGCGCCGTTTGGGGCCGTTCGCCGGCAGGACCGGCAGCACCGCTGCGGCGAGCTCGTCCGGGTCGACGCCTTCGCCCCGCTTGCCGGGGACGACCCGGGGCTTGCCGTTGACGACGCGGAAGCTGGCGTTGCGCGGCGGCGTCTCGACGTCCCTGAGGTCGTTGGTGATCGACCGGTGCAAGCGGTCACCGTCGAGCGCCGGCTGCAGGCGCCCCGTCGCGTCGGGCGCCAGTGACAGGGACCTGCCGATCGCCCGCGGCGTCAGGGTCAGCTCCCGGCCACCGACGTCGAGGGTGACCGGCTCTGCCACGGCCGGCTCGGCAAGCTCCTGCACCGCGCGGCGAACCTCGGCCTCGGTGACCTTCGGCTCCCGGACCTCGGTGGGCAGCCGGACCGGACCCGCCGTACGCAGGAAGGACGAGCGGAGCTTGTCCGCCGCGGCGTCTTGCCGCAGCCGCCGGCCCTGCTGGGGGGTGGTGGCCTTGACCTGCTCGCCCTCGAAGACGACGGCCCCTTCACGCGGCTCGGCGTCCACGCGTCCGGCAAGGGCCTGCATCGCGGCCGCGAGCCTCGCGTCGTCGGCGGTGACGACCGGGTCCACCCCGTCGGGGCCGACGAGTGCGGTCACGAGTGCAACGGGGTTCCAGGAGCGCATCCCGGCCTTCTCGACCGTCGCGGCGGCATCGAAGGACAGCCCGGCCGTGGCCGGCGACACCGTGGTCGTCAGGTCGCCGACCCGCACCGGGATCGGCGTACGCATCCTGCCGCGCAGCTCGCGCTCCAGAAGTGCCTGTGCCGCGGCCGGGCTGCGGCCGCCGACATCGACGCCGGCGACAGTCGTGCCCCGCGCGATGCCGTCTCCAGCCGCCAGGAACAGGCCGCCCCACACCAGGGCGACGGCAGCGACGGTCGACCCGACGATGACAGGGGCGTGACGGCGACGGGCCGCCCTCGCGACTGACGTGTACGACATGAGAAGGCTCTGCGGTCGCTCAGGTCAGCTGGCCGTAGCGGCCACGGAAGTAGATGAGCGGAGCGGCGTCGCGGTCGTCGAGACCGGCGTCGAGGACCTCACCCACGACGATGTCGTGGTCGCCACCGTCGTACACGGCCCAGTTTCGGCACTCGAGCCAGGCAAGTGCCCCGTCCAGCAACGGCGCGTTCGTGGTGGCACCGTGGTGGTAGGGGAACTGGTCGAGCTGTCCCACGAGCGGGCGGCCCTTGGTGGCGAACCAGTCGGCGGCGCGGCGTCCGGACGCCGACAGGATCGACACACCCCAGACACCGGACGCGAGCACGGCGTCGTGGAACCGCGCCTCCTTGTCGACGCAGACCAGCACGAGCAGCGGGTCGAGCGAGACCGAGGTGAAGGCGCTGGCGGTCATGGCGTGATCGACGCCGTCGAGCTCGGTCGAGACCACGGTGACGCCCGCCGCGAAGTGACCGACGACCCGCCGGAAGACGTCGGGGTCGACCGAAGCGCGCGCGGGCGGTCCGGACGGGTCGGGCGGCGGGGCGCCGGCGGCGGGAAGCGACATCAGGACCGACATTACCCGTGACGATCCGGCCCACCCGCCCGGCGACCGCCCCGGCACCCGCGCGATTCGACCACGTTTGGCACCCGGGGCGTCGCGTCAGTAGGCGTGCATG
>JAVEDJ010000145.1 GCA_030841025.1 Actinomycetota bacterium
GCCCTCGTGCACCAGCACGGTCGGCAGTCCGAGCGCGGCCAGCCGCTCCCCCGCTCCGCGGAAACCGTCGGTGCTGACCTCCAGCGGACTCTCGGGATCGACACCGGCGGCGTCCACCCCCAGCGACACGACCAGCGCCACCGGCCCGAACGCCTGCACGCGCGCGATCACCTCGTCGAGAGCGGCGAGCCAGCCTCCGTCGCCGGTGCCCGGCCGCAGCGGCCGGTTGTACGTCGTCCCCTCCCCCTCGCCCCGTCCGCGCTCGTCGGCGAACCCGGCGAAGTGCGGGAACCACCCAGCACCCGGATCCACGTGCAACGACCCGTAGAACACGTCCGCCCGGTCGTAGAAGATCGACTGCGTCCCGTTGCCGTGGTGCGCGTCGAGGTCGAGCACCGCGACCCGCTCGATGCCGGTGTCGCGCAGCCGTTGCACGGCGGCCGCAGCGTTGTTCAGGTAGCACGACCCGCCGAAGGCGCTGCGCGTCGCGTGGTGCCCCGGCGGGCGGACCAGCGCATAGGCCGCCCGCTCGCCACCGGCCACCAGATCGGCCGCGGAGACGGCCACGTCGACGGCGGCCCGCGCCGCGGTCCAGGTCCCCGGCCCGACGAGCGTCATGGTGTCGTAGCAGTACAGCCCCGCGCGGGCGTGCGGGGCGGCGGGCTCGCGCAACGGCAGACCGTCGAGCATCCCGCCGGTGGGGAACACGTAGGGCACGACCCGGTCCTGTCCCACCAGCTGCTCGTAAGGCCCGGCCATCCACTCCTCATGGGCCCGAGCCAGGTGAGCGAGCAGCCCCGGGTCGTGCACTCGGTGCAGCACCGCGTCGTCGTACGACGTGGCCTCGACCAGTCGGGCGCCGCCCGCCACCACTGCGTCGCGCAGGACCATGGCCCGCTGCGGCACCTCGGTGCCCGGTGTCCGGACACCGACCCAGACCTCCGCGCCGGGCTCGTGACGCAGGACGTCGCCGGACCAGACCACCGGAGGGAACGTCGCCACGGCGCGCATGCTGTCACGTTGGGAGCGGTGGGGGCGGCGGGGCGGCGGGGGCGGCGGGGTGCCGCCATGGTCATCTTCTCCGGGAGGCGGCATGCTGTGGCGATGCCGCGCGCTGCTGACCTGCCAGTCAGGATCGGCTTGCTCCCCTCCGGCCCGACCTCCTCGGTGCTCGACGTGCCCGGCGTGGGCGTCGGCCACACGACGGTGTGGCGCGACGAGGCCGACCCGCCCGAGGGCCGTGGCGTCGCCCGCACCGGCGTCACGGTGCTCGACCTCGGCGGCAACTGCTTCCTCCAGCCGGTCCCCGCCGGTGGTGCCGTGCTCAACGGTGCCGGGGAGTGCACCGGCTTCCTGTCCATGCAGGAGTGGGGCATCGCCGAGACACCCGTCTTCCTCACCTCGACGATGCAGGTCGGCCGGGTCCTCGACGCCGCCTGCGAGCTGCTGGCCGAGGAGGAGCCCACGATCGGCGTGGAGGACTTCATCCTGCCGCTGGTCGCGGAGTGCGACGACAGCTTTCTGTCCGATGCGCGCCGCACCCAGGTCACGGCCGAGGACGTCGCGTCGGCGCTGCGGGCGGCGCGTGCGTCGGCCGGCACGGGCCGGCCGCCCGACGAGGGTGCGGTGGGTGCCGGCACCGGGATGAGCTGCCTGGGCTGGAAGGGCGGCATCGGTACGGCGTCGCGCGTCGTCCCGTCCGGGCACACCGTCGGCGTGCTCGTGCTGACCAACTTCGGGGAGCACGAGCGGCTGACCATCGCCGGGGTCCCGGTCGGGCGAGTGCTGCCGCCCGTGGCCGGACCGCCGCGACCGGAGCCGGCAGGCTCGTGCATCGTCGTGGTCGTCACCGACGGACCTGTGGACAGTGCCGGCTGCCAGCGCCTGGCGCGCCGCGCCGGCCTCGGGCTCGCGCGCACCGGCAGCACCGGCCACCACGGGAGCGGCGAGATCTTCCTCGCACTCGCGACGGGCCTGCGCGCGGACCGTGGCGCCCCACCGCCCGGTGTTCCCGTCGTCGGCCGCGAGCTCGACCCGTCTTTCGCCGCGGTCGTAGAGGCGCCGGAGGAAGCCGTGGTAACCAGCCTGATGAGGTCATCCACCGTCGTCGGGCGGGGCGGCCACACGTCCACCGGTCTGCCCTTCGACGAGGTCGTTCGGCTGCTCGGCGGACCGGGTGGCTGAGCGCGGAGGCGTTTCCGCGGAAACGTCCCCGACCCGCACCGCCGGCGTCGTACGGCGGGTGATGATCCCGCTCGCGGACCGCACCCGGCTCGCCACGACGTTGTACCTGCCGGGGGCGGGCATGCCTGCCCCGTGCCTGCTCGAGGCGCTCCCCTACCGCAAGGACGACCTGACGGCGACCTACCGCCCCGAGTACGTCCGGCTGCGCGACGAGCACGGCTATGCCGTCGCACGCGTGGACCTGCGCGGGACGGGCTCGTCGGACGGGCTCGCGGTGGACGAGTACCCCGCCCGGGAGCAGGCCGACCTGTGCGAGGTCATCGGCTGGCTCGCCGACCAGCCGTGGTGCACCGGGGCGGTCGGCATGTACGGCACGTCGTACTCCGGGTTCAACTCGTTGCAGGTGGCCTGCGAGCGACCGCCGCAGCTCAAGGCGGTCATCGCCATCTACGCGACCGACGACCGTTACACCGACGACGTGCACTACATGGGCGGCGCGCTCCGGCTGCTGGACCTGGTGGACTACCCGCTGTACATGGTCGCGATGAACGCCCTCCCTCCCGTGCCCGCGGTGTACGGCGACGGCTGGCACGACGCGTGGCAGGAACGCGTCGACCGGC
>JAVEDJ010000197.1 GCA_030841025.1 Actinomycetota bacterium
GGAGTGCTCACCGGCGGCCACCTCAACGCGTCGTACGCCGCCGCGGACCTGCTGGTCCTCGCCTCGCGCGCCGAGACCTACGGCATGGTCGTGACCGAGGCGCTGGCGCGCGGGCTCCCTGTCGTCGCGACAGCGGTCGGCGGGGTGCCGGAAGCGCTCGGCCACGGCGCTCATGGAAGCCGGCCGGGCGTACTGGTCCCGCCGGGCGACCCGGCGGCTTTCGGTGCCGCGCTACGCGACTGGTTCGTCGACGCCGATCTGCGGCGACGGCTGCGGCGGGCCGCCCGCGAGCGGCGCACGGCGCTGCCCGGCTGGTCGAGCAGCGCTGCGGCGATCTCGCGGGTCCTGACCGAGGCCGGCCAGTGAGCCGTTCCGAAGGGCCCCGGGGATGAGCGTCGAGACGGTCCGGGTGAGCCCGGAGTGGCTGGCGTTGCGGGAGCCGGCCGACGCGCAGGCCCGTGCGGCCGACCTCGTCAGCCGGGCCCGGCAGCACCTGCCGGCCAACGGTCGCCTGGTGATCCACGACCTGGGCTGCGGCACCGGGGCGATGACCCGCTGGCTCGCCCCGCTGCTGCCCGGGCCGCAGCACTGGGTCCTGTACGACCGGGACGCTGACCTGCTCGCCGCTGCCCCGGCGGACCTCCCCGCTGCAGCCGCAGACGGGACCGCGGTGACCGCCGAGACCCGCCAGTGCGACATCACCCGGCTGGACCCGGGCGAGCTGGCGGACGCGTCCCTGCTCACCGCCTCGGCCCTGTTGGACATGCTGACTGCAGACGAGCTGGACCGGCTGGTCAGGTCATGTGCCGGCGCCGGCTGCCCCGTACTGATGACCGGGTCCGTCGTCGGACGCGTCGACCTCCTCCCGGGCGACCCGCTGGACGAGCTCGTCGCGGACGCGTTCAACGACCACCAGCGCCGTACGACCGGTGGCCGGCGACTGCTCGGGCCGGACGCGGTCGCTGCTGCGGTCGACGCGTTCACGCGGCTCGGTGCCGAGGTGGTCGTCCGGCCCAGCCCCTGGCGGCTCGGCCCTGCTCATAGCGGCTCGGCCGAGCTGACCGCGGAGTGGTTCACCGGCTGGGTCGGCGCGGCGGTCGAGCAACGGCCGGAGCTCGTCGGCCCGGGCGCCGCCTACGTGCGGCGGCGCCGGGCCGAGGCAGCCACCGGCCGCCTGGCTGTCACGGTGCACCACGAGGATCTGCTGGCCCTGCCGCGATGATTTCCGACCGAGCCGGTGAACCCCGGGGGCCCGCCGCACGTATCCCCGATCAGGGAGCGGCTCCGCACGGGTGACGGTGTGTGCGACGCTTCGCCAGCACCGACGAGGGAGTCGAGCGCCAGGATGAGCCGGACGTTGGCGGGGTGGGCGCGCCTGCTGGGTGCCGCCGCGATCCTCGCGGTCCTGGTCTGGCGGCTGGGTACTGGCCCCTTCCTCGACGGCATCCACGCCGTCGACGGGCGGTCGCTGGCAGCGGCCGGCGTCATCGCGGTGCTGACCACGGTCTGCTGCGCCTGGCGCTGGCGAACGGTCGCCCGCGGTCTCGGCGTGGATCTGCCGTTCGGCGTGGCGGTCGCCGCGTACTACCGGTCGGTGTTCCTCAACACGGTGCTCCCCGGCGGCGTGGTCGGCGACGTGCACCGCGGGGTGCGCCACGGCCGCGACGTCGGGGACGTTGGCCGTGCGCTGCGGGCTGTCGCCTGGGAACGCACCGCCGGACAGGTCGTGCAGGGCGTGCTGACCACGATCGTGCTGCTCTCGTTTCCTTCGCCGGTTCGCTCGTCCATGCCGGTGGTCGCGGTCGCGCTCGCGGCGCTCGCGCTCGGCGTCGTACTCCTGGTCCGGGCCATGCCGGAGGGCGGGCGGTCGCGGTGGGCGCGCACCTGGCGGGCCGCCCGCTCCGACGTCCGTGTCGGGCTGCTCGCACGCCGAGCGTGGCCCGGCATCGTGCTGCCCTCCGCCATCGTCGTGGCCGGCCATGCGGCCACCTTCCTGATCGCCGCGCGGACCGCGGGCGCCACAGCCTCGTTCGCCCGCCTGCTGCCCTTGGCGCTGCTCGTGCTGCTGGGCGCGACGGTGCCGAGCATCGCCGGATGGGGTCCCCGGGAAGGTGTGGCGGCGTGGGTGTTCGGCGCGGCCGGGCTGGGCGCGGCCCAGGGAGTGGCCACCGCCGTGGTCTACGGCGTGATGGTGGTCGTCGCCAGCCTGCCCGGCGCCGTGGTGCTCGTCATGGCGTGGCTGCACCGGCGCGCCGGGCGGCGCGACCCGGCGGGCCCAGCGCAGTGGCGGGTGCCGGCGGCGGCCAGGTCGGAAAGGGCCGGGCGTGGCTGAGCGGCCCTACACCCTGCTCAGCTGCGGCACGTCGATCGACGGATACCTCGGCGGCGCGACCGAGCAGCGCCTGGCGCTGTCCAACGAAGCCGACTTCGACCGGGTCGACGCCGTTCGCGCCGGCTGCGACGCAATCATGGTGGGCGCGGCCACCGTCCGACAAGACAACCCGCGGCTGCTGGTGCGCTCGGCCGCGCGGCGGGACGAACGGGTCGTCCAAGGACTGGGCCCGTCACCGATCAAGGTGACCGTGACCAGGGGCGCCCAGCTGGACGCCTGCGCGAACTTCTTCACCGTGGGCGACGTCGAGAAACTGGTCTACTGCGCGAGCGCCGCGGTGGCCGAGGCCCGCTCCCGGCTGGGGCCGGTGGCGACCGTGATCGACGGCGGCTGGCCGGTCGACATGCGGCAGGTCAGCGAGGATCTCGGTGCGCGCGGCGTGCGGCGAATGATGGTCGAGGGCGGCGGCACGGTGCACACGCAGTTCCTCACCGGTGACCTCGCCGACGAACTGCAGCTGGTCGTGGCGCCGTTCTTCATCGGCGACTCCCGCGCCCGGCGGTTCGTCAGCGACGGCCAGTTCCCGTGGAACCCGCAGCGGCGCGCGACCCTCGCGGAGGTTCGCCAGATCGGTGACGTGGTGCTGCTTCGCTATGCCCTCTCGTCGCGGTTTCGCCTGGACTGACCGAGAAGGGAGCAAGGACGGACAATGCTCGGGTGTGGAACGCGGGTGGTGTGTGGGCGCAGATCCGCCCCACAGCTTTCGTCCTTGCCCTGGCCATAGGTGCGGGAGTGCTCGCCGGGACGGGCCCGGTGACGTCGGCCGGCGACGACATCCGGTTGGTGCAGTTCAACCTGTGCGGACACGTCTGCCGCGACGACGACGCCGACAAGGTCGGCGGCGTCGTCAACTCCTTGGCGGGCTTCCATCCAATGGCGGTCAGCCTGAACGAGCTCTGCCGCCCGCAGCTCGCCGCGGTCCTCGACGGCATCTCCAGACGTGGCTGGGCGATGCACTCCCGGTTCTTGGTCACCGAGCGCGGCGGGTGCAGGGGCGGCGTGGACTACGGCATCGCCGTACTGACTCGCACCACCATCGTCGATGCCGACCCGGTGACTTACGCTGCCCAGAACCACGTGGGCACCACCGAGCTCCGCGGGCTGCTGTGCGCGAAGGCGGAGCTCGGGAGCCGTCCGACGCGCATCTGCACGTCGCACGTCGTGGCCGCCGACGAAGACCCCAGTGGTGACATCCGGCGCGAGCAGGTCGCGGCGGCCGCGCGCTGGGTCGCCGCCTACCGCGTCCCCGTCGTGGTCATGGGCGACTTCAACCTGCGCCCCACCGACAGAGCAATGAGCGCCCTGTACACGCGATCGCATCGGGGCGGCGGGAACGGCATTTTCGAGGAGGTCGACCAGGGATCGGAGCACTGCCGGTGCGGCGAGCACACCTACGATTCGGGCGGGAAGTATGACTACATCTTCGTGAGCGCCCACGACTTCGTCGTGGCCGAGGGGGACGCGACCGCGTCGAGGTTCTCCGACCACGACCTTTTGCGCGGCTGGGTCATCACCCGCTGACGCACGCGCTGGACCGTTGCGTGTCCGGATGACTACGGAGTCGCCGGTTGCCCGCCGTACGCGGTGAGGAAGCGGTCGCGAAACGCACTCATCGGCCACACGGGTGCGTGCGGGTCGGGCCGCAACCCGTCCTGCCAGCCCCACCCGGAGATCCGGTCCATGACCGCCTTGTCGTGGGCGACGATCGTGATCGGCACGTCGTGGCTCGCGTCTGGACCGGTGATGATCGTCGCGGGCTGGTGATCGCCCAGGAGGACAAGGACGAGGTTGTCGTCGGCGTAGTGCTCCACGAACGAGACGAGGGTGTTCACCGTGTACCGGACCGACCGGCCGTACGCCGCGCGTACCTTGTCGCGATCGCTCCACAGGGCGGCTCGCGACACCTGCTCGACGGGCATCCTGGCGAAGACCGAACCGTCGCCGACCTTGCTCCAGTCGATCAGCCGCGGTATGCGCGTCCACGGTTCGTGACTCGACACGAGGTCGATCTCAGCCATCACGGGAGCACGGTCGGGTGCCGCGAGCTCCAGGCGTTGGAAGGCCGACATGACGTACTGGTCGGGCATCGAGGCGTAGGCGAAGGTCGGACCGGCATACCCGACGTTGTGCCGCTCGTAGAGCTGGTCGTAGTGATAGAACGACCTGCCCTGCGGCCAGTCCCGGTTGTTGGACGGCACGTCGGCGACCGTCCGCCAGCCCGCGCGCTTGAACGCCTTGCTGAGCGTGAAGCGGTCGCTCGTGACCAGCTGGTCGTAGCGCCGCTGGCTGTCGACCCGCACCCCCGACTGCAGAGTCGCGTGGGCCAGCCAGCTGATGCCACCGAACGTCGGTGAGGTGAGGAAGGCGCTGCGGGAGGAGAAGCCGGCCGCCTGCAGTCGCCGGGTGCCTGTGTCGAGCGCCGCATTGACCTGCGGCGAGAAGGCCGAGTCCTGGACCGCGACCCGCCCGTAGCTCTCGACGAAGGCCACGATGACGTCCTTGCCGCGCAGGCCGGTCAACAGCTGGTCGCTCGGGCTGTCATGGAAGCGATCGTGGGCGATCTCGTCCGCGAAGATCGCGTGGTCCAGCACGCCGTTGCGCACTGCGCGCGCCTGGTCGTAGGCGAGGCCGGCTGCGCTCGTGGAGGCGACAGGCGTGCCGGAGACGAGCTGCACGCCGAGGACCGCGCACAGCACCCAGACGAGGCCGAGCGCCGTGACAGCCCTCAGTGACCAGGTGCGGTGGCGCGCCGCGAACCGGGTCAGGTGCAGCACCGACAGGGTCGTGAGGACGAGCACGACGACGGCGAGCAACCCCGCACCGACGATGGCCACGTTCGCGCCGGTTTCGCCGAACGAGCCGCGCAGCGTCTCGACCGCAGACCCGAGGTAGCCCCAGTCGGTCACCGGGTTGAACGGACGGGCGAGAGTCGCGAAGACGCCCATGTCGAGGAGCTTCACGAGGACCAGCAGGCCGAGTGCGGGTCCGAGCATCCACGCCAGGACGCGTCGTGCGGTGCCGGGCAGGACGAGAGCCATTGCGACGACGACAAGTCCTTCGACGGGGATCCGCACGAACTCGCCGAGCGTGAGACGACTCAGCTGGTTCGGAGCGACGAGGGCGACCCACACGAGCAGCAGGGCCAGGACCGTGGTCGTCGCGGCGGCGACGGTGCGCAATCGCCCTCGGGCCGGTCCCGGCTCAGCTGCGTCGGGGAGACTGCCCGACTGATCCGCAGCTGCCAGGGACGTGCCAGATGCGGCGCGCCGCCGACACCACAACCACCACACACTACGGCTGAACGACTCCGTGAGCAGCGCGAGGGACGCGACGAGCGCGGCGTACGTCCACGACCGGGGCAGGACGTCCGCCGCCGCGACCGTCAGCGTGATGCCCTGGATCGCCGCAACGACCTTGCCCCAGTAGCGCGGTGGCAAGGTCTCGCGCAGCCACGGCAGCGGCCGACCGGCCACGACGAACGCGTAGCGCGCCACGCCGATCGTGAGCACCCACCACCCGAAGGACGAGGCGACGTACACGCTGAGGACGAGGATCAGGAACGAGTCGACCTCCTGGTCGAAGTGCCGGCCGACGCTCGATGCCGTCCTGGTCCGCCGCGCCACCCAGCCGTCGACCGCGTCCAGCACCAGCGCTACGGCCGTGAGCGCCACCAGCGTCGACACTGGCGAGCGCTGCCCGAGCGAGTCCGCGACCAGTGCCGCCACGCCGCCGACGAGCGTGGCGCGGGCGAGCGTCACCCCGTCGGCGGGCCCGAGCGCGCCGGCTCCAGAACGCGCCAGGCCACGGGCCAGGGCGGCGTTGGTGACCACGCCGCAGGCGATGCCGACGACCCACCCGGCGATGCCCAGGCCGAGGGTTCCGGCCAGTACGGCGAGCAGCATCAGCTGCGCGGTCAGCCCAATCGCCGGGCCGGTTCGAACCGATGGCACCGTGCCTCCGCGTCGCTGGGTACGGCAGTGGGCTACATCGATGAGAACGGGAGAAGCGGCCGTTTCGTTCAAATCCCGGTCCGGAGGAGTGCTACCGATGGCGGACACCCCTGTCGAGCAGCCAGTATGCGGCGATGCGCGGCACGCGTCGCACGTTCCGCACGGACTGAGGAAGGCCATGAGACAGGACGAGGACGCTCCTTTTGTCCCAGCCATGGAGCGGGCCCGCCGATCGGCGTACGCCCCCGGCGAGTTCGTCGATCAGGAAAACTTCATGCCGAGCGGCGAAATCCTTGCCTTGGCCGTTCGGGCCGGTGTCGGGCCTGGCGTTTCCGTGCTGGACCTGTGTTGCGGAGTGGCCGGGCCCGGACGGTTCATCACTCGGGAGCTGGCGTGCACATATCTGGGAGTGGACCACAGCCCCAGCGCCATTGCCCTCGCACGTGAGCGCGCCCGCGACCTTGCCTGCCGCTTCGAGGTATCGCGCATCCCCCCGATTCCGGCTGGCCCGTTCGACGTCGTACTCCTGCTGGAAACCATGTTGCTCTTTCCCGACAAGGAGGCGCTCCTTCGCGAGATATCCCCGGCGCTCCCGATCGGGGGGCGCTTCGCCTTCACCCTGGAGGAGGGGCAGCCCTTGACGGCCGCGGAACGAGACCGCATGCCGCACGCCGACACCGTGCGGCTCATTCCCTTGTCCGAGATGGTCTCCTGCCTGGAGCGGGTCGGGATGCGGGTCCGCTGGCAGAACGAGTGCAGTCAGTCCCACCGGGCCGTGGTCGATTCGTTGATCACCGCGTACACCGTCCATGAGTCGGACATTGCCGCGCACATCGGGCGCCGGGCCCTGGATGATCTGCTGGCCGCCCACCGGCTCTGGAGCGACTGGCTGCGAGAGGGACGGGTGCGCAAGTTCGCGTTCGTGGCCGAGAAGACCACGGGCTGACGGCGCCTCACCGGCCGGGTGGTCGTTGCGCCGGGGTTTGCGTGACCACGGCACCGGTGATGTCCGTCGGGCGCCGGCCTCTTACCTGCCGGGTGACGTCCGCGTCTGATGGTGGAGACGAGGGGACTCGAACCCCTAACCCCCTGCTTGCAAAGCAGGTGCGCTACCAATTGCGCCACGTCCCCGAGCCGGCGTTGCTGCCGGTGCACGGGCCCTGCGAGTGCTACCGGACCCGGTCGGTCGCCTCGGCCCAGAGATCCTGTTCGGCGTTGCGGTCGGCGTTGACCTTGCGGTAGGCAAGGGCCCCGCCGATGGCGGCGACGGCCGCGACGAGCAGCTTCTTTCTCATGCCAACCTCCTGAGCCGACGGTCGCCAGAGTGGGCCTAAGTGGACTTGAACCACTGACCTCTGCCTTATCAGGGCAGCGCTCTAACCAGCTGAGCTATAGGCCCGCGCGCCGCGCAAGACTACCCCACGCGAGCGGAGGCCGACCAACCGCTTCGGACCCGCTGACGTGCTTGCGCAAAGCGTGGATCAGACGTCCTCGGTGAGCGTCACGTGCATGCCGCCGACGAGGCTCGCGGCGAGGTTGTAGAGGAAGGCACCGAGGGTGCCGAGCGCGGTCATCAGGATGACGTTGACGGCCGAGAGCAGGGCGGTCAGGGTGAGCACCCGGCTGAACCCGATGTAGGAGAAGATGTCGACGCCCTGCGCGTTGTCGCTGGAGCGCGTGACGCTCTCGACGGTCTGGCCGACCGAGTCGAAGACCCCCATCGAGTCGAGCACCGACCAGAGCACGGTGACCGCCACGAACATCACGACGGCCAGCGCGATCGACAGCAGGAACGCGAGCTTCATCACCGACCATGGGTCCACCCGCGCGAGCACGAGGCGGGCCTTGCGCGCCTTGGTCACGGCGGACGGTGCCGGTCGCCGCGCGGCGGCCCGGTCCGAGACGGGCGGCATGGTGGCAGTCGGTTGACCGCCACCCCACTGACTTCGCTGGGGAACGCTCGGGGTGCTCACTCGTCGGTCCCCTCTTCGCCGGTCTGCTGCTCGGCGAGGTCAGTCTGGTCGGCGTCACCAGCCGGCGTCTCGACTGGCGACTCCTCCTCGGAGTCCTCCTCGGCAGCCACTGCCCGCTCAGCGTTCCGGGCGATGGCCACCACGGCGTCATCCTCGTTGAGCGAGATGAACCGCACCCCCATGGTGACACGTCCGGTCGGATTGACCTCGCCGACGGCCACTCGAGTCACGCCACCGCTGGCCTTGATCGAGAAGACCTCGTCGGTCTCGTCCACCACGAGACCCCCCACCAGGGACCCCCGGGCCTCGGAGAACTTCATCGCCTGGGTGCCGTAGCCGCCGCGGCCCTGGAGCCGGTACTCACCCACGTCGGTGCGCTTGGCGTAGCCGCCGTCGGTCACCGTGAACAGTGACCCGTCCGGACGGGCGACGTCCATGGCGAGCAGCTCGTCACCGTCGCGGAAGCGCATCCCGGTCACCCCGGAGGTGGCCCGACCCATCGGGCGCAGCGCCTCGTCGGTGGCGGTGAACCGCACGGACATGGCCTTGCGACTGATCATCAGCAGGTCGTCGTCGGCCGCCACCAGCCGTGCCGAGATCACCTCGTCGTCCTCGCGCAGGTTGATGGCGATGAGCCCGCCGGTCCGGTTGGAGTCGTACTCGGTGAGGCGGGTCTTCTTCACCATGCCGCTGCGCGTAGCCAGCACGAGGTAGGGCGAGACCTCGTAGTCCTTGAGGTCTATGATCTCGGCGATCTGCTCGTCGGGCTGGAACGCGAGCAAGTTGGCGACGTGCTGTCCGCGCGCGTCGCGGCCCGAGTCGGGCAGCTGGTAGGCCTTCGCGCGGTAGACGCGGCCCTTGTTCGTGAAGAACAGCAGCCAGTGGTGCGTCGTGGTCACGAAGAAGTGCTCGACCAGGTCGTCCTGTCGCAGCTGCGCGCCCCGGACACCCTTGCCGCCACGACGCTGCGCACGGTAGAGGTCAGCCTTGGTGCGCTTGGCGTAGCCGCCACGGGTGATGGTGACGACCACATCCTCCTCGGGGATGAAGTCCTCGGCCGACATGTCGCCCTCGTAGGGGATGATCTCGCTGCGCCGCTCGTCGCCGTACCGCTCGACGATCTCCGCGAGCTCCTCGCTGACGATGGTGCGCTGCCGCTGGTGAGACGCGAGGATCGAGTTGTACTCCTCGATGTCGCGCATCAGCTCGTCGTAGTCGTCGATGATCTTCTGGCGTTCGAGGGCGGCGAGCCGACGCAGCTGCATGTTGAGGATCTCGGTGGCCTGGATCTCGTCGATCTCGAGCAGCTCCATCAGGCCGCCACGGGCCGCCTCGGCCGACTCGCTGGCGCGGATCAGCGCGATGACCTCGTCGATGGCGTCGAGCGCCTTGAGCAGAGCGCGCAGGATGTGCGCGGCGGCCTCGGCCCTGCGCAGGCGGTACTGCGTGCGCCGGACGATGACCTCGAGCTGGTGGGTCACCCAGTGCCGCACGAACGCGTCGAGCGAGAGCGTGCGCGGTACGCCGTCGACGAGCGCGAGCATGTTGCAGCCGAAGTTGTCCTGCAGCTGCGTGTGCTTGTAGAGGTTGTTGCGTACGACGCTGGCGACGGCGTCGCGCTTGAGCACGACGACCAGCCGCATGCCGGTGCGCGACGAGGAGTCGTCACGCAGGTCGGCGATCCCCGCGACCTTGCCGGAGTCGGCCAGCTCGGCGATCTTGCGGGCCAGCGCGTCGGGGTTGACCTGGTAGGGCAGCTCGCTGATGACGAGGCAGGTGCGCCCGCGCGAGTCCTCCTCCACCTCGACGACCGCGCGCATGGTGACCGAGCCCCGCCCGGTGCGGTAGGCCTCCTGAATGCCGTTGGTGCCGACGATCAGGCCCTTGGTCGGGAAGTCGGGACCCTTGACGCGCTCGAGCAGAGCCTCGAGCAGCTCCTCGTTGGAGGCGTTGGCGTTCTCGAGGTACCACTGGACGCCCGACGCGACCTCCCGCAGGTTGTGCGGCGGGATGTTGGTGGCCATGCCGACCGCGATGCCGCCCGAGCCGTTGACCAACAGGTTCGGGAAGCGGGCCGGCAAGACCTGCGGCTCCAGCTGGCGGCCGTCGTAGTTGGGGGTGAAGTCGACCGTCTCCTGGTCGATGTCGCGAACCATCTCCATGGCCAGCGGCGCCAATCGGCACTCGGTGTACCGCATAGCGGCTTGGCGGTCGTCGCCCGGCGAGCCGAAGTTTCCCTGGCCCTGCACGAGTGGGTAGCGCAGCGACCATGGCTGACCGAGCCGCACCAACGTGTCATAGATCGCCGTGTCACCGTGCGGGTGGTACTGCCCCATCACGTCACCGACGACGCGCGAGCACTTCGAGAAGCCGCGGTCGGGCCGGTAGCCACCGTCGTACATCGCGTAGAGAACGCGGCGGTGCACCGGCTTGAGGCCGTCACGCACGTCGGGCAGGGCCCGTTGCACGATGACGCTCATCGCGTAGTCGAGGTAGGACCGCTGCATCTCCACCTGCAGGTCGACCGGCTCGATGCGGCCGCCGGGCGGAACGGGTGGGGTCTCGTCGGTAATGTCGGTCACTGGTGGCTTCTCCTAGAAGGGGCGTACGACGGTGGCGATGGCTCGTCGTCGCCTAGATGTCGAGGAAGCGGACGTCCTTGGCATTGCGCTGGATGAACCGTCGACGCGAGTCGACGTCCTCGCCCATCAACGTGGTGAACATCTCGTCGGCCTGCGCAGCGTCCTCGAGAGTGACCTGCAGCAGGATGCGGTGCTCGGGATCCATGGTCGTCTCCCAGAGCTCGTCGTTGTTCATCTCACCGAGGCCCTTGTAACGCTGAATGCCGCCGTCCTTGGGCAGCTTGCGGCCGGCCCCGACCCCGGCCGCAGTGAGAGCGTCGCGCTCGCGGTCGGAGTAGGCGTACTCGGCCGGATGCGGCCGTGACCACTTGAGCTTGTAGAGCGGCGGCTGGGCGAGGAAGACGTAGCCCTGCTCGACGACCGGACGCATGAAGCGGAACAGCAGGGTCAACAACAGCGTGCGGATGTGCTGGCCGTCGACGTCTGCGTCGGCCATCAGCACCACCTTGTGATCGCGCAGCCGGTTGATGTCGAAGTCGTCATGGATGCCAGTGCCCAGCGCCGAGATGATGGCCTGGACCTCCTGGTTCTGCAGCACCCGGTCGATGCGCGCCCGCTCGACGTTGAGGATCTTGCCGCGGATGGGCAGGATCGCCTGGACCTTCTGGTCGCGCCCCTGCTTGGCCGGACCGCCGGCCGAGTCGCCCACGACGATGAACAGCTCGCACTCGTTGGGGTTCGTCGACTGGCAGTCGGCCAGCTTGCCGGGCAGGCTGCCGCCGCCGAGCAGACCCTTGCGGCTGCGGGCCGCGTCACGTGCCTTACGGGCGGCCAGCCGCGCGATCGACGCGGACATCGCCTTGCGGGCAATCTCCTTGCCCTCGCTCGGATTCTTCTCGAACCACTCGCCGAGCCGGTCGTTGACGACGCGCTGCACGAACGACTTGGCCTCGGTGTTGCCGAGCTTGGTCTTGGTCTGACCCTCGAACTGCGGTTCGGCGAGCTTGACGCTGACGATCGCGGTCAAGCCTTCGCGCACGTCGTCGCCGGTCAGGTTGGCGTCCTTCTCCTTCAAGATGCTCCAGTCGCGGGCAAACTTGTTGACCAGCGTCGTCAGAGCAGCTCGGAAACCCTCTTCGTGAGTCCCGCCCTCGTGCGTGTTGATGGTGTTCGCGAAGGTGTGCACCGACTCGTTGAAACCGGTGTTCCACTGCATCGCGACATCGAGCGACATGCCGCCGTCGATGTGGTCGGACTCGGCCTCGAAGGAGACGACGGTGTTGTGCACCGACTCCTTGCGTGCGCCCAGATAGTCGACGTAGTCGACGAGGCCGCCGTCGTAGCGATAGACCACCTCGGTCGGCGTCGTCTCGTCGATCTCGTCCTCGGCGCTCTGCTCGAGGGTGGCGGTGCGCTCGTCACGCATCGCGATCGTGAGGCCCCTGTTGAGGAACGCCATCTCGCGAAGTCGCGTGGACAGCGTCTCGAAGCTGTAGTCGGTCGTCTCGAAGATGTCGGCGGCGGCCCAGAACGTCAGGGTCGTGCCGGTCGAGTCGGTCGGCTCTCCGCGTTGCACCGGACCGTCGGGCACGCCGTAGGTGTAGGACTGCGTCCAGAGGTGACCGTCGCGCCGGATCGCGACCTCGAGCTTGCTCGAGAGTGCGTTGACCACCGAGACACCGACGCCGTGCAGGCCACCGGACACCTTGTAGCCACCGCCGCCGAACTTGCCGCCGGCGTGCAGCACGGTGAGGACGACCTCGACAGCGGGGCGGCCTTCGCTCTCGACGTTGTCGACCGGGATGCCGCGGCCGTTGTCGCTGACCCGGACACCGCCGTCGGCGAGCAGGGTCACGTCGATGCGGTCGCAGTGCCCGGCGAGGGCCTCGTCGACGGAGTTGTCGACCACCTCGTAGACCAGGTGGTGCAGGCCTCGCTCGCCCGTCGACCCGATGTACATGCCCGGTCGCTTGCGCACCGCCTCGAGGCCCTCGAGGACCTGGATCGCGCTGGCGTCGTAGGTGGGCGCGGCCGGGGGCGCGACCGCGGGGGTCGGTGGGGTGCTGGGAGCCTGCCCGTCGCTGTTCTCGCTGAGGTTCTCGGTCGAGTCGGCCGGCTGCGTCACAGATCACCTTTCTTCGCGCACGCGGCAGCCAGATCCACCGGTAGGGGGGTGGTCGAGGCGGCTAGCGCGCAGTCGTCGCACGGACTGTGCGGACAGGTCTTTATCTTACCCGTCCCCGGCACCAGAACCGGCCATCAGGGCCGTCTGGGGACGGCGGAGCCGCGCAAACATGGGTGGGGGTGGGGTCCCCCACGCGAGCGGCGGCTCCAGCGGGCTCTCGGGCCATTCCCCGGCTCCCACCGGGTCCAGGCGGCCCGAACAGGACTGGCCCTCGCAGGCGCCAGTCGGCGCCTCAGCCGTAGGTGTCGCGCGGTCCCCGCCCGCGCACGGTCAACCGGCCGCGCTTCCAGGACGGCGCGCGCGGTCCCTGGATCGTCACCTGGGTCACCAGGCCCTCGCCGAGCTCGGCCGAGAGGCGCCGCACGAGGGTCGGGGCGAGCAGCCGGAGCTGGGTGGCCCACGCGGTGGACGACGCGACCACCACGAGCTCGCCGTCCTCGAACGACACCGGCTCGCAGTGCGACGCAAGCTCGTCGCCCACGACGGCGGCCCACCGACCCATCACCCCGCCGACCTTGGCGTCGGTCTGCCAGCCGCGGTCCTCGACCAACCGGCCGAGCGACGCGTCGAGGGTCTGCGGGTCTCGCTCGTCGGGATGCGCGCCGCTGCGCGCGGAAGTGTCACGGAACCGGCGGCGCCGACCGTCGGCCGCCGATCCGTCGCCGGTGCCAGCGGTACGCCCGCCCCGCGACCCCGACCGGGTGGAGAAGCCACGGCGCGACGCCTCCGCCTTGGCCGCCGCCAGGGCGCCGCGGGCGACCTCGACGCCGCGACGCACCGGAGCGGCCGCGGCATCAGCCCCGGCCACTGCATCCTGCGCGGCCGACCCGTCGGGGCCGGCTGCGTCCGAAGCACCTGGATCGGTCATCGCACCCGCCGTACCTCTCCCGCCATCACGTCGACGCGTGCACCGGCGAGCTCCTCGGGGACATCGGCCGCGACGGCAGCGGTGACGAGCACCTGTTCCGCTCGGGCCACCATGCCCGCCAACCGCTCGCGCCGGCCGACGTCGAGCTCGGCGAACACGTCGTCGAGGATGAGCACCGGCTCGCCACCCTCATCGGTGTCGCTGCGGAGCAGGTCGTAGGCCGCCAGCCGCAGCGCGAGCGCGAACGACCAGGACTCGCCGTGGCTGGCGTATCCCTTGGCGGGCAACGGTCCGAGCTTGAGCAGCAGGTCGTCCCGGTGCGGACCCACGAGGGAGATGCCGCGCTCGAGCTCGTTGCGCCGGAGGTTGGAGATCTCGCTGAGCAGCGCCGCGGACAGCACGTCCCTGTCCGGCACCAGCGGCACGTCCTCGCCCAGCGAGCACTTGTAGTCGAGGGCCACCGGCCCGCCGGAGTCGGCCACCGCGTCGTACGCCTTGTCGACGAGCGGACGTATCACCTCGACCAGGTCGAGCCGTGCCGCGAGCAGCTCGGCCCCGGTCGTCGCGAGGTGGCTGTCCCAGACCTCGAGCGTGCGCAGGTCTCCCTTGCCGGCGCGGATGCCGGCCCCGGCGGACTTGAGCAGCGCGTTGCGCTGGCGCAGCACCCGGTCGTAGTCGGCGCGCACTCCGGCGAGGCGCGGTGTGCGCAGCACCAGAAGGTCGTCGAGAAACCGGCGACGCTCGGTCGGGTCGCCCTTGACCAGCGCCAGGTCCTCGGGGGCGAACAGCACGGTGCGCAGGATGCCGATCACCTCGCGGGCCCGGGGTACGGGCGCGCGGTTGACCCGCGCCCGGTTGGCCTTGCCCGGCGTGATCTCGATCTCGACGAGCAGCGCGCGGTCGTCACGGACCACATTTGCGCGTACGACGGCGCGCTCGGAGCCGAGCCGCACCAGCGGGGCGTCCTGCGCGACGCGGTGCGAGCCCAGCGTCGCGAGGTAGCCCACCGCCTCGACCAGGTTGGTCTTGCCCTGACCGTTGGGTCCCACCAGCGCCGTCACCCCGGCGTCGAGGGGCAGCTCGACCTCGACGTAGGAGCGGAAGTCGCGCAGTGAGAGGTGGGTCAGCCGCATGTGCTCGGTCCTTGACTGCTGGGTCCTCGACCTGTCGGGCCGGTCGCGTGGTCGTCTCTGCCGCCGGGCCTCAGGCCGGCTCCTCGACCTCGCCCTTGGCCACCTTGGTGACCGCGTGGCCGCCGAACTGGTTACGCAGCGCGGCCACCGCCTTCATCGCCGGCGAGTCGACCTGCCGCGAGGAGAAGCGCGCGAACAAGGCCGCGGAGATCACCGGCAACGGCACTGCGTGGTTGATCGCCTCCTCGACGGTCCACCTGCCCTCGCCGGAGTCCTCGACGAAGCCGCGGATCTGTTCGAGCTTGGGGTCCTCGTCGAGCGCGAGCACCAGCAGGTCGAGCAGCCACGACCGGATGACGGTGCCATGCGTCCAGGACTTGATGACGCCCGGGACGTCCTGCACCACCTCGGACGCTTCCAACAGCTCGAAGCCCTCGGCATAGGCCTGCATCAGGCCGTACTCGATGCCGTTGTGCACCATCTTGGCGAAGTGACCGGCGCCCACCGGGCCGGCGTGCACGAAGCCGGACTCCCCTTCCGGCTTCAGCGCGTCGAAGATCGGCTGCACCGTGGCGACGTTCTCGGTCTCCCCGCCGACCATCAGCGCGTAGCCGTTGTCCAGGCCCCACACCCCGCCGGACACACCCGCATCGACGAAGCCGATGCCCTTGGTTGCCAGATGCTCGGCGTGCAGCTTGTCGTCGGTGTAGCGGGAGTTGCCGCCGTCGATCACGACGTCACCCTGCGCGAGGAGCTCGCCAAGCTGGTGGATCGTCTGCTGGGTCGCCTCGCCCGCGGGCACCATCACCCACACAGCACGCGGGGCCTCGAGCTGCGCGACCAGGTCCTCGAGCGAGGAGGCATCACTGATGTCGGGGTTGAAGTCGAAGCCCACGACGGTGTGACCGGCGCGACGCAGCCGCTCGCGCATGTTGCCGCCCATCTTGCCCAAGCCGACCAGACCGAGCTTCATGGCTGCCAACCCTTCCTACGAAGCAGGATTTCGGCAAATTCCCTTTGCTGACAACGGTTTCTTGTCACCTGCGACATGCTTGGTGAGACTGATTACGAGACCGTCAGCCGGACAGGCGCACCGGCATCAGGAGATAGCGGTAGTCGTCACCGGCGACCGCGTCGGCGCTGTCCTTGCCGGCCAGGACGGCGGGGCGGGTCGACGCGGTGAACCGCAGCTCGGCGTAGGACGCGCCGAGCGCACCCAACCCGTCGAGCAGATAGTTGGGGTTGAACGCGATCGAGATGTCGTCACCGGTGAGGCCGGCGTCGAGCGACTCGGACGCCTGCGCCTCGTCACCCGTGCCGGCTTCCAGGGTCACCTCGCTGCCGCTGAAGCTGAGCCGGATGGGTGT
Organism: Actinomycetota bacterium; assembly: GCA_030841025.1. Lineage (GTDB taxonomy): Bacteria > Actinomycetota > Actinomycetes > JACCUZ01 > JACCUZ01 > BP-173. The sequence goes on from JAVEDJ010000197.1 coordinate 16,451, forward strand.
GTTGCGCTCGGCGACGAGTGCCACGCGCCGCACCGACTCGACCAGCGCGGCGGTCTCGACCGTGGCCACGGACTGCGACTCGGACGGCAGCAACGAGCGGTACTTGGGGAACTCGCCGTCCAGTAGCCGCGACGTCGTACGTCGGCCCGAACCCTCGAAGCCGACCAGGCCCTCACCGGCGGCACCCGAGGATGCCAGCGCGACGGTCACCTTGTCGGCACCCGAGAGCGCCTTGGCGGTCTCGGACAGGGTGCGGGCCGGGACGAGCGCCACGGCAGCGAGCCCGGTCTGCTCCGGAGTCCAGGCCAGGTCGCGGACCGCGAGGCGGTAGCGGTCGGTCGCCGCCATCGTGATCTTCTCGCCCTCGATCTCGAGCCGGACCCCGGTGAGCACCGGCAGGGTGTCGTCGCGGCCGGCGGCCACGGACACCTGGGCCACGGCGGCCGCGAAGGCGTCACCCCGCAGCGAGCCGGACGCGCCGGGCATCGTCGGCAGCGCGGGGTAGTCCTCCACCGGGAGGGTGAGCAACGTGAATCGGGAGGTGCCGCAGGTCAGCACGACCTTGGACGCGTCGGTGGTGACCTCGACCGGCCGGTCCGGGAGGCTGCGGGAGATGTCGGCCAGCAGCCGTCCGCTGACCAGGGCGACCCCGGGCTCGCTGATGTCGGCCGAGATCTCCACGCGGGCGGACACCTCGTAGTCGAAGCTCGAGAGCACCAGCCCACCAGGCGCACTGGCATCGCTCGCGTCCAGCATCAGGCCGGCGAGCACCGGCACCGGCGGACGCGCGGGCAGGCCGCGGGCGGCCCATGCCACTGCGTCCGCGAGAACGTCGCGCTCCACCCGGAACTTCACCGGTCACCGCCTCCTGCTCCTGGTCGTGCTGATCGCTGGGGTCCGTCGTACAGCTCACGCTTCGTCTCACTGTGGCCCGGCGAGCCCGTCGTCCCCAGCTCGGGCCGCTCTGGTGTGAGAGGTCGATCCAACTCCATAGGTATCTGTAGAGGTCTCACTAGGGGCGGTGCACAGTGGGGATATCTGCCGTTCCTGCAGGTCAGACCGTAGACGAGGCTGGGGACAGGCTGGGGAGGGCGGCTGGGACCGGCCCCGGGCGACTGTGGACGAGAACCGTCATCCACCGTCGTCCACAGCACCACCCCGCACGTTCGGCCCTGTTTCCACAGGCTTGTCCCCAAGGTGTGAACGCGGCCGGCGGCGGGCCGGCGGGCCGGCGAGCAGCCCCGAGATTCGGCCCGTGAACCGGTCGCCGAGCGGCCGCTCCGGGTGGCGTGGCGCGCCGGCGTACGGCGCTGGGGGCCTAGGAGGGGGCCCCGGCGGGCGCCCAGGAGGGAGACGGGGGTGCGGAGCGTCATGCGCGAGTCAGCCTGCACGGGCCTGCGACTTGATGCGGTTGGTCAGCTCGGTGACCTGGTTGTAGACGCTGCGCCGCTCCGCCATCAGCTGGCGGATCTTCTTGTCGGCGTGCATCACGGTCGTGTGGTCACGACCGCCGAACTGCTGCCCGATCTTGGGCAGGGAGAGGTCGGTGAGCTCGCGGCACAGGTACATCGCGATCTGGCGAGCGTTGACGAGCACGCGCGAGCGCGACGAGCCGCACAGCTCCTCCATCGACTGACCGAAGTACGCCGCGGTCTGCGCCATGATCGTCGCGGAGGTGATCTCCGGCTGGCTGCTGTCCGGGATCAGGTCCTTGAGCACGATCTCCGCGAGCGCCAGGTCGACGCCCTGCCGGTTGAGGCTCGCGAACGCCGTGACCCGGATCAGGGCCCCCTCGAGCTCACGGATGTTGGTCGAGATCTTGCTGGCGATGAACTCCAGCACCTCCGGCGGCGCCGCCAGCCGCTCCTGGGCCGCCTTCTTGCGCAGGATGGCGATACGGGTCTCGAGCTCGGGGGGCTGGACGTCGGTGATCAGGCCCCAGTGGAAGCGGTTGCGCAGCCGGTCTTCCAGGGTGACCAGCTGCTGGGGCGGCCGGTCGCTGGAGATGACGATCTGCTTGTTCGCGTTGTGCAGCGTGTTGAACGTGTGGAAGAACTCTTCCTGGGTCTGTTCCTTGTTCTCCAGGAACTGGATGTCGTCGACCAGCAGGATGTCCACGTCGCGGTAGCGGCGGCGGAAACCGTCGGCCCGACCGTCACGGATGGAGTTGATGAAGTCGTTGGTGAACTCCTCGGAGCTCACGTAGCGCACCTTCACCCCGCTGTAGAGGCTCATGCCGTAGTGCCCGATGGCGTGCAGGAGGTGGGTCTTGCCCAGACCGGAGTCGCCGTAGATGAACAGCGGGTTGTAGGCCTTGGCCGGTGCCTCGGCCACCGCGACGGCCGCTGCGTGGGCGAATCGGTTGCTGGACCCGATGACGAAGGTCTCGAACAGGTAGCGCGGGTTGAGCCGGGTGGGCTCGCTCTCCCGGCGCGAACCGGGCTCCCGCCCGGTGCCGGCCGCAGTGGACTCACCGGGCTGGAAGCGGTCGAGGTCGGGGGCGGCGCTCGGCAGGGCGCGGCCGTCGGGGCCGGGCTGGCTCTCCTCGCCGACCCGCACGGTCGGCGGCGGGTCCAGCCGCCCGTCGTCGTCCAGGCTCGGGTCGACCACGACGGCGATGCGGATCTCGCGGCCGAGCTGCTCGGCCAGGCTGGCCGTGATCACCTGGCGCAGTCGCTGCTCGATGATGTCCTTGGCGAAGTCGTTGGGCACGGACAGCAGGGCGGTGTCGCCCACGACACCGTCCAGGGTGCTCAGCCGGACGAAGGCGCGCTGCTGCGGGGTGACCGTGTCCTCGAGAACCGCCAGCGAGCGGCCCCAGACCTCCGTGAGGTCCGGCCCGTCCGGCCCCCCGTCGGTGGGCACCTGGCCCGGGTCCGTGATGTCCGTGACGCCGTTGTTGGTCACGGCCTCCACCTCTCGTCGTGCGCTCGCCTCGTGCTGCGGTGGTGCCGGTCGTTGCCCGGTGAGGGCAGTGGACCGGCATCAGTGCTGGTCAGGCCCTCGTGGGGTCACGCCCACGGTCCACCATCCCCGTCCACATGGTCATCCACAGCCTGTGTACACAGGGTGTCCCGAAGCGTCGCGTCGGTGCTGTGCGGCCCGTGGGAGAAGCCCGTGGGAGAGCACAGCGTCGCACACACCGCGGGAGGGGAAGCCGCCCGTCGAGGCGCCGACGCTAACAACCGGCGACCCGGCCAGCAAGCGCTTGTCCACAACCGGGAGAGAAATTTCCGCCGCAAGCGTGGCGTCGCTCGGCGTGTCGAGCGAGACGGCGCACGTCCGGCGGCCAGGATGGAGGGTTCGGCCCGGCCGCCGGTTTACGGACGCGCGACGGGCGGTCCGTGGGCAGGGCGCGCCGCCCGTGGTTTGACCGTGCGCCGCCGCCGCACGTACCGTAGATCGGTCGAGTCCCCGACGACTCGGTGTCGCGCGTTCCTGTGAGCGTCGCCAGCTGGCTTGTCAGCCACCTTGCGCGCCGCTCCTGCCGACACACCCGCACCGCGTCCCGAGATGTCCCTTTCTTGTCGCAAGGCCAGGAGCCCACGAGTGAGCAAGCGCACGTTCCAGCCCAACAACCGCCGCCGGGCCAAGACTCACGGCTTCCGTCTTCGCATGCGCACCCGGGCCGGTCGCGCCATCCTCGCCGCCCGTCGTCACAAGGGCCGCGCCCGGCTCTCGGCCTGACCCCCGTGCTGCCGGCCTCCGCACGGTTACGCCGTAGTGCGGACTTTGCGGCGACCGTACGACGGGGCCGCCGCGGCCGTACCGGCCTGCTGCTGGTTCACCTGCTGACTCCTGCCATGTCCGAGGTTGACGCCACCACGGACGGCTCCACCTGCGGTTTCGTGGTCTCGCGGGCCATCGGCGGTTCGGTGGTCCGGCATCGCGTGCTGCGCAAGCTGCGGCACCTGGTGTCCCCCCGAATCGAGCAGTTGCCGCCCGGCTCCCGGCTGGTGGTGCGCGCGCTCCCAGGAGCTGCGACGGCATCGTCCGCGGCGCTCGGCAATGCCCTGGACCGCGCGCTGCGCAGCGTTCTGGGCTCGCCCGCACGCTCCCCGCACGGCGAGACGGCAGCGCGGCGATGATCGGCCGCCTGCTGACCCTGCCGATCCGGGTCTACCAGCTGCTCATCTCGCCGCTGCTCGGCCCCCGGTGCCGCTTCTACCCGTCGTGCTCGGCCTACGCCGTCGAGGCGCTGATCTCGCACGGCGCCCTGCGCGGCAGCTACCTGGCGGGACGCCGGCTGCTGCGTTGCCACCCGTGGAACCCCGGCGGTCTGGACCCCGTTCCTCCCAAGCACTCCGGGACCGCCCCGACTCCGCATCATCCGCATGGAGCCCGCACGTGAAGATCCTCGAGCCGCTGTACGACGCCGTCACGTTCATCATGTTGGCGTTTCATTCCTTGTTCAAGTCGATCGGCATCGATGAGAGCAGTGGGCTGGCCTGGGGTGGCTCGATCGTCGGTCTGGTCATCGTCATCCGCATCCTGCTGATCCCGCTGTTCGTCAAGCAGATCAACGCCCAGCGTGGGCTGCAGATGCTGCAGCCGGAGATCAAGAAGCTGCAGGCCAAGTACAAGGGGAAGACCGACCCCGAGAGCAAGCAGAAGCAGCAGCAGGAAATGATGAAGCTCTACCGCGACAACGGGACCAACCCGCTCGCGAGCTGCCTGCCCATCGTCCTGCAGGCGCCCATCTTCTTCGCTCTCTTCCGGGTCCTCGACGGCATCGGCCATACGCCCAACCCGATCACGCGCGGCCTGCTGAACAACAACACGGCGACTCAGGCGGCCGACGCCTCCATCTTCGGCGCGCACATCTCGGATCAATTCCTGGGGGCGGACAACGTCCGGGTCCAGATCATCACCGCGGTGATGATCGTGCTGATGTCGGCGACGACGTTCCTGACGCAGAAGCAGCTCATGAGCAAGAACATGCCGGCGTCGGCGATGGACAACCCGTTCGCCCAGCAGCAGAAGATCCTGCTCTACGTGTTCCCGCTGATCTTTGCCGTCAGCGGCGTGAACTTCCCCATCGGGGTGCTGCTCTACTGGCTGACGACGAACCTGTGGTCGATGGGCCAGCAGTTCTACGTCATCCGCCGCAACCCGTCCCCTGGCTCCCCCGCCTTCGACGCGCTGGAGAGGCGAAAGGCCGAGAAGGCAGCGCGGCACGCCGCGGCAGCCACCACCGCGGCGACGACCGGGTCGTCGGCAGAGGCCGGTAGCCCCAACGGCAGCTCCCCTGGCGGGATCGACGCGATCGACGTGACCGACGGTACCGACGCGGGAGCTGCCGACGGCGCGACCGAGACCCGTCCGTCGCGGCAACGCCAGCAGCCACGACGGCAGCCCAAGCGCAAGCGCTGACCGCACTCCCGGCGCGGCCGCCCGGCGCGCCAGCGCCACCACCCGACCAGCACCACAAGAGATCGCTGCACCGAGTCCGTGAAGGGTTAGGACCACGATGACCGAGTCGACCAGTCCCGAAGCCGCCGAGGCGCCCCCTGCGGAGGTGACCGCAACGACCAGCGCACCGGCCAGTGACGAGACTGAGACCGAGGGAGCGCCCGGCGCCGCGCAGAACGGCGTTCGCCGAGGCGAACAGGACATCCGCGCGCTGGAGCGTGAGGGCGAGATCGCCGCGGACTACCTCGAGGAGCTCCTCGACATCGCCGATCTCGATGGTGACATCGATATGGACGTCGAGCGCGATCGGGCCGCTGTGTCCGTGGTCGGGGGCGACCTCGACCATCTGGTCGGGTCCGAGGGGGCGGTGCTGGAGGCGCTGCAGGAGCTGACCCGGCTGGCCGTGCTGACCCAGACCGGCGACCGGTCGCGGCTGATGCTCGACATCGGCGGTTACCGCGCCGGCCGGCGCGCCACGCTCACCGAGCTGGGGCTTGCCACGGCGGCGGAAGTCAAGAAGTCCGGCGAAGCGGCTCGGTTGGCGCCGATGTCACCGTTCGAGCGCAAGATCGTGCACGACGCCGTTGCCGAGGCAGGACTGCGAAGCGAATCTGAGGGTGAAGAGCCGCAGCGGCGCGTCGTCGTACTGCCCGCGTGAGGATTGCTGGTCACATCCTGTGACGGATGTTCCACGTGAAACACCGGACGCAGCGGGTGACCATGTTTCACGTGAAACAGCCGGAACCGAGGCGCGGCACCGTATCTTCGCGCGGCGGCTGCCCGTCGCGGAGCGCTACGCCCAGCTGCTCGCGACGGAGGGCGTGGTCCGTGGGCTGATCGGGCCACGCGAGTCCGACCGGATCTGGGACCGCCACCTGCTCAACTGTGCGGTGATGGCCGAGCTGATCGCCCCCGGAGCTCAGGTCTGCGACGTGGGCTCCGGTGCCGGCCTGCCCGGGATCCCGTTGGCGATCGCCCGACCCGACCTGCAGGTCGAGCTGGTCGATCCCCTGCTGCGGCGCACCACCTTCTTGCAGGAGGTCGTGGCCGAGCTGGGCCTGGGGAACGTCACGGTGACCAGGGCGCGGGCCGAGGAGCTGGCCGGTACGCAGCGGGCCGACATGGTCACCGCGCGCGCGGTGGCCGCTATCCCCAAGCTGGCCGCGTGGTGCCTTCCGTTGCTCCGGTCAGACGGTAGTCTCCTGGCGCTGAAGGGTGCGCGCGCCTCGGCAGAGCTGGCCGACGCGATCGGCGAGCTGCGCCGGCTGGGCGCGCGCCACTGGGACGTCGTGCAGTGCGGCATCCAGGTCCTGACAGAGCCCACCACGGTGGTGCGCGTCGTCATGGGAGCCGGGGAACCGGCGGCCACGGTGCGGGCCCAGCGCCGAGATAAGAGGAAGCCATGAGCAGCTCGGTCCAGGAGGCCACCGGTCTCGGCTGGCCGGAGGTCCCAGGCAGCGGGGCCAGTGCGCCGCGCCGCGGACTCGGGTTGGGCCTCGGATGGCCCGCCCTCGCTCCGGTGGAGGGCCCCATCGACACAGCGTCCGGCCTACCTGCGAACGTCGGTGAGACCGCTGCACCCGCCGGCCCGGAAAGGACCGCAGCACCGCGTGGTGCTGAGGGTCCGCCGGCGGACGGCGGCGCCGATGCCCCGGGCGATGCCCCGGCAGATGTCCCGCCCGACGCACCGGCGGACGGCCGCGCCGACACACCGGCGGTCACGGGAGCGGGTGTCGTCGTCATGGCGGCCATCGTGGACGTCGCAGACTCGGACGCCGGTCCCCGGCCACCTGTTCCCGCGGGCCGGCTCGGACCGACAACCGGCGCCGAGGCCCACGAAGCCGCGCCCGCCCCTCCCGTGCAGGCGTATCGCGCGACGGCGCCACTTCCCCACGGGTCGACGGTCGCGACGGCTGAGGAGCTCTCCGTGATGGAGGATGTTTCACGTGAAACGGAGGACACCCCCATCGCCCGGGCCGCCGAGACGGCCGTCCGGGTGCTGGCTGGTCGCACGGGGAAGCCGCTGCCCCGGCCGCCGCACCTACGCGTGCTGACGGTGGCGAACCAGAAGGGTGGCGTCGGCAAGACGACTACCACGGTGAACGTGGCGGCCGCTCTCGCACTGCAGGGCGCCAACGTGCTCGTCGTCGACCTCGACCCGCAGGGCAATGCCTCGACGGCATTGGGCATCGACCACCACTCCGAGGTCCCGTCGGTCTACGACGTGCTCGTCGACGGCCGGCCGCTGCACGAGGTGGTCCGTCCGGTGGACGGCATCGCCGGCCTGTGGTGCGCGCCCGCGACCATCGACCTGGCCGGCGCCGAGATCGAGCTGGTGTCGCTGGTCGCCCGGGAGTCCCGGCTCGACAAGGCCTTGACGGCGTACGCCGCGTGGTGCGACGAGCAGGAGGCGAGCGGTCTGCCGCGGTTGGACTACGTGCTCATCGACTGCCCACCGAGCCTGGGCCTGCTGACGGTCAACGCGCTGGTCGCGGCGCCCGAGGTGCTCATCCCGATCCAGTGTGAGTACTACGCGCTCGAAGGCGTCGGCCAGCTGTTGAAGAACATCGAGCTGGTCAAGGCCCACCTCAACCCTGGCCTGCATGTCTCGACGGTGCTGCTCACGATGTACGACGCGCGGACCCGGCTCGCAGCCCAGGTGGCCGACGAGGTGCGCACCCACTTCGCGACCACCGTGCTGCGGACCACCATTCCGCGTTCGGTTCGCATCTCGGAGGCACCGAGCTATGGCCAGACGGTGATGACCTACGATCCGGGATCCACCGGGGCGTTGTCCTATCTGGAGGCGGCCCGGGAGATGGCGATCCGCGGAGCGGTCAAGCCGGACGTGCGTGCAGAGGAGACATCGTGAGCGAGAAGAAGCGTGGCCTCGGGCGTGGACTGGGTGCCCTGATACCGACGGCGCCCGGCAAGGAGGACGGGGCGTCCAGCGGCCCGTCGCCGGTCGATCTGCTGATTCCCGCGAGAGCGCCGGCCGCGGGTCGGCCGGCCGCGACTACCGGGGACGGCGCTCCCGCACGGAACGCCGACGCCGGTAAGGGAGCCGGTGAGGATGCCAGCCCGGCTACCGTCGCGGACCCGGACGGAGCACCAACCGCCGGCGGTGCCTACTTCGCCGAGCTGCCGCGCGATGCCATCACGCCCAACCCGCGACAGCCCCGCGAGGTCTTCGACGAGGAGGCCATGGCCGAGCTGGTCCACTCCGTGCGCGAGGTCGGACTGCTGCAGCCGATCGTCGTCCGGCCCCAGGGCGACGGTCGCTACGAGCTGATCATGGGGGAGCGGCGCTGGCGGGCGGCCGCCGAGGCCGGGCTGGAGACCATCCCGGCGATCGTGCGGCAAACGGGCGACGACGTCATGCTGCGGGACGCGTTGCTGGAGAACCTGCACCGCGCCCAGCTCAACCCCCTCGAGGAGGCCGCCGCCTACGACCAGCTGCTGGCCGACTTCGGCTGCACCCACGACGAGCTGGCCGGGCGGATCGGCCGGTCCCGCCCGCAGATCTCCAACACCCTGCGGCTGCTCAAGCTGCCGCCCTCGGTCCAGCGCCGGGTGGCCGCGGGCGTGCTGTCCGCTGGCCACGCCCGCGCTGTGCTCGGCCTCGAGGATGCCGCCGGGCAGGAGCGGTTGGCGCAGCGCATCGTGGCCGAGGGACTGTCGGTCCGCTCCGTCGAGGAGATCGTGGCCCTGGGCGGGGACGACGCCAAGGCGCCGCGGGCCCGGCGGGCGAACAAGCCGGTGGCCCCCAAGCTGGAGGTCCTGGCGAACCGGCTCGCCGACCGGTTCGAGACCCGGGTCAAGGTGGACCTGGGTCGCTCCAAGGGCCGGATCGTGGTCGAGTTCGCCTCCATCGACGACCTGGAGCGCATCGTCGGCCTGATGACCGACGGCGCCCACGACTCGCCCGCCGCCTCCGACAGCTGATCGACATATCGCTTTGTCGACAAAGCGATACAGGCGGGCCAGTCCTCCCGGCCACCCAGACAGCCACGCCGGCGGACCCTCGGGGTCTGGTCGCGCGGTGCTGCGGTCACTACGATGCTCGGCGAACAGCGACTCGAGGCCGGGGAGGCAGGGGTGTCGCGACGGCTCGCCAGCCTCACGCTCGACAACCTCGACGATCTGCCACGCCGGTGCCGGCGCTGCGTCTTCTGGGAGCTCGACCCCGTCGCCCGGGAGATCGCCCGCGACAACGGCGATGTCGAGCTCGAGAAGGAGGCGTGGCTGTCGGCGACCCTGCTCGAGTGGGGGTCGTGCGGCAAGGTCGTCTACGTCGACTCGTCCCCGGCCGGCTACCTGCTCTACGCCCCGCCTGCCTACGTCCCCCGCAGCGTGGCCTTCCCGACCTCGCCTGTCTCCGGTGACGCAGTGCTGCTGATGACGGCCCGGGTGCTGGACGAGTTCCAGGGGGGTGGCTTCGGTCGGATGCTGCTGCAGGGCGCCGCCAAGGACCTGTCCCGCCGGGGTGTCCGAGCCATTGAGGCGTTCGGCTCCCTGACGCCCTCGGGCGAGGCGGAGGAACGCGAGGACGCGTACGACCAGCCGGGCTCACGGTCACGTGCCGCCCGACGGGCCAACCCCTGCGTCGTTCCCGCGGACTATCTGCTGGCCGTGGGCTTCAAGACGGTTCGACCCCACCACCGCTTCCCGCGGCTGCGCCTGGAGCTCAAGAACGCGGTGTCGTGGCGCGAGGACGTCGAGGTCGCCCTCGAGCGGCTGCTCGGGTCGATGAACCCCGAGCCGGTCTTCCGTCCGGTCTGACGCTAGCCGGGCCGCCCGGCGCCGGTCCGCAGATCCGCTGGGATGTGCAGCAAGCCGGTCTCGGCGTCCTCGTCCGGCGGTAGGTAGAGCCGCTGCACGGCGGCCACCACGGCCTCCGCGAGCACGTCGCGGAAGGCCGGATCGGCCAGTCGCGCGGCGTCTCCCGGGTTGGACAGGTAACCGGGCTCGATCCGCACGGCGGGCATCCGGGTGCGCCGCAGCAGGTCCCACGTCTTGCGGTGCGCGCGCAGGTCGACCAGGTCGGTGCGGGCGCACACCTCTCGCTGCACCAGGTCGGCGAACCGTTCACCCACAGAGGAGTGGTGGTCGATCCGGTCGTTGCCGAAGTAGTAGGTGGCGCAGCCGGCGGCCTGCGGATTGGCCTGCGCGTCGACGTGCAGCGAGATCACCAGATCGGCGCCGGCCGCGTTGGCGAAACCGGCGCGATCCACCTCGTCGAGGTCGCCGTCGGGTCCGCGGGTGAGGAACGCGGAGCTTCCCGTGAGGGTGAGCCGGCCCTCGACCCGGGAGGCGAGGTCGTAGGCCAGGGCCGCTTCGTCCAGGCCGTGGCCGGAGACACCGATGTCTGCGCCGCCGTGGCCGGGGTCGATGATGACCAGCTTGCCCGACAGCGTCGGTCCGGCGCGGTTGATCGCCTCGGACTCGCGCATGGCGTGCGGGCGGCCGCCGACGACGGTGCGCGCAAGCTTGTCGAGCGCCTTGAACGTCGTGGGCCCACAGGTCCCATCGGCGGGGATGCCGACGTTGCGCTGGAACTCGCGCAGCGCCTGCTCGGTCTCGACGCCGAACAGGCCGTCGACCCGACCGCAGTCGAAGCCCATGTCGAGCATGCGCTGCTGCAGCGTGGCCACGTCGTCGCCGGCCTGCAGGCGCGCGGGCATGTAGAACAGGATGCGGTCGCCGATGCGCCAGCGAGCCTCATCCAGTGCGTGGTACGTCGTCGCGCCGACCACGCCGTCGACGGTGAGACCGCGTTGCTGCTGGAACGCGCGCACGGCCCGGTCGGTGTCATCGTCGAACACCGCGGTGCTGGTGCCCGACAGTGGCGCGGACAGGTCGGCCAGCAGGCCGAGGACGACGAGCTTGAAGCGGATCTCCGCGACCGCAGGCCCCGCGTCGCCGTGCCGGTAGGCGCGTTCAGAAGACCGCTCGAAGGACATCGAGGGTTGCTCCTCGGGTCGGAAGGGCGGGCGGGCGATGGTACCGCGCCGATCCCCACCGCCGTCCGCCGGCAAACAGCGCCGCAGAGGCGTTGCCGGCCGGCGAACGGCCGACGGGTCCGAGCAGTGCGGCCGCTAGATGAAGGCTTCGAGGTCCTTGAGCAGCAGGGCCTTGGGCTTGGCGCCCACGATGGTCTTGACCACCTCGCCGCCCTTGTAGACGTTCAAGGTCGGGATCGACACGACGCCGTACTGCGCGGCGGTCTGGGGGTTCTCGTCGACGTTCAGCTTCACAATGGTGATCTTGTCGGCGTGCTCGCCGGCGATCTCCTCGAGGATGGGCGCGACCTGGCGGCAGGGCCCACACCACTCCGCCCAGAAGTCCACCAGTACTGGCTTGTCGTGCTCGAGCACGTCGGCGGTGAAGCTGTCGTCGGTGACGTGCTTTGTGGTGTCGCCCACGGGAGATCCTTTCGTTGCGGTCGAGTGGGTTGGCTGTTGGGCGCGGCTCACGCGCCGACGCTGGCCGCCTGCGCGGCCTGGACTGGGTCTCCGGTCAGGTGCGCGTCGTCGAGCGACGTGAGGTAGCGCTCGGCGTCGAGTGCGGCGGCGCACCCGGTGCCGGCGGCGGTCACGGCCTGACGGTAGACGTGGTCCACGACATCGCCGCAGGCGAAGACACCGACGACGTTGGTGCGGGTGGTCGGGTGGTCGACCAGCAGGTAACCCTCGTCATCGCGGCGCAGCTGGCCCTGGAAGAGCTCGCTGCGTGGGTCGTGCCCGATGGCGATGAACAGGCCGGTGACCTCGACGGTGGACTGCTCGCCGGACTTGACGTTGCGGACGGTGACGCCCTGCAGCTTGTTCTCGCCGAGGATGTCGACGACCTCGCTGTCCCAGAGGTAACGGATCTTGTCGTTGGCGAAGGCCCGCTCCTGCATGATCTTGGACGCGCGCAGGGCGTCACGGCGGTGGATGATCGTGACGGACCGGGCGAAGCGGGTGAGGAACGTCGCCTCTTCGATGGCGGTGTCCCCGCCGCCGACGACCGCGATGTCCTGGTCACGGAAGAAGAACCCGTCGCACGTCGCGCACCAGGAGACTCCGTGCCCGGAGAGCTGCTTCTCCTTAGGCAGGCCCAGCTCGCGGTAGCCGGATCCGGTCGCGACGATCACGGCGCGCGCGGAGTGCTGCTGACCCGAGCCGTCCGTGACAACCTTGACGTCCCCGGTCAGGTCGACCGCGGTCACGTCGTCGCTGACCAGCTCGGCACCGAACCGCTCGGCCTGCTTGCGCAGGCTGTCCATCAGGTCCGGGCCCATGACCCCCTCGGGGAAGCCGGGGAAGTTCTCGACGTCGGTGGTGTTCATCAGGGCGCCACCGGACGTGACGGACCCCTCGAACACCAGCGGGTGCAGGTTGGCCCGGGCCGCGTAGATGGCGGCCGTGTACCCGGCCGGGCCGGAGCCGATGATGATCACGTTGCGCGGGTCGCTCACGGTGTCGCGGGGCCTTCCTGGATCGTCGTAGAAATCGTCGTAGGGATCGTCGTGGGATCGTCCCGGACGCATGGATCAACCGATCCTAAGCGTCGCCCATTCCTTACCCATCAGGGGCGCGCGACGCGACGGAAGGCCAGGAACGTCTGCGAGGGGCAGCCCGGCGCGACCGCATAGACGTCTACGGTCGTTCTGCTGCCGGTGGTCGGCAGCACGATGATCGTGGCCGGTTGGCCGAGGTACGTGGCGACGTCGACGGCCAGCGGAGTGACCGGTTTACCTGCCAGGTCGGCCACGCAGGCGGCGAGCGGTGCGCCGCCGGTCAAGCCGTCCGCCGAGCCGGGGCTCGTCTGCGTGCTGGCCGACCCGGAACCGGCCGACCCGGCGCGGTCCTCCGTGGCGGCGCGTGGCTTGGGGACGGCGGCCGCCAGACCGCGCACCAAGGCCGGCACCTGCGCCGCCAACGACTCGCTGGTGTAGTCACGGCCGCTCGCCGTCACCGGGTAGGTCCCACTGTCGGCGCCGGCCTGGGCACCCGCTTCCCGCCGCGCGTCGCTCGCGCTGCCAGCAGTGCTGGTGCCGTCGTTCGGGCTCAGGAAGGCCGCGTAGCCGAGCCCACCGAGGGCGAGCAGCAGTACGACGGCGGCCGCCTGCAGGACGCGCGTGCCCGGCACCCTGCGGCGTCCGTCAGACAGCGGGGTGACCGTGGCGGCCGACGTTGCGGTCGCAGGGCCGCGGGCCACGGCCAGCGCGACGTCGAGGCTGTGCGCTACGTCGTCGGGCATCGGGGTCACGACAGCAGCCCCCCTCAGCAGCCCGCGGACGTCGTCGAGGGCAGCGTGCCGGGCCCGGCAGGCCGCGCAGCCGGAGAGGTGCCGGGCAGCCCGGTCGGCTTCGGCCGCATCGAGCAGGTCCTCGTCGAGGTCGGCGAGCACGTCCGGGTCCAGATGTGCCGAGGGTGACTGGTGGGGCGGCTGCGGTGTCATCGGATCGGTTCACCTCCTTCGTCGCGGGTCGCAGGCATGCTCGCGGTGGCAGGTGCTCGGCGACCGCCGTCAGCCGAGCCGTCCCCGCCGGGGTCGTCGCTGGGTGGGACGCCGCCGGCGCCGGTGGGGTTCCCGCCCGGGGCGCTGGGCGCGGGGCGGTCCGCGACCTCCGGTCGCAGGAGCGCCAGCAGCCGGGCGCGCCCGCGCGAGCAGCGGCTCTTGATGGTGCCGGCCGGGCACTCGAGCACCTCAGCGGCGTCCTGGACCGACCAGCCGTACATGTCGATGAGCACCAGCGCGGCGCGCTGCTCCGCGGGCAGGGTGGCGAGCGCGGCCTCGAGGTCCAGGGCGAGCTCCCGCGCGGCCATGGCGTCGGGGCCGGGCGCGGGCAGGTCGTGCTCCGGCCAGGGATCGGCCGGCCTGCTGGCGCTGCGTCGTACCCGGTCGAGGCAGGCATTCACCACGATGCGGTGCAGCCACGTGGTGACGGCCGACTCCGCCCGGAAGGCCGCGGCCCCGCCGGCAGATGACGCGCGGAAGGCCGACACGAGGGCGTCCTGCAGGGCGTCGGCGGCCTCCTCGCGGTCACCGAGCGTGCGCAGCGCCACCCCCCAGAGCCGGTCGCGGTGCCGGCGGACCACCTCGCCGAAGGCATCGGCGTCGCCGTCGGCATGCGCTGCCATCAGCTCCGTGTCGGAGCGTGACGCGGGCGCGCCTGGATCGGTCACCGAGGCCCCTTTCGCGCGGCGGACGGCCCCACTCGCAGCTCCACCCTAGGTCGGCAGGTACCGCGCTCGCCTCAAGCCGGGCCGCACCGGCCGTTCCCGCTGCCCCCCGGTCGGGACCGTCAGCCGCGGACGGTCACCTCGCTGATCTGGCCCCGGTAAGCAGACCCGTCCTGCGGGAGCCGGGTCAGCCAGACCAGGACGTACCGCGCCTCGACCGGCTTGTCGAGCGACACCACCGTCCTGCCGTCGGCGCCGGGGGCCGACCCCACCTCGGCATAGTCGTCCAGCGACGTACCTTCGCTGTCGGCCACCCGCACGTCCAGGTCGGTGCTGCCACCCGCGGTGGTCACGATGACCCTGGAGAGGCTCTGCCGCGAGCCGAGGTCGAGCAGCAGACCCACACCGCTCTTGAGGCCGCCGGGGCCGAACTGCTGGTTGTAGCTCTTGGTCGTCCAGACCGTCGACCTGTCGCCGTCGATCGTCCGGGCGGCGCGGTCCCCGTTCTCCTCCCCGTCACCCGGAGGGGGGTCCAGGGTCGTGACGCTCGCGACGTCCAGGGCCCGGCCGGGCGACGAGCCGGGCGGGGGCGCACTGGACTCGCTGTCGGACGCAGGACCCGGACCACCGCCCAGGTCGGCTGCGGCCAGCTGCCACGCCGCGAGCCCCAGCCCGACCAGCAGCACGAGCCCGACGAGCACGTACGCCACGCGCCCGAGCCGTGGCCCCGGGCGCGCGCCCTCGTCGTCGTACCGCGCGAGGTAGGGCGCGCTGCTGTACGGCGGCGGGGTGTCGTCATGGGACTCGGTCGAGGGCCGCACCAGCGGGATGCGGCTGGTGGCGCCGGTGGCGTTCAGCCGTTCGACCAGCTCCGCCGGCGTGCGGACCGGCGGCTGGCCGTCCTGGCCGTGCCGGGCCGCGCTGCCCAGGGTCTGGGCCACCAGGGAGTCGAGGTCGTCGGGGACACCGGCGCGGACCTGGCGCGGTGTGCAGAGGCGGCCGTTGTCGTAGGGCGCCGGGGCCACCTCCGTCGGGTCCTGGCCCGGCCACCGCGCGGTGAGTGCGGCATAGAGGATGGCCGCGGCCCCCCGGGTGTCGCGGGCCGACGCGTCGGCGGGGTCGCTGCTGGTGATGCCGTGGACGGCGGCGTCGACCGCGAGCCCGGCCACCTTGACCTGTCCGTGCGACGTGCGCAGCACGTGCTCCGGGGTGAGGCACAGGTGGGCCAGGCCCTGCTGGTGCGCGGCATCGAGCGCACCGGCGACCTCGAGGGCGAGCTCGCGGGCATGGGCAGCGGTGAGGGGGTGATCGGCGAGCAGGTCGGCCAGGTTGCTGGCCGAGACCCATTCGCTGACGACGTAGACCACGCCGTCGGTCTCGTTGGCGTCCAGGACGCGCAGGAAGCGGGGGTCGGTGACCGCGGCGGCGCGGCGGGCGGCGCCGAGTACCCGCGCGGCGCCCTCGTTGTCGCCCTGCAGCAGGCAGACGCCGACCGGCCGGTCGAGCAGCTCGTCGGTGGCGCGCCAGTAGGTCGTGTCCTCGGTGCGCCCCAGAGACTCCTCGAGGCGGTAGCGGTCGACGAGCCGGGTGCCGGGCTCGAGCGCGTTCGGCGCGGACACACCACTCCTCGGGGGTCGAGCCAGGACTACACGAACGGCCGGGCCCCGCGGATCACGGCCCGTGGTGCGTGTAGTCGGCGGACGGATGTCGGTCCCGTCCCATGCTAGGTCCCGACTACCCCACGGGAGACGCGCTCACTCCTCGCGCGCACCGGCGGACGGCGCTCAGCCGGCGACGCTGCGCCCCTGCGCCTCGCGGACGACGTGCGCCCACTTCTTGGTCCGGTCGAGGCGGAAGACGAACAGCGTCCGGGCGGTGCGGGACACGGTCAGGTGCACCGTGCCGTCGGGGTCGACCGTGAAGGACTTGGTGGCAACCCTGTTCGCGGGGTTGCTGTCCTTGGCCGCCGCCACGGCGGCGTCGTACGCCTGCTGGATGTTCTTGCTCTGCTGCCAGTTCTCCGAGGCCTGCCGGGCCGCGTAGGCGCCCTCGTCGGACACCGTCACCGCGGTCGAGGCGATCGAGATGCAGTCGAACAGGACCAGGCCGCACAGGGCGAGCACGACGGCGACCTTGGACAGCCAGCCGACGATGATGCCGCCGCTGTCGTCGCCGGCGGGGTGGTCGCCGAGCGAGGGCGAGAGCTGTGCCATGCCTTGTGGGTCGGCTTGCGCGATGCCGACCTTGAGCGCGCCCGGTGGCTCAGCGCCCGATCCGGCCCCGGACCGCCGCGGACAGGGTGGCGAGCTCCTGGATGCGCATCGCTCGCGCAGTCAGCAGAAAACCGGCGAGCAGTACGACGCCGCCGGCGGCGAGGGCGCTCGCCGAGCCGGCCAGCCCCGTGCCGAGCTCGTGGTTGACCAGCCGCGCGAGGCCCCAGGCGGCCACGCCCGCCGGCACCGCGGCGACGACGAGCCGGACATAGGTCCGCAGCACCTGGTGCTGGCCGAGCCCGCCCAGACGGCGGCGCAGGACCACCGTGCTGAGGGCCAGACCGCAGATGTAGGTGAGCGCGTAGGCACCCGCGACGCCGACCATCCGCCAGCGCAGCGGCAGGACGGAGTAGGCCAGCAACGCGAACCCCACGTTGGTCGCGGCGATCACGACCTGCAGCAGGAACGGCGTGCGGGTGTCCTCCTGGGCGTAGAAGCCGCGCAGCGCGACGTACTGCGCGGAGAACGCCGGCAGCCCGACCCCGAAGGCCACCAGGATCAGGCCGATGACGTGCGACGTGCCGGGCTGCTCCCGGTCGAACGTCGCGAACAGCACTCCGGTGATCTGCGGGCCCAGGGCGACGAAGGCGGCCGCAGCGGCGACGATGCCCACGGAGATGAGCCGCCAGCCGGTCGCCAGGTCCTCCCGTACCTCCTCGCGCCGCCCGTCGGCGGCGTGCCGGCTCATGCGGGGCAGCAGCCCGGTCACCACGGACACCGTGATGATCGAGTGCGGCAGGATGAAGACGAGATAGGCCGCGGCATACGCGGTGAAGCCGGCACCGACGTCCA
>JAVEDJ010000258.1 GCA_030841025.1 Actinomycetota bacterium
CCCGTCCCGCAGCGCGGCACCTGCTCCTGCACCTGAGGCCCCCGCGGTGCCGGTCGTGCCCGTGCTGCCGCCGGTACCCACGCCGGCCATGAGCAGCGCCGGTGCCCCGGTGGGACCCCCGATCCAGGCGACGGCGGTCGCACCGGTGGCCGCACCCGCGCTGCCCACCCGTGCGCCGCGCGAGCCCGTCGCCGGGGTCCCGGCGGTCGCTCCGGAGGCCGATCTGGACCAGCAGTACCGGCTCACCTCGGACCTGCAGGCGTCGGCGCTGTCCGAGCTGCGCGGGCTCTACGAGCCGTCGTTCGCGCCGACGGCCGCACCCGCGGCGACGCAGCCGGGCGAGCTGGCCCGTCGTACCCCTCGCGCCGCGCAGGCCGAGCCGGTCAACGGCGTGAGTGACGCGCCCCGGCGTACCCGCAACGCGCAGGAGGTGCGCGGCATGCTGTCCGGCTTCCGCGCCGGCGTCGAGCGCGGCCGCAGCACGTCCGCCGAGGCCGAGAACGACACCGGCAACGCCGCCGGCAACCCGACCAGCTGATCGCCGCACCGAGAAGGAATGGATGACTGTGACCACTCTCAGCACCGAGGCCACCAACTTCAGCTGGTTGCTCGCGAACTTCGTCAAGAGCGTTCCCGGCGTGCGGCACACCCTCGTCGTCTCGGCCGACGGCCTGCTGATGGCGATGTCCGACGAGCTCGACCGGACGCAGGGCGACCAGCTGTCGGCGATCGTGTCCGGGCTGTCGAGCCTGACGCGGGGTGCGGCCCGTCAGCTGCGGGCCGGCGAGGTTCGGCAGTCGATCGTGGAGATGGATCACCTGTTCCTGTTCACCACCAGCATCAGCGATGGCTCGGTACTCGCGGTCGCCGCCGATGCCACCTGTGACGTGGGCCTGGTCGGCTACGAGATGACGCTGCTCGTGACCCGCGCGGAGACCACCATGACGCCGCAGCTGGTCGCCGAGATGCGCAACCGGCTGCCTCTCGGTGCTGCGGTCCGGCCCGTCGGTGTGGAGGGGTGATCGATCGTGCAGGACGACGAAGGCCGCGTGGATGACGTCCTCCACGAGCTCGATGACGAGTTCGTGGAGGAGTCGCGGACGGTTCGTCCGTACACGCTGACGCGCGGGCGGACGCGACCGGGGCGGGAAGATCTGCGGCTCGAGGCACTGGTCCGTGGCGTCGCCCCGGCCGGGCCGAACGAGACGACCGAACGTCGCCGCATCCTCGAGCTGACCGGCGCCGGCATCCTTTCCGTCGCCGAGCTCTCGGCTCACCTGTCACTGCCCCTGGGGGTGGTGCGGGTCCTCGTCGGCGACCTCGCCGATGACGGGCTCGTGGTGGTCCACTCCGGAACTCCTCAGTCGCAGACACCTGCTGCGAGCCAACTCAAGGTCTTGGAGAGTGTTCTCGATGGCATTTCCTCGCTCTGACGTCGCGGCGCCCTCGCCGCAGCAGGCGTCGCAGGCGCCGTCGGGAGTGGCGGCGCCCGTCGCCCCGGTGACGGTGAAGATCGTCATCGCCGGCGGCTTCGCGGTCGGCAAGACGACCTTCATCGGTGCCATCTCCGACATCGAACCGCTGTCGACCGAGGCAGCGATGACCGAGCACAGCCTCGGCGTCGACGATGCGGGCGGCGTGACCGACCGCAAGACCTCGACGACCGTCGCCATGGACTTCGGTCGGATCGCGCTGCCGGGCGACCTGTGGCTCTACCTGTTCGGGACGCCGGGGCAGGACCGCTTCCACTTCATGTGGGACGACCTGGTCACCGGTGCGATCGGTGCTGTCGTGCTGGTTGACACCGAGCGGCTCGAGGCATGTTTCGACGCGGTCGACTACTTCGAGGCACGGCAGATCCCCTTCGTCCTCGCAGTCAACTGTTTCGACGGGGTCGCCAAGCACACCCTCGACGACGTGCGGGAGGCGCTCGCCGTACGTCGCGAGACCCCCGTCTTCTACACCGACGCGCGGTCGCGCCCGGCAGTGAAGCAGGCGCTGATCTCGCTGGTCACCCTCGCCATGGCGCGCATGCAGTCCTGACCCGATGCGGCGGCGCGCTGTGCCGTCGAGGTAGACAGGGGTGATGAGCCTGTCGCTGCCGTCTGCGCGTGCCGCCGTGCGCACCTTGCTGACCGGCCATCCCGACGGGGCCGCCCCGTGGGTGCGCGAGCTCGGCCAGGGCGGCGACGACGGCTGGTTCGGCCCGGGCTCCACCATCTGGGCCGTGCACGGAGACGCGGCCACCCTGGTCGGCGGCATCCGCGCGCTGCTCGTGCAGGCGATGCACCCCACCGTCCTCGCCGGCTTCGACGAGCACTCCGACTATCGCGAGGACCCCGAGACCCGGCTGCAACGCACGGCCGCCTTCGTCACGATCACCACGTTCGGTACGTCGGCGCAGGCCGAGGCCGCATGCGAGCGGGTACGCCGCGCGCATGCACCGGTGCGGGGGACCACGGACTCCGGCACGCCGTACGACGCCGCCGATCCCGAGCTGCTCGGCTGGGTGCACCTGGCGCTGGTCGACTCGCTCGCCGAGTCGGTGCGGCGCTTCGGCCGTACTCCGTTCGACCTCGACAGCTACCTCGCCGAGACCGCGGTCGTGGGAGAGCGACTCGGCGCGGCGCACGTCCCCCACGACAGCGCCGAGCTGGCCGAGGCTCGCGCGCACTACCTGCCGCAGCTCGCCGTGACGGCGGCGACCCGTCGAGCCCACGAGTTCCTGCTCGACCCGCCGTTGCCGGCCCGCATCCGGTGGCCGTACCGCGTGCTCGCCTCGGCCGCGGCTGCGTCGCTGCCGCCGGACCTGCGCATGCTGCTCGGCGCGCGGCCCCTGCTGCCAGCCCCGGCAGCCCGCGTCGTCGGAGGGGTTGCGACCGCAGCGCTGGCCCGTGTGCTCGGACCGAGCCCAGCGGCCTCCGCCGCCGCGCGTCGTACCGCCGCTCGCCGCTGAACGGTCAGCCGCCGAACGCGGGTGACCACGTGCCGACCGCGACGGAGATCCCGGTCGCGAGCAGTACGACGGCGCCGGTGCCGGCGATCAGGGCCCAGTCGCCCGGCCGCATCGGCTGTGGTCGGGCAACCGATCGTTGCCCGCGGGCGTCGAAGCCACGTGCCTCCATCGCGGTCGCGAGTCGCACGCCGCGCCGGATCGCCGCCACCAGGACAGCAAAGGTCTGCGAGGCGAACATGCGCAGCCGACCGACCGGCGAGCGGCCGGGGTCCAGCCCGCGCGCCCGGCGGGCCCGCGCGATCATCTGCCAGTCGGCCGACAGCAGCGGCAGCAGCCGCAGCGCCGCGAGCGCGCCGTAGGCGAACCGCGCGGGCACGTGCCAGCGCTGCACCAACGCGTCGGCCAGGTCCATCGGCTCCGTCGCGGCCAGCACGACGATGCCGGGCAGCGTGATGGCCAGCAGCCGCAGCGTCACCGTCACCGCGCTGTCCACCCCGCCGGTCGTGATGTCGAGCAGGCCGAGGTCGACCAGCTGCCGACCACCGTTGACGACGATGAGGTTGGTGAGCGCGACACCTCCGACACTGAGCAGCAAGAGCCATGACCGGCGGAGCAACGTCACGAGCCGCACACCGGTGAACGGGATCGCGAGCAGCTCGAGACCGAGCAACAGGCCGGGAGTGAGCGGGTCACTCGTCACGACAAGCCCGACCAGGATCACCATGCAGGCGGTCAGCTTGGCCACCGGGTTGCGCCGGCCCAGTGCGGCGTGCGGGTCGGGCGCCAGGGGCACCTGCAGGCTCACGGTACCGACCTCGCTGGTCCGGCAGCTCCCGCGGTCCCTGTGCCGGTGGCGAAGCGCAGCTCCACGTCGGCGACCGCGTCGACGAGCGCCTCGTCGTGGGTCACCATGACCACCGCGCGACCCTCGTCCCGCAGGTCGGCCAGCAGCAGGGCCAGCTCCGCCCAGGTCCGCGAGTCCTGCCCGAACGTCGGCTCGTCGGTCACGAGCATCCGCGGCGCGGTCGCGATCGCGGTCGCCACGGACAGCCGGCGTTTCTCCCCGCCCGACAAGGTGAACGGGTTCGCCGCAGCGAGCGCGGTGAGGCCCAGCCGCTCCAGCAGCTCATCGACCCGGGCGGCGATCTCACCCGGGGGCGCCCCGGCGCTGCGCGGTCCGACCGCCAGCTCGTCGCGCACCGTCGCCGCGACGAACTGGTGCTCCGGGTCCTGGAACACGGTGCCCACCGCGCGCACCAGGTCGCGCCCGCGCCACCGCGTCAGCTGTGGCTGACCCGCCGGTCCGCCGAGGGCCGCCTCGGCCCGCACCGTGCCGTCGGTCGGCCGCAGCAGCCCAGCCAGCACCAGGGCCAGCGTGGACTTCCCGGATCCGTTGGGACCGGTGACGGCAAGGGCCTGACCCGCCGCGACTGCCACGGACGTGGGCGGCAACCCCAGTCGGTCGGTGCCCGGATAGCGGAAGGTCACCTGCTCGGCGGTGGCCAGCGCGGGTCCCGGCGGGGAGATGGCGCGGCGCCGTACGACGGGCTCGTGGCCGGGCACCCAGACGCCACGGTCGGCGAGCCAGCCGCCGTACAGTCCGAAGACCTCGTCCGGCGAGCCGTCGGCCACCACGCCCCCGCCCGCCTCGAGGACGACCGCGCGGTCGACCAGGTCGAGCACCGAGGCGACCCGGTGCTCGACCATCACGACCGTCGACCCGGCGGCGTCCAGGATCTCGGCGAGGGTCGCGCGGATGAGGGCGGCGCCGCCGGGGTCGAGGTTGGCGGTCACCTCGTCCAGCAGCAGCAGCCCCGGGCGCAGGGCGAGAATGCCGGCCAGGGCCAGCCGCTGCTGCTCGCCGCCGGAGAGCGCACCGGTCAGGGCGTCGCGGCCGTAGGGAAAGCCCACTGCCTGGAGCGCCTCGTCGACTCGCGGCCAGATCTGCGCGGCGGGCACCCCGCGGTTCTCCAGGCCGAACGCCACGTCGTCACCGGCGCGGCCCATGACGAGCGCGGCTTCGGGGTCCTGCATGACCAGACCGGCCCGGTGCCGTACGCCGCGCGCCGGCCGGCCGTCGAGCAGGACCTCGCCCTCCTGCTCACCGGCGTCGCCGGCATCGTCGGCGTCGAGCAGCCCGGCGAGCGCGGCCAGCAACGTGCTCTTGCCGGCGCCCGACGGGCCGAGCAGCAGCACCCGCTCGCCGGGCTCGACGTGCAGATCGACGCCACGCAGGGCCCAGGCGCGCCGGCCGCCGTGCCGCCACCCCCAGCAGCGGACCTGCACGCCGACGGCCGGCGGCGCGGACACGTGGGTCAGACGAGTGCCTGGTCGCGGCCCGAGGCGAACGGCGCGAGCACCCCGGTCTTGGCCAGCGCCCGGACCAACAGCCAGGAACCCAGACCGGCGATCACGGCCGAGCTCACGGTCAGCAGCCCGGTGTAGGTGAGCTGCCAGGCACCCGACCAGTCCTGGTAGTAGAAGACGAGGTCGAGCAGGGCGGCGGCGACACCGGCGGCGGCACCGGCGGCGAGCGCGACCGGCAGCCGGAACGACCGGTACAGCAGGAACGCGAACACCAGCTCCGGCGCGGCGCCCTCGACCAGGCCGTAGACCACGACCTGCAGGCCCCACTGAACCCCGAGGAAGGCCGACACGATCGACGCGACCACCTCGGCGTAGATGGCGGCGCCCGGCTTGCGAATGATCAGCGCGGCCAGCACGGCGGGCATCAGCCACACGCCGTACATGAAGCCCTGGCCTGGCGGGAACGCCGTGAACGCTCCGTCGGCAGCCGCCCAGAGCTGGCCCCAGTAGAAGAAGACGACGCCGAACGCGACGCCGATCGAAGAGGCCACGACGATGTCGACGGTCCGCCATGAGGGGGCGACCGTCTGCGGTGGCGTGGTGAGGTGGGTCTTCTCTGTTGTCACGTGTCTACTCCAGTCCTCTCGGACGGGAGGCGACGCCTCGCGAGTGCCAGATCCACCGCGCGCCGGACAGTCCAGGCCGACGGTGGCCCGGCTTGTCGAGCGCGCTGATGAAGCTGGCGAACCGACTCCCTGCGCTGGCATTACCCAGATCAGGTTCGAGGGTCTGCGGGTTGGTCCCGCACTCTCAGCGCTGCAGCGCTCCCCTGTGGTGCTTGCTGTTGTCGTTTGCGACGCTAGCACGCATGGACAACGGCAGCTTCGTCGCGGTGACAGGTGCAACCGGCGGCTTGGGGGGACGCGTGGCGCGGCGGCTGGCCGACGCCGGGGTCCGGCAACGGCTCGTGGTGCGCGACCCGTCGCGGGCGCCCTCGCTGCCCGGCGCGGAGGTCGCCCAGGCGACGTACGACGACTCGGCGGCGATGCGCGAGGCGTTCGCTGGTGCTGCCGCCGTGTTCCTGGTCTCGGCCGCCGAGCACCCCGAACGGGTCCGCCAGCACCTGGCTGCGGTGGACGCGATCGCCGACGCCGGCGTGCAGCGCGTGGTCTACACGTCCATCGTCGCAGCCGCACCGGACGCGACGTTCACCCTGGCGCGCCACCACTGGGCGACGGAGCAGCGACTGCGCGAGCGCGGCCCTGCCTTCACGATCCTGCGTGACTCGATCTACCTCGACTTCCTGCCGCTGATGGTTGGCGCCGACGGCGTGATCCGGGGGCCCGGCGGCGACGGACGCGTCGGCGCCGTCGCGCGCGACGACGTGGCGGACGTCGCGGCAACTGTGCTGACGACCGAGGGGCACGAAGGGGCGACGTACGACGTCACGGGCGGTGAGTCGCTCTCGTTCAGCGAGGTGGCCGCCGTGCTGTCCGAGGCGAGCGGGCGCACGATCCGCTACCAGCCGGAGACCATGGAGGAGGCGTGGGAGTCGCGACGGTCCTACGGCGCACCGGACTGGGAGGTCGAGGGCTGGATCTCGACGTACGCCGCCATCGCGACCGGTGAGCTGGCCGTCGTGAGCGACACCGTCGAACGCATCGCGGGGCACCCTCCGCTGACGTTGCGCCAGGTGCTCGACCGCGACCCGTCCTTGGTCGCCCGGTTGCGCGCCGAGCGCTGACCACCAGCCCGGCAAGCCTCACCCCCCGATTCGACCACGTTAGGTAGGCCGGAGGGTGCGGCAACAGGCTTGCAGGCCTGTTGTCGCACCCTTACGCCTGTTGTCGCTGAGTGGAGCCACGGCGAACTCACCCATCGCGGCGACCCTGCTGACGACCGAGGGCAGGAGGGGACGACGTACGCCGTCGCGGGCGGTGCCCGGGGGGTACTAGGACCAAGAGCGGATGGTGGTTCGTACCCGACGCGAGCGATAAATGCAGTGCGGGCATTCCAATAACCGGCCCACACGCGACGAGCGTCCATCGAGGTGCTCGAACAATCGGAGGACATCATGAACGCACCACGCTTCGCCCTGGTCATCGCGACAACCGTTGCCGTCGCCACCGTCGCGGTCGGCTCCGCGCCGGCCTACGCCAAGAGCGGCGGCAAGGTTGTCCGGGCCAGCAGCGCGTGCAGCAGTGGCGTCATCAAGGTCAAGGCAAAGAACGATGATGGCCGCATCGAAGCGGAAGCCGAGGTCGACACCAACCGCAACGGCCAGGTCTGGTCGGTCACGCTGCTGGACAACGGCGTGGCCGTGTGGCGCGGCAAGCGGACCACCCACGCTCCGAGTGGCTCGTTCTCCGTCGAGAAGCGCATCGCCAACCGGGCCGGCACAGACGTGGTCAGCGTGCGTGCGACTCGTGGCAGCAAGACCTGCTCGACACAGGTTTCCCTCTGACTGCGTCTTCCTTGTTCAGCAGGGCTGCGGCGGCGTCTCCTCTCGGGGCCGCCGCCAGCGGCTGTGTGGGGCCGGGGATGACGTCCTAGGACCATCGTCTACTGGCAACTCGCACCACGCTCCGCCGAGAGTAATGGCAACGAACACCACAACCCTCAGCACCGAAAACTCAAGGAGTTCTCATGCGTTTCCGCCCCCCGACGTTCGTCGCCATCACCGCAGCCGTCCTGTTGGCTGGTGGTGGCGCCTACGCCGCCGCCGCCTCGATCGACACCCAGCCGCCTCCCACCGTGGTGATCCCGAGCTCCAGTTCAGCCACACAGTCCCACAAGTCGAACGACGACCCCGCGACGCACGACGTGAACGACGACAAGGGCGGCCAGCGCAGCGCGGGTACGTCGGATGACAACCCGGCCACCCACGACGTCAACGACGACAAGGGCGGCTCCGGCGGCTCCGGCGGCTCCGGCAAGTCCGGCAACTCCGCGACGTCCACCGACGACAAGGGCGGCTCCGGCGGCTCCGGCAAGTCCGACGACTCCGCGACGCACGACGCCCACGACGACAAGGGTGGCAAGAGCGGCTGATGCCGCGTCGGCACGTTCCGACGGCAGCTCAGAATCAGCGGCGGCCTTGTTGGTCCAGGTTCTCCCGGGCCCACAGGGCCGCCTGCGTCCTGTCAGCGACACCAATTGCCTGAAACACACTGGTGAGATGGGACTTGACCGTGCGGTCGCTGATGCCGAGTCGGCGCGCAATGTTCTTGTTCGCCAGACCCTCCGCGACCAGCTCGAGCACCTCCCGCTCGCGGGGGGTCAAGGCAGCCGTGGGACGCGCATCGCGGCGCGTGGACTCCAGCAGGACTCTCGCGGCCTTGGGATCAAGAGGCGACCCACCAGCGACGGCCGCCCGGACAGCTACGGCGATCTCCGAGGGGTCAGCGTCCTTGAGCAGGTAGCCGACTGCGCCGGCCTCGAGCGCGTCAAGGATCCGCCGCTTGTCCTCGAATGACGTCAGCACGACAACATGGACATCCGGGGACTCGCGCATGATGCGCCGGGTCGCCTCGATGCCATCGACGCCAGGCATCGACAGGTCCATGAGTACGACGTCAGGCGCCGCACTCCGAACGATTTCGTAGGCCTGATCACCACTGCCCGCGGTGCCGACGACGTCGATGTCGTCCTCGCTGCTCAGCAGTTGCTTCAGCCCGCCGCGAACGACGGCGTGGTCATCGACGATCGCGACCCGAATCACTGCAGCGGCACCCTTACCTCGAGATGTGTTCCCTCACCTTGTGTCGACCGCACCTGAACCGAACCGCCGGCCGCGGTAACCCGGTCCGTCAACGCCCGCAGCCCGAAGTGGCCCGCGCGTGCTCGGGCTTCGGCAACTGCCGGATCGAAGCCCGTTCCGTCGTCCGTGACATCGAGGGTCGCTGTGTCGGCGTCGACAGCGACACGCACCGTCACCGACCCTGCGTGGGCATGGGTGAGCACGTTGCGGACTGCTTCCTGGGTTGCTCGGTAAAGCAGGGCCGCGACCGATTCAGGCAGGGACTCGACGGGCCCGTCTGTCTCCAGAGTGGCTGCGGTGCCTCGGTTGTTCACGCCGACTAGCAGGTCCATGAGTGCGCTCTCCAACCCGGCGTCTGCCAGTTTCGGCGGGTAGATGTCCAGGAGCAGTGTCCGCAGCGACTTGATGCTGTCACGTACCTGTGCCGCTGAGTCGCCAAGCAGCGTTGCAGTGCCAGTCGTCAACTCTTCCCGGCGTGATGACGCGACAAGGGAGTAGGCGACGCCGGCCAGGTCCTGGACCACGCCGTCGTGCAGATCACCGGCAATGCGCCGACGCTCGACGTCGGAGATCTCGATCGCCTGCTGCAGCAACATCTCCCGCTCGCGCTGGCGTTCGCGCAGCCGCCGAGCCAGCGCCCAGGCCAGCGGGATCTGCACGAGCTCCAACGCGACCAGGGCACCGAGCGAGATCGGTGCGAAGCTGCGCCAGATGTGCCTGCCCGCTGCCGTGACGGCGTCGTACCGGAAATACGCCTCGAAGAGCAGCCGCTGCCCGCTCGGCGTTCGAACGGGGAGGTAGACCTCCAACAACTTGCCCTGGGCACGCTCGAACCGGTTCTCCGGGCGGGACAGATCGCTGACCTCGGCCTCGATCACCCCATGGTCGATCGCGGTGATCTCGTCCGCCCCGAGCTGGTAGGCCGTCCCGGCCAGTCGCGGCTCGTCCGAGTACACGATCAGGCCCTCACGGGTCCAGATCTTGACCCGGACCAGGCTGCGGTCCAGCACGCCCTTCTCGACCACGGTCGCCACCCGTGCGACCGCCGCGGGGTCGGCAGTCAGCAGGCCCTCGGTGATCACTGGCTCGACGAGACCTTGCGCTTTCACCAACGTCGTCGTCCGCGCATCGCTGATCGCCTCACGTTCCCCCACGCGCCGACTGGCGACCTCGGTCGCGAGCCCCACCACGACCAGAGCCGCGA
>JAVEDJ010000278.1 GCA_030841025.1 Actinomycetota bacterium
TAGCGGCCGAGGATGCGGTGCTCGGGGCCCTCGATGAGAGTCAGCGCGAGACGCTCTTCCACCTGCTTCAGCAGGCAGCCGGCACCGTGGTGACCTGCCCGACGGTCATCGACAACTAGCTGATCCATTCGCAGAAGGCTGAGACCAACTGCGCCCACTCCCCTGATGCAGCACGTTGCGCGATCACGATGCGCAGCCGTGACCCTTCCTCCGGTGGGTCCTTCGCGTCTAGCGGGGAGTTGGCGTTCCGACACGGAGACCACGACCCGCAGAGCCCCCACTCGACCCCTTGGACCATGTGCCGTCACTGGGGACTCGACTCGGCCGGCGGCAGCTCGGGCCGTGGTGTGCGCTCGCATCGGGCAGGTAAGCACGGCCCCGAACTCGGCCTTCCGCCGTCAGCCGATAAGTCGTCACACGTGTATGGACGCCACTCACGGGACGCTGCCGCGAGCTAGACGGGACCTATCCCAATCGACTGTTCGCCTCGACGAAGAGGGTGGAGAGGTCGACCCGGCGGCCCGAGGACTTCAGCATCTTCTCGCAGAGGTCCCGCACCTCGTCGGCGGTAAGGATGGTGGTGGTGATCTCGTGCACGCCGCGCCGTGCGATGAAAGACCTTGGCGGGCTCGTTGATCCACGCCAGCGAGCCGGCCTAGCAACCGGCTTCGATGGCCTCGCCGGGCACCTCCGGTTTTCACGAGCAGGCTCACGCACTGCGGGCAGGTGAGTGTTTCCGATTCTCCCCCGAGCCGTCGCGTCGGGGCTGTTTTGTGCGGAACCCATGACCTGAGAAGCCAGGCAGGTCAAGACCACGTGTCTCTCGTCTGGGACAGCCGTGGGACAGCGACCCAGAGGTCGTGTGGTCGACAACGGAGAATCCACGATTGGCGATCCGCTGACGTCCGGCGAAGTCCATTGGTGTCGCCACGGCTCGCCTCGGCGGTGTCGCTCGTGGGCACGCGACAGGTCCGCTGCCCACATGGTGCCCACACAGCACGAGGGCCATGATCGGTGATCATGGCCCTCGTTCTGCACTTTCTTGGTAGCGGGGGCAGGATTTGAACCTGCGACCTCTGGGTTATGAGCCCAGCGAGCTACCGAGCTGCTCCACCCCGCGTCGTTGTTCCTCAACCTTACGTCAGCGTGGCGACCGCCTGCAAACCGGCGCCGGGACGACCAAGGATCACCACAGTCGCACCACCCGATCCGCGGTCCCGCGCCCCCGCGACACCAGCCGGGAGTTGGCCTCGTCGCTGCGCTGCACCCACCGGCGGGCGTCCCCCGCGCTCCGGCCGAACGACATGTGCCGGCCGATCAACGTCTCGACCCTCCGCTCGTCGTCGCACACCTCCACGAACCACGCCTGGTCGAGCTGCGCCCGCACCTCCGGCCAGAACAGCAGATAGTTGCCCTCCGTCACGACCAGCCGCACGGACGGATCCACCTCGATCGCGTCGGCCACCGAGGCCTCGCGTGCGCGGTCGAACCGGGGCGCCCGTACGACGCCGGCCGCCCCGTCGCGCAGCCGCTGGAGCAAGGCCACGTAGCCGGCCCGGTCGAACGTCTCCGGCGCCCCCTTCACTTCCGCCAGCCCACGGTCGGCCAGCACGGTGCCCGGCAGGTGGAAACCGTCCATCGGTACGACGGCGGCGGCGGGCCCGAGGTCGGACACGAGCCGCTCCGCCAAGGTCGACTTGCCCGCGCCGGGCGCCCCAGCGATGCCGAGCAACGCTCGACGCTCACCGGCGCCGAGCTCCCGCGCCGCGGCCAGCACCGAGTCCCAATCGGTCAGCAGCCGCGGCACCGCCGACGCCTCAGCCCCCGGTGGTCGACGGCGAAGGTGACGCCGAGCCCGACGCCGACGGTGACGGTGAAGGTGACGCGGAGCCCGACGGAGACGGCGACGGCGACGCCGCGGCAGCGTCTTGCTCCGCCTTCACTGCACGCGTGATGGCGTCACGCAGAGCCGCCTGCGCCCTGCCGTAGGCCGCGAAGTCCTGTGCCTGCAACGCCGCCTGCGAGTCCTTGATCGCCTGCTGCGCATCGGCCAGCGCCCTGGCGAGATCGGGGTTGGCAGCCGTGCTGCCACCGGTGCCACCGGTGTCCCCTCCCCCGGTCGGCGGCGGCGTACCAGCTCCGGCATCAACGCCGGAGTCGCCGGAGAAAACCTTGTCGAGGGACGCCTGCAAGGTGTCCTCGAACGCCACCTTGTCGCCGAACTGCACGAGCACCTTGCGCAGCAACGGGAACGACGTCGTCGCCTCCGCCTGCACGTAGACCGGTTCGACGTACAGCAGGCCGCCACCGACCGGGAGCGTCAGCAGGTTGCCGAAGCGAACCGTGGTGCCGCGGCTGAGGATGTTGAGCTGCTCGGCGATGGTGTCGTCCGAGCGGAACGCGTTCTGCACCTGGGACGGGCCGTTGATCTGCACCGACCGTGGTAGCTGCAAGATCCGGAACTTGCCGTAGTCGGGCCCGGGATCGGAGCTGACCGCGATGAAGGCCGCCAGGTTGTTGCGATCTCCGGTCGGGACGTAGGTGGAGGTGAGGGAGAAGGCCGACGCGTCCTGCCCCGGCATCCGCAGCGTCAGGTAGTACGGCGGCTGCAGGCCCTGCCCGGTCGACTCCGTCGGGTCCTGCGGCACCCGCCAGAAGTCGCTGCCGCTGTAGAACTCGTTGGGGCTCTGCACGTGGTAGTTGGCGAGCAGCTGGCGCTGCACCTTGAACAGGTCCTCGGGGTACTTCAGGTGCGACTCGAGGTCGGCACTGATGGTGTCCCTGTCCTGGACGGCCCCCGGGTACGCCTTGCGCCACGTCTTGAGGACCGGGTCCTTGGTGTCCCACTCGTAGAGGGTCACCTTGCCGGTGTAGGCGTCGACCGTCGCCTTCACCGAGTTACGGATGTAGTTGACGCGGGAGATCGGCGTCACGAGCGCCGACGCCGCCGTCGACCGCGAGTCGGCCGTCGCGTCGTCCAACGAGCTGCGCGTGGAGTAGGGATAGCCGTTGCTGGTCGTGTAGCCGTCGACGATCCACAGGATCTTGCCGTCCACCACTGCGGGGTAGGGGTCGCCGTCGAGCGTCAACCAGGGAGCCACCTTCTCGACGCGCGTCTTCGGGTCGCGCTCGTAGAGGATCCGGGACGCGGAGTTCACCTGGTTGGACAGGAGGATGTTCGACTCCTGGTACTTCGTGGCGAACAGCAGCTTGCGCCACAACGAGCCCACGGCCACGCCGCCGCCACCGTCATAGGTGTTGTTGCGTTGCGCGCTAGCGCCCTGATCCGTCGGGAAGTCGAGCTCCCGCGGCGGCGCGCCCTTGGCTGCCCCCACGATGCTGTACGCCGGCGACTCCTCGCCGAAGTAGATGCGCGGCTCGAAGTCGGTGATCTGCCCGGT
The DNA here is from genome assembly GCA_030841025.1 of Actinomycetota bacterium. Lineage (GTDB taxonomy): Bacteria > Actinomycetota > Actinomycetes > JACCUZ01 > JACCUZ01 > BP-173. The sequence goes on from JAVEDJ010000278.1 coordinate 3,402, forward strand.
CGGCGGGATGTTCGACGACACGAAGGACGGGCGACCGCCGTTGCTCGTGTTGCCCAGCGCCGCGACGAAGCCGAAGCCGTGGGTGTAGACGGTGTGGTCGTTGATCCAGTTGCGCTGCACGTCGGGCAGCCCGTTCAGGTCCAGCTCACGGGCGGCGACGACGACGTCACGCTTCTGGCCGTTGATCGTGTAACGGTCGACGTCGAGGAACTGCGGGAAGTCGTAGAACGCCCGGATCTGCTGGAGGTTCTTGTAGGTCGGGCCGACGATCGCCGGGTCGAGCAACCGGATGCTCGCTGTCGTGTCCGAGTCCGCGCGCAGCTGGTTGGCCGTTGCTTCGGTCGTCGCGGTGTAGTCCTGCACGTCGACGTCGTCGATGCCGTAGGCGACCCGGGTGGCGTCGATGTTCTTCTTGATGAACGGCCGCTCCTTGCTCTGCTCCGACGGCTTGACCTCGAAGCGCTGCACGATCGCGGGGTAGATGCCGCCGATCAGCAATGCGGAGACCAGCAGCCCGCCGACGCCGATGCCCGGCAACAGCCAGGTGCGGCGCACGATGTTCGCGAAGAACAGTGCCGCGCAGATGACCGAGATGATGGCAAGGATCGAACGTCCGAGCAGCACGGCGTTGACATCGGTGTAGGCCAGGCCGCTGAACTCCGCCTTGCCGATGCGGCTCTCCTTGACCGCCAGGCTGTAGCGATCGAGCCAGTACGCCACCGCCTTGAGCAGCACGAACGTGCCCAGTAGCACGGACAGGTGCACCCGGGCCGCCGGCGTCGCCCGCTCGCCGAGCAACGGCTGCAGCCGCAACCCGCCGTACAGGTAGTGCGTCACCGCGGCTGCGATCAAGCAGACGACCACCGTCGCGAAGGCGAAACCGAGTACGAAGCGGTAGAAGGGCAAGTCGAAGGTGAAGAAGGAGATGTCCTTGCCGAACTGCGGGTCCTTGACGCCAAAGCTCGTCCCGTGCCGCCACTGCAGGTAGGTGCGCCATGCCCCGGAGGTGGTCGAGCCGGCGATCAGACCGAGCAGCGCGCAGATGGCGATGACCACGATGCGGCGGTAGGGGTCGAGGGCCGTGCGATAGCGGTCCAGCTCGGCCTGGCCCGGGATCAGTGCCTGGTAGGTCGGCCGGGTGTGGTAGGCGACCACGAAGTTGACGGCGACCGCTGCGGCGAACACGATGCCGAACACGAAGAACAGCAGTGACTTCGCGGCCAGGGTGGTCCGGAACACCTTGCTGAAGCCGACCGATTGGTACCACAGCAGATCGGTGTAGAAGCCGACGAAGATGCTGAACGCGATCAGCAGACCGCCCAGGATGAGCAGGGTCGGCAACAGCGCTCGGGCCCGCCGCCGCGGAGGCAGCACTGGCCGGCGCGGAGCTCCCGCACCTCCGGCGGACCCAGGCATGTCAAAACTCACAGACGATCCGATCGGTCAGGCCCGCGGCAGGCGGGCGGTGCTGCGTTGCCTGTTCAACCTACCCAGGTTGGGGCGAGTTCCCATCCGGGCGGTCCCGGTTGACCTGGGATCGGTCGCGTTCCATCCGTGCGGGAGGATCGTCACGTGGACACCCGCCTCACCCGGCTCACGCTGGACATCGAACGGCATGTCGCGGCGGCCGGTTGGGACCAGCCGCCACACCTGTTCGCCCTCGTCGAGACCGCCGACCTGGTCCGCCGGGAGCCGCAGCTCGCCGCGCAGATGGGTGGCACCGCCGACGTAGCCGGCGCGATCACGCCTGTCGACCAGGGTGACCTGCCCCCGCACAGCACGCTCGAGGAGCTCCTCGGCGGCATCGTCTGGCCTCCCGAGGTCCTCGGAACCGCGCTGTCCGTCGAGCGCCTCATGGTTCCGCCAGAGGCGGAGCGGGACATGCCCCAGGACGAGGGTGCGGCGCTCTCCTGGCTCGCGGAGCACCCGGAGCGGCAGGAGGTGCGCATCGTGGTCGCCGTGCTCCGCGACGGGTCCAGGGGGGCCGCGCTAAGGATGCGGGCGCACGACGACGAGCAGTCGATCCTCACCGGAGCCGACCTGGTGCCCGGCCTCGCGGACGCGCTGGCCGCGACCTTGGCGGACTGAGCGGCACCCTCGCTCACCGAGCAAGGGGGCGTGCGGGCCACCATGCGCCGCCTAGCAGGTGGGCACCTTGGCCTTCGGATCGTTGCGGAGCTTCTCGAGCGACGACATGGCCGAGGCAAGATCCGTGACCTTCACCAGGCGCAGCCCGTCCGGCACGGTGCGCTTGGCCTCGGCGCAGTTGCCGGCCGGGGCGAGGAAGATCTTCGCGGTCGCACGCTTGGCCCCGATCATCTTCTGCGGGATGCCGCCGATCGCTCCGACGTCGCCCTGGTCGTCGATCGTGCCGGTGCCGGCGACATAGGCCCCGCCGGTCAGCGATCCCGGCGTCAGCTTGTCGACGATGCCCAGCGCGAACATCAGGCCCGCGCTCGGCCCGCCGACATCCTTGAGCGAGATGTTCACGGTGAACGGGTAGTCAGCCTCGTCGCGCGTCGTGATGCCGACGATGGCGCGCCCGTCGTCGGGAGCTTTCTTCGTGGTGACCGCGACGTTGCGACGTTGGCTGTCGCGCTCGATGACCAGTCGCACCTGATCGCCGGGCTTGTGCTGGGTGATCACGTCGCGCAGGGTGGCTCCGCCGTCCACTGCCTTGCCGTCAACCTCGATCAGCTGGTCACCGGTGCGCAGCTTGCCTCGAGCAGATGAGTCCTTGGCCAGGCCCTGCACGAGCACCCGCGTCGTGACCGGGATCCCGAGGCTGCGCAAGGCGGCCGTCGTCGCGTTCTCCTGCGAGTCGCGCATCTCGGTGCTGCTCTGCTGCTCGGCCTGCTTGGCTGTCTGGCCCTCGGGAAAGATCGTCTCCTCGGGCACGATCGAGATCGTGCCGTCCAGCCACCCTCGGATCGCGGTGACGAGGTCCAGCTGCCGGTCCGGGCCGCCGACGACGGAGACGGTCGTCAGGTCGAGATGGCCGTTGTCGGCGTAGGTGCGCCGTCCGTCGATGCGGATCAACGCGGTGTTGTTGACCTTGCCCAGAGTGTTGGTGGTGGGCCCGGGCAACAGGGCGACGTAGGGCACCGGCAACAGTGCGGCGATGGCGGACAGCAGGACGACGAGGAAACCTGCAGACGCAAGCGTGACGGCGCGACGGGACATGGAGAGCATCTCTACGAGTGAGAGTCACGCGCGTTGCGCGGGCTCGGCTCGAACGCCGCCTTGAAGCGTTCGTGCTCCTGGACCGTCTCATGGGTGTCCGCGCGCGGCCGCTCTCGGCTCGCCCACATCACCCAGAGCACGCCGAGCAGCAACGCAACAACCGGGACGGCCAACCAGGCCATTGCCGACATCGTGTGATGGACCTCATTGCTCGTGCGGGACCCGCGCAAGTGCAGGGGCCTTCCCAGGTTAGCCCGCAATCGGGGGTGCCGGCCGCAACCGCGCCGACCGGTCGCCCAGCGCAGGCGTCGACCACCGGGCAGGGGTCAGGGCAGCCCTACCCACTCGTCCGAGCCGTCGCCGAACGTCTGGTGCTTCCAGATCGGCACGGTCGACTTGAGGTCGTCGATCAGCTGGCGAGCGGCAGCGAAGGCATCGCCGCGGTGAGCGCAGCTGACCGCCACCACGACGGCCAGGTCGCCGACGACCAGGTCGCCGACCCGGTGCACGGCGGCCAGCGCGATCACCGGGTGCTCGGCCGCCACCCGTTCGGCGACCGTCCGCAGCGCGTCGTCGACCGTGGGATGCGCCGAGTACCCCAGGGCATCCACCGACTTGCCGGAGTCCTCGTCGCGCACGGTGCCGATGAACACAACGGTGCCGCCGGCAGCTGGGTCGGCCACCGCCGCGAGCACCTCGTCCACCGAGAGCGGCTGCTCCCGGACGGCCAGCAGTCGGATCACCGAGCCATCGGCCATCTGGTCCTCCCCTGCGTCGTCGTCACCCGAGTCGCTTCTTACGCGCCCGCCGCACCAGCGCTGCCGTGCCGACGACTGCGACGGCGGCGCCCGCGGCACCCACGGCGGCGTCCCGGCGGCCCACCCGGCGCGCGCCCACGGCATGGTGCCCACTGACCTGCTCGAGCAGCACGCCGAGGGCCGTGGCGTTGTCGTACGTCGGCCGCCACCCTGCCGCCCGCAGCCGTGTCGAGGGCACCACCCACGGATGCACGACGTACTGCAGGTCCGTGGCAGGAGCGGGAAGCACGCCGAGCCGGTGCAACCGCTCCGCGGTCCCGAAGGCCAGTGATGCCGGCAGCTCGATGCGGCGCATCCCCGACACCTGCTCGACCTCGGACTGCTCCATCCACCCGTCGCAGCCGACGGTGACAACGCCGGTGACCTGCTCGAGAGCAGCGAGCTCCAGCGCGGACAGCAAGTCGTCGACGTGGCAGAACTGCCATCGCGGCTGCGAGTCGCGCACCACGAGCAGCCGCGGCGCCTCGAAGTGGCGGGTCAGCAGGCTGTCGATGCCCGGTCCCACCACGGTTGCCGGGCGCAGCACCGTCACCGACAGCCCGGGATGGGTGCGCGGCGCCTGCGCGGCGAGGCGCTCGATCTCGAGCAGGTCCGAGACGAACGAGCCGTCGGGCAACGCACGCAACGGCGCGTCTTCCGGCAGCGGCACCGGGTTGTCGGGCAGCGCGCCGTAGACCATGGCAGACGTCGCGAGCACCACACGTCGTACGCCGGCTGCCGCGGCGGCGGTGAGCACGGTCTGGGTGCCGCGCACGTTGCGCTCGCCGCGGCCGTCGTCCCTGAAGGCGTCAGTGGCGGCATCGATCGTGAGGTGCACCACCGTGTCGACCTTGCCCAGCCGGCCGGCCAGCGCCGGATCGCGCACATCGAGGATCCGCCAGGTCACGCCGGTGACGTCGCCACGCCGGTCATCGATGGCCACGACCTTGCCCACGTCGGGCCGGGCCGCGAGGCGCGTCACCAGCGCCTCACCGACTCCGGAGGCTGCTCCGGTGACAGCCACGACGCGACCGCGGGTGCGCCGTGAGCGAACCGCCGCGCCGCTGCCTGACTCGGGGGAACTCAGGTTCATGCCGCAGGTGTTGGTGGAGTAGCTACGGTGGACAGCACGGACGAGTCGTTGGTCATGGTGGTCCCCATCCTGTCAACGACAGAGTCTTTCGACCACACGAGGTTCCATCACACGAGGCAGAGGCGCGGGCGACATGTCATTCGGTTTCGGGCGCGACAGCGGCGACGACTCAGGCGAGGAACGTCCCGGCGACCAGCCACCGGCCAACCCTGACCCGTTCGCCGCGCTCTTCGGCGCCGGCGTCGGCGGCAACCCCGCCGACATCGGCGCCGCCTTCCAGCGTCTCGGTCAGCTGCGGTCCTGGCAGGGCGGACCGGTCAACTGGGACCTCGCCCGCGACGTCGCGCGACAGGCCGTCGCCGCATCCGGTGACCGGTCGGTCAGCGGTGCCGAGCGCACCGAGGTCATCGACGCGATGCGCCTGGCCGAGCTGTGGCTCG
>JAVEDJ010000333.1 GCA_030841025.1 Actinomycetota bacterium
CCGGGCGTGTCGCACCCGAAGGTCGCTGGCGGGAGGGTCAGGCCTCGAGCTGGCGGCGGCCCACCACCCGCTCGACCCACGCGTCGGGGTTGGTCAGCTCGTCCTTGGTCGGCAGGTTGGCCGGCGACTCCCAGACACGGTTGAAGCCGCTCATGCCGGCCGCCTCGACGCCACCACGCACGAAGCGCTCGCCGTCGCGGTACTGCCGCATCTTGGCGTCGATGCCGAGAAGCCGGCGGACCACGAGCTCGACCCGACCCGCGTCCTTGCGCCGCCGCTGGAACTTGGCCCGGATGTCGGCTACCGACGGGATCACGGCCGGGCCGACGCCGTCCATGACGTAGTCGGCGTGCCCTTCGAGCAACGACATCAGTGCCGTGATGCGGTCGAGGATCTCGCGCTGTTCCGGCGTCTGCACCGCCTCGACGAGGGAGGCGCCCCCCTCGGTCGCGTCCGGGTCGAAGCCGTCCCGGATCGCGCCGTACGCCGCCGCCGCCGCGGCCCGCAGCCGACGGGCCATCGCCTGCGGGTCGACATCGGTCGCCTCGATGAACGCGCGCATCTCGCCCAGCACGTGATCGCGCAGCCAGGGCACCGCCCCGAACTGCACCCGGTGGGTCTCTTCGTGCAGGCAGACCCAGAGCCGGAAGTCCTGCGGGTCGACCTGCATCTCGCGTTCGGTCGCCACGATGTTCGGTGCGACCAGCAGCAATCGTCCCGGCCGGTCGCTGGCCGCCTCGCCGTACGGCGGGAACAACTCGTACTGCCCCAGCACCTTGGTGGCGAGGAAGGCGAGCAGCGAACCGGTCTGTACGCCGGTTACGCGGGACCCGACCGCGGTGGCCATCGGCGTGGCCGGCTTGCTGGCCTGGAGCTTCTCGACGAGCGGGTCGAGCACGGTGCGGAAGCCCGAGACATTCGCCTCGATCCAGCCGCGCCGGTCGATGACCGCGACGCTGGCGCCCTCCGTGGAGGCCTGCAGCCCGGTGTAGCCGGCGACATGCTCGTGCGCCTGCGCGGCGTAGTCGCGCAGCTGGGCCACGACGGCGTGTGCCTCGTCGGCCGTTACCTGCGGACCGGGCTTCACGAGCTTGGTGGCGGTCGTGACCGCGAGGTCCCAGTCGACCATGGAGGAGTTCATCGCTTCACCGTACGTCGTCGCGGGGCTGGGCCACCGGGGACGCCGATGGCCCGGCGGCCGGGTGCGACCGCAGGGCCATCGGGGCCTTGTGCTCTTGCTCGGTCCTTGACTGGTAAATCCGGGTCAGGCGTTGAAGATACTGACGCCGCCGGGGCCAACGAGGAACGCGACGACGATCAGGATGATGCCCAAGAGCACCTGTCCACGCACCAGGGTCACAACGCCCCAGATGCCGATCAGCACCGCGAGAATCCACAGCAACATTGCCATTGTGTGCCTCCTTCCGAGCGCCATGGTTCCCCCGGGCGAAGCACTCAACCGCGCTGTCCCCGGTGACTTTCGCCCGCACCGTGCCGCTAGTCGGCCGCGCGTTCCTTGGCGTGACACCACGTCGGCCCGGTCCCCTGCTGCATGATCAACGGCGAAGGGGTGCTCACGGCGCGGCCGCCACGGTCGCCGCGATCCGGTCCAGCGCGTCGCGCGCGGCGAGGGTGCCGCCGGCCGGCACCCGGTCGGTCATCACGGCGAACACGACAGTGCGCTCGCCAACGGTCGTCGCACCGGCGAGTGTGCTGACGCCGGTGAGGGTTCCCGTCTTGGCCCGCACCAGGCCCGCTCCCGTCTTGGTGCGAGACGTGTCAAAGCGGACAGCCAGCGTGCCGGTGAAGCCGGCCACCGGCAGACCTGTCAGGACCGGCCGCAGCTCGGGATGCTCGCGCCCGGCAGCGGTCGCCAACAGCTGCGCGAGCGTCGCCGGAGCCACCGACGAGCCGCGAGCCAGGCCGCTGCCGTCGAGCAGGTCCAGGCCGTCTGTGGGGACCCCGAGCTCGGTCAGCACATCTGCCACCGCGCCGGTGCCGTCGGTGAAGGTCCCCGGGCGATCCCGGCCGACGGCCACGAGGCGCAGCAGTGCCTCGGCGAGGTCGTTGTCACTGCTCTCCAGATCGGTCTCGACAAGCTCGGCGACCGTGGGAGAGCTCACCTGGGCCAGGGTGGGCGCGCCCGCCGGCGCCGTCGTACGGCTGACCCGGTCAGCGACCGTGAGGCCGCGCGCAGCCAGCAGCCGCGCGAAGTCCCGGCCCGCGGCGAGGGCCGGGTCACGTTCGCGGGCGCTCGAGCCTGCGCTGACCCGCCCCTGATCGACCGACAGCGCGCTGACCGGGCTGACGGCCCCCGACCCGACGTACGACGCCGGCCAGTCCGGCGACACGGCCGGGCCGGCGAACAGGGAGTCGTCGACGCGCACGGTGACCGGGCTGGGTTGCGCGGCTGCCTGCGGGCGCACCGCGGTCGCCGTCGCCGCAGCCAGCTCGGTGAGGCTGGCGGCGCGCGGATAGGCGCCACGACGCGGCTTGGCCAGGGCGAGAGTCGCATCACCCGCGCCGACGAGCACGATCTCGCCCGGCGCGCTGCCCTCGACGACGCGGGTGGTGAGGCGGTGGTCGGGTCCGAGGGTGACGAGCGCGGCGGTGGTCGTGGCGAGCTTGGCCACCGACGCGGGGATGCGGCCGCGCGCCGAGTCCTCGTCGAGCAGTACGTCGCCGGTGGTCGCGTCGACGACGACGGCACCGGCTCCCGGCCCGAGGGCGGGCGACCGGAGGAGGGCGCGCAGCGCGACAACGTCCAGCGATTGCGCGGCTGCACCTGTCGCCGGTTTGAGCACTGCGGGCGCATCCGGGCGCGCCGGGGTGACGGTCGGCGTGGGTGTGGGGCTGGACGCGGCGGAGCCGAGTACGCCGGCCGGCAGCCGGCCGGTGGCGTCCAGTCCGACGGCGGACCCGGCACCGAGGACGAGTACGACGGCGGTGGCGACGGCAGCACGTCGACCCCAGCGACGCGGCGTCGTACCGCTGCTGGGTTGGTCGGCGAAGGACACGGTCACCTCGTTTCGTCGACCTCACCCGGCGTACGTGACACTATCCGTCGGCGGCGTGCGCTCCCGGCGTCGCACGGTCACGGGTGGACTGTGGAGGCGCTGTGGAGTTCGACGTGCTGATCGAGATCCCCAAAGGGAACCGAAACAAGTACGAGCTGGACCACAAGTCGGGGCGCCTCCGACTGGACCGCATGCTGTTCACCTCGACGCGCTACCCGTCCGACTACGGGTTCATCGAGGAGACCCTCGGGCTCGACGGCGACCCGCTCGACGCGCTGGTGCTGCTCGAGGAGCCGACCTTCCCCGGCTGCCTGATCCGGGCCCGCGCGCTCGGCATGTTCCGGATGACCGACGAGGCCGGCGGCGACGACAAGGTGCTGTGCGTACCGGCCACCGACCCCCGGTGGGAGCACCTGCGCGACATCCACCACGTGTCGGAGTACGACCGGCTGGAGATCCAGCACTTCTTCG
>JAVEDJ010000356.1 GCA_030841025.1 Actinomycetota bacterium
AGGTCCCGCAGCAGGGTCGCCGCATCCTCGTAGACCGCGACCGCGCCGGCCTCCGTCAGCTCCGCCTCGCTCACTCCCCCGGTGAGCACGCCGATGCATGGCACGCCAGCTCGGCCGGCCGCCTGCACGTCCCACACCGTGTCGCCCACGAAGACCGCGTGGTCCGCGGGAACCTCCGCTCGCTGGAGGGCGACCTGCACCAGGTCGGGCTCCGGCTTGGCACGCTCCACGTCCTGCGAGGACGTGATCTCGGCGACCGAGTCCTCGACCCCCAGCGTTTCGCGAAGCCGCTCCAGCTCGTCCGGCGACGCGGAGGTGGCGAGCACCACCTTGGCACCGGCTCGCGCCACGGCACGGACGAGCTCGTTCGCGTGAGAGAAGGGCCGAAGGAGGTCGGAGAGTACGGCGTACTCCTCGCTGTGGGCCTCCTTTGCCGTGTCGCCGATCGCGTCCGCCTGCTCGCCCAGCAACGCCTCGAGCAGCTGGTCCGAACCCATGCCGATCGCCCGGTGGATCCGCCACGAGTCGACGGGGTGACCGGCACGTACGAAGGCACGCTGCCACGCGAACACGTGCAGGTAGTTGGAGTCGACGAGAGTGCCGTCGATGTCGAAGAGCACCGCGCCGGCGCTGTCGCAGGTCACGGACTTCAGGCTGGCCCGTGAGGGAACCGGCGGAGGGACCGGGTCACGGCTGCTCCTCGACGCGCACGGCGAGCTCCTCCGCCGACAAGTCCCCACCATCGCGCCCGACAGCCCTTGCGACGGCGTCCTTCTCGGTGTCCTCGTGGGCGCCCTCGTCCGGCTCGACAAGCCGGCCGGCCATCCGACCTCCGTCGTCCCCGGCGTCGCCGAACGTGTCGGCGAGCACGGTCTCGTCCGTCTCTTCGGCCTCCTCGGCGGGCATGGGGAACTCCTCGGGATGCTCAGCGACGATGTCGTCTATCGGGTCGTGCTCACCCACGTCGGGCAGCTCCTCCGCCAAGCGCTCGTCGAGGGACTCCCCCTCTTGCTGCTCGGCGGGTGTCGTGCCGAACCTGTCAGCGCCCAGGGGTCGATCGCTGGCCTCGCGGCCCCGATCCATCGCCATGGCCTCCGGGTCGTCGTCGCGCAGTGACTCCGGCGTCTCGACCATGTGATCTGCGTCCACATCGGCGGTCTGGTCGGGGAATGGCTCAGTCATGGACTGGCCCTTCCGCAGGTCGGCCGACTCAAACCCCAGCTCATGCTGCGAGCAGGCGTACGACGAGGGCCTGGGGGGCATCTGGCGTGCATGACGGCGGGAAGCTCTCCGGGATACCCCTCGGGTCGGATCCTGGGTTCCCCGGTCGCACACCTCCTGCTGGGCCCCTTGACGGAAGGACCGCAGCGGTCGGTGTGCGGCCTCACCCGCCGGTTCGTCGGGGCCACGGGGGAACACCCGATGTGTCGGCACTGCCTGCGGCTAACCAGTTCGAGGGACATACTCGACCCGCCGTGACGGCCGGCAAACCTGTCCGCGGAGCAGTCCGTTGTGGCGCGCGTGCATCAGCAGGTCCGTGGCGGGGCACGAGTGCCGCGAACGCGGCGACGAGGCAACCGGGATGCTTCGACAGCAAGCGATCGTGGGGAGGTGGACTCGGCGGATACGCCGACGCCTCCGGGCAGCACGCGAGACCTGTTTCCTCTGTGTGCGGCAGGTCGCAGCGTGCGAGACGCCTGCGAGGGCTTGACCGACGACCTGTTGGCGCTGGGCGTGGAGCTGCCGAGCGTCTACCTCTTGGTGGGTCGGCGGCTGCGGTGCCAGGCCGCCAGGGGCTACTTCCAGGTGGTGGACGGGTTCCCGACGGACGTCGGTGTCATCGGGCGCGCCGTGACGTCAGGCCAGCCGGTAGTCGTCGAGGATGCGAGCGCGGACCCGGAGTTCATCGCCGCCCGCCCCGACCTACGCGGTGAAGTCTGCGTCCCGGTGCTCGCGGACGGCCTCGTTCTCGGCGCGGTCAACGCCGAGTCCACGGGGTCGCTGCCGGCTGACTGGCTGGGCATCGTGGAAGCGGCCGGCCACGCGCTCGGGCAACGGATCAAGGACCTTGGCGGCCTGCCCGCGGAGTCGCTGAACCAGCGGCTGCTGCACGCCGTGCTCGAGATCACGTTGCGCACGGCACCGGAGGCGATCGCCGAGCATGCGGTTCGGGCAGCGGTGGACCTGTCTGGCATGGACTCGGCGTGCCTGATCGACATTCCGCAGGACGATCCTGACGGCGGCCTGACCGGTGACAAGCAAGTGCTGGCGGCGGTTGGACCACTCGCAGCGGCGTTCGCCGAGCTCACCGGCCCACAGTTGGCGACGATGGCGAGCTGGGTCAGCGGCGGTACGTCCTCCCACTTTCCCGGCGGGCCGGGAGCCCCGCCGACGTACGCATTCCTGGCTGACGCCGGCATCGGCGCGCTGGGACTGCATCCGATGCTCGCCGGCGGTCACCTGGTCGGCCTCCTTGTTGTGGCGCACCGCTGCCGCCTGCCGCACGACCCGCAGCTCGTCGAGGCGCTCGAGCTGCTGGCCGCGCAGACGGCGACCTCGATCATGACGGCGCGCTCGCTCGCGGATCTCCGTCGCCGGGCCGATCGCGACCCCTTGACCGGCCTGCGCAACCTCTCGTCGTTCGACGCGGACCTCGCCGCGCGGCTTTCGAGCACGCCCCCCGAACGCGCCTGCGCCTGCCTGCTCGTGGATGTCGACGGGTTCAAGGAGGTGAACGACCAACGCGGTCACCTGGCCGGCGACGAGGTGCTGCGCAGACTCGCGGTCGCGCTCACGGGTGCACTGCGAGACGGTGACGAGCTGTACCGGGTCGGTGGCGACGAGTTTGCCGCACTGCTGTACGTGCGCTCCGAAGCCGACGCCATGCACGTCGCCGACCGACTACTGGACGCCGCGTCGGGGGCGGGAGCGCCCGTATCGATCGGTGTCGCGCTGTCCGCCGCGGAACCGGCCACCGTGCTGCGGGAGCGCGCGGACCAGGCGCTGTACGCCGCGAAGCGCGCCGGGCGGAACACGGCTCAGCTCGCGGGCGTCCCACGTGACCGTGGCAACGCAAGCCGGTGACTGCCTGACCGATTGACCTAGCGTCGAACGAACTTGTTGAACCGGCTGAGCTGACCGTCCGCAGTCTTCTCCTGGTACAGGAAGGCCAGTCCCTCTCGGTCGAACTCGTCGAAGAACTCCTCCCAGGAGATCGGCTCGAGTGCGTCACCGTCGTCGCCGTCACCGGAGAAGTCGACGCGCAGGATGCCGACGTCGTCGCCGCGCTCAGTGCCCTTCACGCGCGCCGGTCTGCCTCCACGCTCCTGCGCCCAGCGACGGATCTCGTCGTGGTCAGTGGTCGTCTTGCTCTCGTTCGGCGCCATGCCGCCTGCCCGGGATCGAAGGTTCTGCCGCGAACGTCAGTTCGACCGCGACCTGGCCATCGTGCGGGAGGTCGACGCGTGCTCCATCCCGCGAACGAGGGAACCATCGTGCCCGCCGGCCGGCTGAGGCTGTCTGGGCAGAGTCCGCGCGGGGCAGGCGAAGCGACAGGCCGGCCGACACCAGGAGGACGGCAGCTGTGGTGGCGAAGCCCGCTGTGAGGCTGGTCTGCTCCACCAACAATGGAAGCAGCAGGCTCCCGGCGATGCCACCGAGCATCAGCGCGAATGAGGACGCGGACACCGTGGTGGACCGCATCGAGGAGTCAACCCTCGAGTGCAGCACCTGCTTGCGCAGCGGCCAGCCGGCGCCGTTCCACAGGTAGAAGGCGGCGTACGCAAGGCCAGCGAGCACCGCCGTGGGGGCCAGCGCTATGCCCACGAGAGCCACGGCACAGAGCACCAGCAGCGCCGCAGTCGCCAAGGCCACCGAACCCTTCGCGGCCCGACGAGAAACGGGAGCGAGCGCCGATCCCACGGCCGCGCCCCCGAACGAGACGGCCATCACGACCCCGAACACGGCCGTGCCGTCCGTGCGGCTGCCGGCCAGATCGCTGAAGCGCAGCGGTCCGAGCAGCTCCAACGTCGAGAGCACCATGCCGGCCAGAAAGGTGATGATCAGGAGCAAGCGCAGCGCCTGGTCGCGGGTGGCCAGCTGGACGGTGTCGCGGACGATCTTCGGCACCTCGCGCACGCTGCGGCGCAGCAGTGTCCGGGTGCGGACGCCGGCCTGCGCCCCGGACGGGGTCACGAGGACAAGCACCGCCACCAGGTTGACGACCCCCAGCGCGGCCCCGACCAGGATCGGCACAGCGAGCGGTGTCGAGCCGCCCGCCGCCAACGCCGGCAGCACGCCGCCGAGCACCGCGCCGGCGGACAGAGCAAGACCATCGGCGACGGAGGCCCGGGACAAGCCCGGTGTGACGTCCGTGCCCGTGCTGAGCTCGTGTACCGCGTCGACGTACCACGACTCCAGGGGGCCCGAGTCGAGGGCGCGACCCGCACCGACCAGGGAGAAGGCGACGGCGAACATCATGAGGTTCGTCGCCGCGGCGAGGACGAGCAGACCGCAGATCTGCAGCACCCCGGAGATCACGAGGACGGGCCGACGACCGATCGCGTCCGCCAGTCCCCCGGTCGGCAGCTCGAGGACCAGAGCCACCAGCGAGTGCGCGACGAAGACCAGCCCGATCTCGCTCAGGGTCAGGCCGCGGGACTGGGCGAGCAGCACCGTGACCGGGATGGAGAGGCCGATGGGCAGCCAGCGCAGCCCGGTGAGAGCGACATACCGCCACCCGGCGGACCGCACCGTGAGGTTCATAACGGGTACTCCGTCATCGGCAGGACGTCGATGTGCACCAGGACCAGCTCGCTGTCCGGTGTGGCGGCGCCGGGTGTGGCGGCCTCGGCTGTATCTGCGTCGGCGCCCTCGTCCCGCCACCGGGCGAGGACCGCGTTGAGCTCGGTCGCCAAGGCCCGGGCGGATGCAGCCGGCAACCGCAGCGCGTAGTCGTTCAGCGAGGCGGCAGCCTCCCACTCCTCGCCGAGGTCGCGGTGCTGCTCCACATAGGCGCCGAGGGTGCGTCGACGCTGCTCCACCTGGCGGTACAGCAGCTCGTCGACGACCTCGCGGGCAGCTGGGTCGTCCAGGAAGTCGGCCGTCTCCCAGTGGGTGGAGCGGTGCAGGGCTCGCCACCACCGTTCCCGGCCGCTTCCCTGACCGGGCACGTCTTCGACGAACCCATACCCGGCGAGCTGGCGCAGGTGGTAGCTCGTGGCCCCGCTGCTCTCACCGAGCCGTTGGCCGAGCAGGGTGGCCGTGGACGGGCCGTCCAGCCGGAGCAGACCGAGCAGCCGACCGCGCAGCGGGTGGGCGAGGGCGCGCAGCGCGCGCGGGTCACGGACGTCGATGGAGCTCTGCGGTGGCCGACGGGCCGCTGGGCTGGGCATGCGGCCCAACCTAAGACTACAAAGGAAGTTTTGCAAGACTTCCTTTGCGGTCCGCCCCACTCTCCCGTTCGCCTGATGGCCGCCGGGCGGACCGCGTGCCGTTCACCGCGACGTCGCCCGTGCTGCCCATCCTCGGGGGCGTGCGCATCTGCAGAGTCATCAGCGTCCTCGAGCCCGGCGGCGCCCAGCTCTCCTTGCTGCGGCTCGCTCGCGCCCAGGCGGCGCTGGGGGTCGAGACCCGGCTGCTCGCCGGTGACGCCACCCCGCAAGGCGTCACCCTCGCGCGGCACTTCGGCTTCGAACCCGACGTGCTGCAGATGCACGACGAGATCGGCCATTCCGTGCGTCAGTGGACCCCCGACCCCGTCTTCGCCGGATGGCTCGGCGAACGGCTGGAGTCGGCGGACCTCGCGCACGCGCACATGTTCGGAGCCTGGTGGGCCGCCGCCCAGAGCGCGCGCGGCGTCGTACCGGTTATCGCGAGTGAGCACAACGCGCTCACCTGGCCGCTCGGCGACCACCGGCGTACCGCCGCGGCCGCGAGTGCGCACATCGACCGCTTCTTCGTGCACGGTCCCTACCGGCACGCTGTCGTGCGGGACCTCGGCCTCGACCCCGCGACGGTGTTGCCGGGTCGGTCGGCCATCTCGGTGCACACGACGCCGAGGCCGGGACTGGTCAGCCCACGGCTGACCTTCACCGGCCGGCTCCGCGAGGACAAGGGTCCCGACCTGTTGCTGCACGCGCTCGCCGCGATGCATGCACCGCCGACCACCTACCTCGTCGGGGACGGCCCCATGCGCCGCGAGGTAGGTCGAATGGTTGACCAGCTCGGCTTGCGACGCATCGTCCGGCTGACCGGCTGGAGTCACGAGCCTGCGCGGTACGTCGCCGGCGCGGCGGTGCACGTGGTGCCCAGCCGCGAGGAAGCGTGGTCGCAGAGCGCCGTCACCGCGCTCGCGCTCGGCGTTCCTGTGGTGGCCACGGCGGTGGACGGGCTGCCGGTGACCCTCGGCGAACGGCGCGGGCTGCTCGTGCCACCGAACCCCGCGGCACTCGCCGCCGGCATCCAGTCCGTGCTCGACGGTGACGCCGACATCGACACGGCGGCGGGGCACCGGTACGCCGCAGCCTTCGAGCCGGCGCAGATGGCGACCGACTACTTCGCCGTCTACCAGCAGGTGCTCACCGCCCGGCCGAGTGCCGTCCGCAGATCGGCACCGCCCACCGTGCCGGTCGGGTAGCGACCCGGGTTCGAGGCCTATCGGCACGGCAGGGCCGTCAGCTATGAATGGTGCATCTCCTGTTCATCGGCCTGTCCCACTCCGGCGCCGGCTTCGTTGCTGGGCACTGGTGAGGTGTCGGCATCCGACGACGTGAAGGGACCATCCAATGACGCTCACGATGCCGCGACGGCTCGCCGCGACAGCGCTGCTGCTCGCGCTGGCGCTCGTGTTAGCCGCGACGACCGCCTACGCCGGCCAACCGCGTGACGGTGGGGACGGGCATGGCGACCACCGACAGGGTGTCTCCGGGCCGCTGCTGTTCGGCCACCGCGGCGCCTCGGGCTATCGGCCCGAGCACACCCTGGCCAGCTACGAGCTCGCTATCCGGATGGGTGCCGACGTGATCGAGCCGGACCTGGTCTCCACCAAGGACCACGTGCTGGTCGCGCGGCACGAGAACGAC
>JAVEDJ010000023.1 GCA_030841025.1 Actinomycetota bacterium
GGGCCAGCACGAGCTGACCCACGGACATCAGCAGGGTGCCGGAGACGATCAGCCGCCGCGGGCCCCACCGGTCGAGCAGCAACCCCACAGGCACCTGCAGGCCGGCATAGACCAGCAGCTGAAGCACAGCGAAGCTGGCGAGGACGCTGGCGGAGGCATCGAAGCGCCGGGTCGCCTCTAGGCCGGCCACGCCGAGCGACGTGCGCTGCAGCACGGCGACGACGTAAGCCGTCACACCGACCGACCACACGAGCCACGCACGGCGGGAGGAGGTCATGAGACCTCCATGGTGCCGTGCTTGGCTGCTCGTGGCGTGCTCGGGTGTGACTGTTCAGGTGTGACTGCTCATGAGTCGCCGTCGTCCGGCGGCTTGGTCAGGCCACGACCGCGTCGATGGCCTTCTTCATCGCCTTCGGCTCGGTCGGCGAGGTCGGTGCGGACTTGCGCGCCTCCAGCATCCGCTGGCCCATCTCGCGCAGCTCCTTGCGACCGATCCCCTCACGCACCTTGGGGAACCACTCGTCTTCCTCCTCCTCGATGTGGTGCTCGACGAGCTCGATGAGGACCGTCGTCTTGGCATCGAAGCGCTCGTCCTCGGGGCTCATCGTCGACAGCTCGAAACACAGGACGTCGGCCACGTGGTGCTCCTCGTAGGACTCGAGCACGTCGTCCTCGACATCTGGCAGCAACTTGCGCACCTCGGGGTACACGATCTCGTTCTCGAGATAGGTGTGCACCGTCAGCGCCTCGAGGATCTTCTTCACGGTGTTGCCCTTGGTCGTCGCGGCGTCCTCCCCGGCCCGCTCGAACTCCCGGAACAGGCGCTTGATCTGCTTGTGGTCGTCCTTGAGCAAGACAATGGCGTCGGTGGACATGAGGGTGGATTCCTCCCGCTCTTTGCGCCGTTGGTACGACGCGAGGTGGCCGGCGTGTCGGCCTCAGTGTTGCCAGCCACCGACGGGTCATGCCTGCGAAAGCGACCGAGTTCGGCGACGGCGGTCGCGACCGGCGTTGCGAGCGCCCCTGCCGCACGGGCCATGGCCGCGGCCTGCTTGATAGCCCAAACGGGTGGTTAGATGATCTTCGTCATGACCATCATTGGCACAACTGCGACATCTCCCCCCATCCCTGCGTAGCGTCCGCATCACATCCGGTGCCTGGGAGGCCCTTATGACCATCGAGAAGCGTTCCGTCGTCGAGGGCGACCTGCTGGAGGAGGCCTGGAAGCTCTACAGCCTGTCCTTCGACGAGCTGCGCTATCTCGCGCTCCAGCGGCACGTGATGTATGCCGAGGAGTTCGACGCCGTCATGGCCGATCCGCTGGTCGAGAAGCACCTCATCTTCGACAAGGAGGACCGGTCCCTGCAGGGCCTGGCCACCATCACGACGCACCTGCGCTCGATGCCGCTCATCTCGCCGGACTACTTCGCCCGCCGGTGGCCGGAGCGGTATCTCGCGAGCGAGATCTACTACATCGGCTTCGTCGGTGTGCACCCGCACTCACACGGTACGGGACTGTTCGGGGAGCTCATCCAGTCGCTCGGCGAGGACATCGCGCGGGTCGGCGGCGTGGGCGTCGTGGACGTGTGCAACCACAACAAGGACCGGCTGCACCTGCCGCGGGCGATCCGCTGGCTGCTCTCGACCTGGGCGGACGTGGAGATGACCGAGTTGGACGCTCAGACCTACGTCGGGTACGAGTTCAAGCGAGCCGGCTGACGCGTCACGAAGGTGCAGTCCTCGGCCGGCTCGGGCCGTCCGAAGAGCCAGCCCTGGCCGAGCTGGACGCCCATCTGCTGGAGCATCCCGCGCTGCCCCTCGGTCTCGATGCCCTCGGCGACGACGTCGAGGCGCATCGCGAGCGACATGGCGACCACGGCCCGCACGATCTCGGCGTCGTCGGCATCCTCCTCGATGCCGGAGACGAACGCCCGATCGATCTTGACCTTGGATACCGGGAAGCGGCGCAGGTGACCGAGCGACGAGTAGCCCGTGCCGAAGTCGTCGACCGCGAGGGTCACGCCCAGCGAACGAAGCCGCTGCAGCAAGACGGCCGACGTGGCTTCGTCGCTCATCATCGCCGACTCAGTGATCTCGAGGACAAGCTTGTCCGCCGGGACCTTGTGTCGAGCGAGCTCGGCCTGCACGTGCTCGACGAGAGTTGCGTCACGGATCTGACGTGGCGACACGTTCACGGAGATCCAGAGATCACGCTCAGCGGCGCCTCCGACCGTCCGCCACCTGGCGAGCTGGCGCAACGCTTCGGAGATGACCCACTCGCCGATCTCCACGATCAGCCCGGTCTCTTCCGCGATCGGGATGAAGTCCAGCGGCGACACCATGCCCAGGCGGGGGTGTGCCCAGCGCAGCAGCGCCTCCGCCCCGACCACCTGCCCGTTCTGGAGGGACACGATCGGCTGGTAGTGGAGCACCAGCTCCTGCCGCTCGAGCGCGTAGCGCAGGGCCAGCTCGGTCTCCACCCGGTGGCGCACCGAGTCGTGCATCGACGAGTCGAACACCATGCAGCGTCCCCGGCCAGCGGCCTTCGCGCGGTACATCGCGGTGTCCGCGTCGCGCAGCAGTCCCTCGGCCGTCGCCACCCGAGCGGACCGGACCAGCCCCACCGACACGGTGGTGACCAGGTCGGTCTCGGCCTCGGCCACCGGCTTCTGGAACGCCTCGATGATCTGTGCCGCCAGCAGCTCCCCGGACCCGGAGTTCGGCTGCGCGACGTACCTCGCCACGACGAACTCGTCGCCGCCGATCCGGGCGACCACATCGCTGGGCAGCGTGATCGCGAGCAATCGTGCCGCCGCGCCGCACAGGACCCGGTCGCCGACCTGGTGACCCCAGGTGTCGTTGACCAGCTTGAAGTTGTCCAGATCGAGGAAGAGCAGGTCCACCCTGTCGCCCTGCTGGCCGGCCCGCCGGATCAGGTTGTTGACCTGCTCGACCAGGCTGGCCCGGTTGGCCAGCTGGGTCAGTGAGTCGTGCATGGCCTGGTGCCGCAATCCCTGCTGGGACCGGGCGTGGTCCTGCACGGCTCCGATGGCCCGCACCAGCAGCAGCAGGGTGACGCCGAGGCCCGCCCCGGCCCCGAGCCAGCTCGAGGCCGGGCCGATGTCCATGATCACGATGATCGCCGGCAGCACGAGCGCGGGGGCGAGGATCGCCAGCCGCGCCTTCGACCAGGCCTGGACCGGTCGCGCCTGGAGCGCGGACAGCTCGGTCATCGACGGGTGCAGCGCGGCCGCACCGAAGAGCGTGAAGGCGACGACGAAGGGCAGGTCCAGCAGCGGGGAGCCCACCAACCGGCCCTGGGTACCGATGTAGGCGTAGCCGACATCGCCGATGAACATGAAGGTGCTCGTGCCACCGAGCAACCAGAACGACGGGACCCGCTGGGCCGAGGTCCAGGAGAGCAGGACGGCGACGAACAGCAGGAGGACGTCGACGACGGGGTACGCGCCCTGGACGAAGGAGAAGAGCGACAGGCCCAGTGCGGCGGCGGTCGGGATCGTAAAGGTCACCACCGCGAACGCGGCGACCGAGATCACCAGGATGACGCCGTCGATGATCTCGTGCAGGGACCGGGTGGAGGTCTGTCGGCGTCGCAGCAGGGCGACGTAGGCCATCAACATGGACCCGTAGCCCGACATCGTGGCCACGTCGGCGAGCGGCGCCAGCGGCTGGTCCGCCAACACCTGGCGCAGCACCGCCCCGATCAGGAACGCGACGGCGGCGAGCCCGAACAGCGTCCAGGGGAGCGTGACCTGGGGCCGGTTCCGTAGGCGGCCCACGATGGCGCAGACCGCGGCACCGATGCCCACGACGGCCGTCGGCAGGGCCGCGTAGTCACTGTCCCGCAGGGCGACCAGGGCAAGGGTCATGACCCCACCCAGGGCGAGATAGGCCCAGGCCACGTTGTGGCCCAACGGCGACCGATCCGTCTTAGACCGCACCGGTCAGCCTCCTGTTCGGTATGCGCACCCTTCGGGCATCGGCACCTCAGCACGGGGGTTGAGCGCCAAGGCCCGAATTAGGTCCGGATTCGACCGAGCAGGAGCGCCCACGCACCCAGGCGCGGCTCATCGCGGCATCCCGCGTCTCGGTGATCGGGACGCGGGATGGGCGCGGCGGGGGGCCCTGGTGCCGGACGGCGCTCCACCTGAGCTAGGGCTGGTCGAGCTCCGTCG
>JAVEDJ010000143.1 GCA_030841025.1 Actinomycetota bacterium
CGTCGGCGGAGCACCGAGCGGACGCCCGGCGTCAGGAGTCGTCGGGCGGGCTGAGCTGTCCCGGGCTGAGCTGACCTGGTGCCACCATCTGCTCGGCGCGGATGACGTGGACAACCGCGTTGATCAGTGCCAGGTGGGTGAACGCCTGGGGGAAGTTCCCGAGATGCCGGCCGCTGTGCGGATCGATCTCCTCGGCATACAGCTCGAGGGGGCTGGCATAGGCCAGCAGCCGCTCGCACAGCTTCCGTGCGGCGTCCAGCTCGCCGATCTCCACCAAGGCCGAGACGAGCCAGAACGAGCAGATCGTGAAGCTGCCCTCCTCACCGCTGAGCCCGTCGTCGGTCTCCTCCACCCGGTAGCGCAGCACGAGGCCGTCGACGGTCAGCTCATCCGCGATCGCCATCACTGTCGAGCGCACCCGCGGGTCGTCCGGTGGCAGGAACCGCATCAACGGCATCAGCAGCAAGGACGCGTCCAGCGCGGTGTCTCCGTAGCGCTGCACGAAGACACCGCGGTCGTCCACCCCGTTGGTGCAGATGTCCCGGTGGATCTGGTCGGCCAGCGTCTGCCACTTCTCGGCGTACTCCGGTTCGTCGTGCATCCGGGCCAGCCGGGCGCCGCGGTCGAGCGCCACCCAGCACATCAGCTTGCTGGACACGAAATGCTGGGGCTCACCGCGCACCTCCCAGATGCCGCGGTCCGGCTCCTCCCAGTGCTCGGCCGCGCACTCGACCTGGCGTTTCAGCACCGGCCACAGCGACTCAGGAAGCTGTTCGCGCGAGCGCGCATGCAGGTAGACCGAGTCGAGCACCGCACCCCACACGTCATGTTGCTTCTGGCGGTACGCCCCGTTGCCGATGCGCACCGGGTAGGCACCTTCATAGCCGGACAGGTGTGGCAGTGACACCTCGTCCAGCTCATGCTCGCCACCGACGCCGTACATGACCTGGAGCTCGTTGCCGTCACGGCAGGCGTCCGCGATGAAGTAGAAGAAGTCGTTCGCCTCACGGTCGAAGCCGAGGGTGTAGAGACCCCACAGCGCGAACGTGGAGTCGCGGACCCAGGCGTACCGGTAGTCCCAGTTCCGCTCGCCCTGCGGTGTCTCCGGCAGCGACGTCGTGGCCGCCGCGAGCAGGGCGCCACTCGGCGCGTAGGTCAGGCCCTTGAGCGTGAGTGCACTGCGCTGCAGGTAGCTGCGCCATGGATGGTCCGGGAACTCGCCGAGAGTGATCCACTGGCGCCAGTACTCCTGGGTCCGGCGTAGCCGTTCCGTGGCCTCCTCGAGGGACCGTGGCGGCGGCAGTGGTGACCACGACAGGGCCACGAAGTGACTGTCTCCCTCGGTCATGCGGGTCCGCGCATGCAGCCCGGCGCCCTCGATGCCAGGCCGCAAGTCCGTCGTGATGCGCAACGCCACATCGCAACCCTCAGCCGTCGCCACGACCTCGCCGTATCCGTCACCCTGGTAGGTCCACGACGGCTCGCGCCGGCCGTAGTCGAGCGCCGGCTCGCAGGTCATGGAGAGGTCGACCGAGCCACTGACGCACCGAACCGTCCGTAGCAGGCAGTGCTCGGCGTCGAAGTCCGTCGGCGACCGGCGGTGTGTCCGCGACCGCTCCTCGACGTTGTGCCACGGGCCCATGCACAGTGCGTCGCGGACGAGCAACCAGCCGGTGCGCGTCTGCCAGGTCGTCTCGACGACCAAGCTTCCCGGCAGGTAGCGCCGCGCCGCCGGGACCATCTCGTCGTAGGGGCCGAGGCGGAACGCACCGGCTCCGCGGTCGAGCAGGGCGCTGAAGACGCTGGGTGAGTCCGGTCGAGGAAGACACATCCACTCGACGGCACCGCTAGGCGCGACCAGGCAGTTGGTCTCGCAGTCGGACAGGAACGCGTAGTCGGCGATAGGCGGGAACGGGCTGCGGCCCGATGGCTGGTCGGGCGCGCTGCCTGCGAAGTTGTAGGCGGCGGTGTCCTGGACCATGCCTGATCGTTGCGCGTTCGCGCTCACCGCGCCAGAGCCGCCCCCTCGCCGCGCGGCGCCGGTGGCGCTCCTCCTGTCCCCATCAGGCGAATCTTCGCCGCCAGGCCATTGACAACGCCACCGGACAGGACTGTCGTGCACTTGTACGCACAACTTCTTTCAGGCGGAGGCGTCGATGAGTGAGTGGAACGCAATGACCTACGAAGGCAAGGACACGATCCTGCGCGTGGTCAACGACGAGGCCCAGCGTTTCTTCCGCCTGGCCGAGCCGCGCGAGGCCTGGGAGGCGCCGACGGCCTGCGAGAACTGGACGACGCGCGACGCCGTCGGCCACATCGTCGACACGACCGAGGGCTACTTCGCGGCGTTCGATGCGGCCCGCGGCACCGGCGAGCAGGGACAGGTCTACGGCCTGCCCGCCATGGCCGAGCGGGCCAACAGCCAGGCCATCGCGTTCCGGGACCTCCCCCAGGACGAGCTGCTGGACCGACTGCGCACCGACCAGCAGAAGATGACGGGACTGCTCGAGTCGCTCAGCCCGCAGGACTGGACCGGGCTCATGGTCACCCACCCCTACATGGGGCCGGTGCCGGCCTTCTTCTACGCAGCCGGACAGCTGATGGACTACGGGGTGCACTCCTGGGACATCCGCGAGGGGACCGGGCGCGCGCACGCCCTGTCTGCCGACGCGGCCGACCTGCTGGTGCCGTTCATGTTCGCGCTGTGGCAGGGCACGGTCCGACCGGAGCGCGATACCTCGCCGTTGCAGGTCGGCATCCGGGTGAGCGGCCGCAACGCGGCCGACTATCGGGTCACGATCGACGAGAACGGCCTGAGCTACGAGCCGGGGGACGTCGACAACCTTCCCGCCGTCCTCGAGTTCGACCCGGCGAGCCTCGTGCTCACGACGTTCGGCCGCGCCAACACCGGGACCGTGCGCGGCGACCAGGAGACCGCCGACCGCTACCTCAACGCCTTCTTCCGGATCTAGCCGGACGGGGGCGGATCTAGCTGGCGGCAGCCCCGCCCGCCTCGGCGTCGTACTCGTCGGCCGGATGTCCCACAGGCAGCCGGTGCTTGGCGATCCGCGCCGTCGAGGTGCGCGGCAGCTCGTCGACGGCCTGCCAGAACCGTGGCACCTTGAACGCGGCCAGCTGCTGCGACGTCCAGGTGTGCAGCGCCGCAAAGTCCACGCGGGCCCCCGGGGCAAGCACGACGAACGCCTTGATCTCCTCCTCCGACAGGTCGGAGGGCACCCCGACGACAGCGCACTCCAGGACCGACTCGTGGGTCGCGATCGCTCCTTCCACCTCCTGCGGCGCGAGGTTCTCCCCGCGGCGACGCAGCACCTCCTTGAGTCGCGCCACGAACGTGAAGGTGCCGTCGTCGTTGCGGGTGACCAGGTCACCGGTGTGCAGCCAGCCGTCGACGATCGTCGCGGCGGTCTCGTCGGGCATGTCCCAGTAACCGGGCGTCACGACCGGGTTGCGCAGCAGCAGCTGGCCGGTCTCCCCCGGACCGAGCGCCTGCCCGGCGTCGCCGACGACCGCGGCCTCGTTCACCTGGCCCAGCCGCGGATGCTGCCGCGGCTCCCCCAGCGTGCCGAACGGTCGTGTCCCTCGTGGCCAGATCAGACCGTACGGCGTCTCGGACATCGCGTAGCCACACACGATGCGCAGCCCGAACCGGCGTTCCATCTCCTCCTGCCGCTCCCGGCTCGGCGACGGCCCGGTGTAGCACAGGCGCAGTGGCGTGTCCGCGTCGTCGGGGCGTTGCGGTTGGCGCATCAGGATCTCCAGCATTGCCCCGATGGCGTTGAACTCGGTGGCGCCGTGCCGCCGAGCCGCCTCGAGGAAGTCGCTGGCCGAGAACCGCGGCAGCAGCACGAGCCCGGCCCCGGACACCAGGGATCCCATCACCGAGTAGGCCTGCGCGTTGATGTGGAACAACGGCAGGCTGGTCATCAGCCGGTCGTGGCGCTCGAGCTCCATCCAGTCCGGAAAGCCCTCGCCCGCCCAGGCGTAGGCGCGGTGGGTCTGCATCACCAGCTTGGACCTGCCGGTCGTGCCCGATGTGGGGATCAACACGGCGACGTCGTCCGGGCGTGCGGGCGAGCGCAGCAGCGCGTCGTACGACGACACGGGCGCATCGGCGGGTGCCACCTGCGCGACCTCGACGACCCCCAGCTCGGCGAGCGCCGCCAGCTCCGTCGCGCCGGGCCCGGCCACGAGCGCGCTCAAGCCCGGGTCGCTGACGATGAGACGCGGCCGGGTCTGCTGCACCAGCCCGCGTACCTCGGCGGCGACACCGCGCGGGTTCGTCGGCACGGTGACCGCACCGATCGACGCCAGCGCCAGCCAGGTGAACAGGTACGGCGGCGTGTTGCGGGCGGTCACGACGACGCGGTCACCCTGCCGTACGCCGTGCGCCCGCAGCCGGTCGGCGACACCCGCCACGCGCCCGGCGGCCTCAGCGAAGGACAGGCAGACGTCGTCCGTGCGCAGCCAAGAGCCATCGGGATCGCGCTCCGCCGCGGCAGCGAGGAGCCCGGGAATCGTCTCCGGCACCCGTGGGCCCGGCCTCAGCAGCCGGCGACGAGGGTCACGACGGCAGCTGGCCGGTCGTGTTGTAGATGTCCTGGATGACGGCGTCGACGAGGTGGGTCTCCACCGTGTGGTCCAGCACTCCCTGCTCGCGCAGCTCGCGCGCAGCCGGGACGGGGTCGGGGTCCGCGAACAGTCGTTCGTCGGTGTAGTCGACGGGCCGGCCGGTCGGGTCGAGCGTCCACCACGACGCCTCGAGGGCGATGCCGTTGTTGTCACAGAAGTAGATGGACCGCAGGAAGCCGTGATCGATGACGTCGGTGACCTCGCAGCCGTGGCTCTTGAGCCGGGCGTGCAGGCGCAGCAGCGCGTCCTCGTCCGCCAAGTTCATCGACAGGTGGTCGAACTGGGACGCCTGGTCGAACGGCACCCCCGCCGGTTTCGAGTAGGTCGCGAGGTGCTGCCCGGAGTACTCGAAGAAGGCCACCGTGTTGCCCGGTGCGACCTCGAAGAAGTAATGCCGGAACGACGGGGTGGCGAGCGTCGTCACCAGTCGGGCATCCAGAACGCCGTGCCAGAAGCGCACGGTGGCGTCCATGTCGGGGGTCACGAGAGCCAGGTGGTGCACGCCGCGCCAGTGCACGGTGTCAGGGGTTGCCGCCATGACCCGAAACTACTCCGGCCCGACCCCCGCGACGAGACTTTGGCACCATGAATTTGCGGATGCAACAGTATGGCGCCGTCCCCGGCCGGAAAACCGCGGGTTCCGGGGATGTCGCCGTTCCGGGCACGGCGCAGGCTGGTGCAGTCGGAGCCACGTCGCCGAAGCCGCCCGTCAGCCTCCCCGGAGGCACGTCCGGATTCGTGTTCCGAAAGGGACGGGCGTGGCTTCGGCCCGTCGGGATGCGCCGGGTCAGTCCTGCGGTGGAGACTGTGCCGGGTCGACCGCCGGGTCCACGGCAAGGTCCACGGCGATCTCGCCCCCGAGGGCGAACCCCTGGGCCAGGCCGAGCTCGTCCCCGCTCCAGAAGCGGCCCGGGTCATACCAGCTCGCTCGCCGGCCAGGCGCCAGCAGACCCATCGACTCGTAGGTCGTGGCGACGACCTCGGCGCAGAAAGCGGACTCGAGGTCGGCCTCCGGCGGGCCCGGCCTGCGGACCGGCAGCCGCCCACGCAGCCAGCCGGCGGCCAGCCGGGCCGTCGAGGGAAACGGCGTGCCGTCGAGTCGGGCGACGGTCCGCAGCAGGGCGTCCTCCATGGCGGGCGTCACGGGCGGCTGCAGCTGGCGCAGCCAGGCTCGCTGCCCGTAGCGCTGACCCCACACCTGCACGGCCGCCCGCAGGTCGTGCAGCTGCACCCCTCGCTGGTGCGCGCCGCTCCACAGGTCCGGCAGCGACCGGCCGAGCTCCGCGTGCCACATCAGCGGCGGCATGTCGTCGAGCACCACGGACATGCCCACGTGGTTGACCGGGCTGTTGGTGGAGACCTGGATAGCCCTGTCGGCCACCGACCGGCCACGGAAGAGCCACACGTCGCCGGTCCGCGTCACGTCGATCGCCTCGTCCAGCGCAAGGGAGGCGGACGCCGAGGATCGCACGGGTCGTAGCCTAGGCAGATGAGGTGGTGGAAGCTGCTCGGCCTCGCAAGTGTCGTGGG
>JAVEDJ010000245.1 GCA_030841025.1 Actinomycetota bacterium
CTACCTCGACGCGTGGCTGATCGGCATCCGGCCCACGCTCGCCGTCGCGGGTTGGACCAACTACCGCAGCGTCATCAACCTGTACGTCCGGCCGCGGATCGGCAACCAGCAGATGCAGGCCCTGACGGCGCAGCTGTTGACGGCCCTCTACGGCGAGCTGCACCGCCGGCGGGATGAACGGCAGGCCGCTGTCGCCCACCACGGTCCGGCTCGTGCACCGCGTCGTGAGCAAGGCGCTCGAGGATGCCGTCGAGTCGCGGATCCTGGCTACCAACCCGACCCGGCACGCCAAGGCCCAAGCGTCAGCAACCGGTGATGCGGACCTGGACGGCCGAGCAGGCGTCGAGCTTCCTCCGGGCCGCGGCCGAGGACCGGCTCTACGCCTGCTGGCTGCTCGCGCTCGTCTGCGGGCTGCGCCGTGGCGAGCTGGCCGGCCTCCGGTGGAGCGAGCTGGATCCCGCGCAGGGCACCCTCGGGATCGTGGAGCAGCGCACCACCGACGCCGACTGGAACGTGGTGACCACCACGCCCAAGGGAACCAGCCGCCGGACTATCGACCTGGGCCCGCAGGCGCTGGCCGCCCTGCAGGCGCACCGGCGCCAGACCGCGGCCGAACGCCGTGAGTGGGGCCGGGCGTGGACCGACACCGGGCTGATCTTCGTCCGGGAGGACGGCATCGGCTACCACCCGTCCCGGATCACCGATTTGTTCCAACGCCTGGCCCGGCAAGCAGGTGTACCGGTGATCCGGCTGCACGACGCGCGACACTCGTGCGCGACGCGCTCGCGGCCGGGGTGCACCCCAAGGTGGTGCAGCAGATGCTCGGACATGCCTCCTGGTCCACGACGATGGACCTCTACACGCATCGCGTCGAGCGCCTGCAGAAGGATGCGTCGGCCCGCATCGAGGGTGTGGTGTTTGGCGTGCCCGCCGAGGAAGCACAGGTGAGATCCAGCCGGTAGCGAGACGGGCTGCCGATCAGGCGCCTGCGCCGGCGTCTTCCCTCGGCCGCTGGGCCTGTTCCAGGGAGAGCCCCAGCAGCTCGAGGAGGTGGGCTGTCGGGATCTTGATCTGCGTGCCTACTCGGAGCACGGGCGTCGGGAACCGCCCGGTGCGGACGAGCTCATAGGCAAGGGTCCGGCCGATCCCCAGAACGGCGGCTGCTGTCGGTAGGTCGACGACGACGGGCAGGTCCCGGACCTGGCTGGTGGTCAAGCTCATGCACGTCTATGTGACACCAGAGGACGCGAGCCGAGGGGTGCCGGCAGATCTCACGCCCCGTCGCTGCAGAACGACAACTCTCGGTCCGCGGCCGTTTGGATTGCGCCGGGAGTAACAGACGGCTCGGCGCGCCGCGACCTCCGGGTGAGGGGATGTCTCATGCTTCGTGAGCTGACTGATGCGGACCTGCCGTCGGTTCGCTCGCGTCAATCGCGGTGGTGTGACACAGGTGCTCGACCGTCCCGCGGGACTCTCACGCATCCATAGCGGGGGGTGGGCCGAGGATCTCCTGCCCGCCACGCTTCGCAGCCTCGACGAGCGCCGGGATGGTGATCTCCCACCCTTCGGGGCGCGGACCGCGCAGGTCGCGGCCGGCGGCGCGGAAAAAGTCCTCCATGCCGCTCGGCGTGCAGATGGTGAGCAGGTCCACCTCGGGTGATGTGAAGCGGTACGCGTGTGGGATGTTGCGGGGTAGGAAGACCGAGCCGCCCTCGCCGACCTCATGACGCTCGTCACCGACCCAGAAGAGCCCTTCGCCCCTGAGCAATACGAACATCTCGTCCTCATTGCGGTGCAGGTGCAGTGGCGAGTCAGACCCCTCGGCCAGGTGGCTGCGAACTACCGTCACCTGACCGCCGGTGGACTTGCCGTCGAGAAGAATCTCCAGGGTGTGGCCGCCTATCCACTCCAGCTGCTGGTGGTCGGCAGCCTGTGCGATGTAGGCCAGGCTCATCAGAGACTCCATCCGATATTGATCTACTGACAATCTAACGAATAAGTCGAGAGTGTAATCTTCGGTACGTGTCCTATGTCAATAAGCGTCGCTACGACTCCCCTCTCCGGGCGGCGCAGGCCGCCACGAGCCGCGCCGCCATACTCACCGCCGCTCGTGAGCTGTTCATTGCCCAGGGCTACGGGGCGACCACCGTTGACCAGATCGCACAGCGTGCCGGCGTCAGCAAGCCGACCGTCTTCTCCGCAGTCGGCAACAAGGCTGAGGTGTTGAAGGCCGTCCGGAATGTCGCGATGTCGGGAGATGACGATCCTCGATCGGTCACCGACCGTGAAGACGTTGCGGCCATCGCTGCTGCCGGCGATCGCGACCACGCGATTGACCTCACCGCAGCGCACATCGTCGACGTGGTGGCCCGCTATCACCAGGTCCACGAGGTAATCCGTGGCGCGTCGGGGACCGACCCCGTGGTCGCCGGGTTGTGGGAGACCGGAGAGCGTGAGCGTCGGATCGGCGCTGGCCACCTGCTCCAGCGTCTGGGCGCCCCGGCTGGGCCCAGGCATCGGGCACTTGATCGGCTCTGGCTGCTGATGGCCCCAGACAACTACGATCGACTGGTCATTCGCCGCCACTGGTCCCGCCGCCACTTCGAGCGCTGGCTCGCCGACCAGATTCGGGCTCTGTTCTGATGGTTGATCGACGGCCCTCCAAATGACGGGCGAGGACCGCCAGTCCGAAAGGTGTTCTGGGAGCAAGTCCATGCTGCTGATGTTGAGGGTCGTCGGCGATCAGCAGAGAGGCCAGAACACGGCGCCGAAGACCAGCGGTGGTTCCGTGCGCGGACGGCAATGAATCCCTCACAGTGACAGGCGGCGGTAAGACGCACGTCGCGAGCTCCCTGGTCATGACCGGGGCTGTCGCCGAGTGGAGAGTCCTGGACCGACATGGTGTTCCCCGAGACGGGCGCTTATGTCGTGCCCGATGACCTCGGTCTGGTCGACATCGACCGGGCGAAGGACATCGGCACGTACGTCGAGGCAGGCGTTTGGCTTCAGTACCGCGAGGCGGCCGGGCCCTTGGTGGGCTCGGCCGCGTCCTCGACGGTTAGGCCACGACGTCGCGGTAGCCGCGCGGGGTGCCGGCAGCGCGCATTGCATCGGTGATGGGGCAGGGCCTGAAGCCTTTGACGACCAGGTAGATGCCCAGCGACAGCTCCCACACGAAGATGGGGAGTGCGGCGATCAGTGCCACGGAGCCGACCCGGTCGATGACGCCGAACATCGTCAGGACTACGGCGGTGATGTGCAGTGGGACCCCGATCAGTCCGATCACGGGAAGGACACGTGGCACGAGGCCGGACCGGTACATCAAGGTGCCCAGCAGGATGGCGTTGATGCCCGGCATGAGGCTCCCTCCGAGCGTGAACGCCCAGTGGTAGGTCGCGACGTGCGACGCGCCGACGGTGATCAGCGAGGCCGCATCAGCTCCGGTCGCTGTGCCCAGGTCCTGGTGCAAGGTCACGAGCGAAAGGAGGCTCGCGACACCCGTGAAGAGCATGGCGGCTTCAAGGGTGCGAGCGGCGACAAAGCCAAGC
>JAVEDJ010000251.1 GCA_030841025.1 Actinomycetota bacterium
TCCGCGTCCTTCAAAGCCTGGCCCCACTGCGGACGACCCGGGAACACGTAGTTGATGGGGTGGCAGATCTGTGAGGCGGAGACGATACAGCCACCGATGTGCCCGCGGTTCTCATCGGTCTCGTAGAAGTCCATGGTGCCACCGCTGATGTAGTTCCCCGTCCAGCCATACAGCGGGTCATCGATCTCCTGGTCGAAGAAGCCGATGGCAAAGAGGTACTCGTGGAATGTCGCGTTCCTTCCAACGAGGCCCGACGAGTTGGCGAGCCCGTCAGGATGCTGAGCCGACTTCGAGAGCAGCATGAGCCGTGCCGTCTCGATGGCACCCATCGCCAGGACGACGAGCCGTGCGTCCTGCTCCCACTCGGCTCCCTCGTCGTCGATGTAGATGACGCCGGTGGCCTTGCCGTCCTTGCCGACCTTTACCTCCCGGACGAAGCAGTCGGCGCGGAGCTCGAAGTTGCCGGTCGCCATAGCCTCCGGAATGAACGTCGTCGCCGTGTTCGACCGAGCGCCGCTGGGGTCGCCGTACTGGTTCCAGAAGCTGGTTCGGTTGGAGGCA
Organism: Actinomycetota bacterium; assembly: GCA_030841025.1. Classification (GTDB taxonomy): domain Bacteria; phylum Actinomycetota; class Actinomycetes; order JACCUZ01; family JACCUZ01; genus BP-173. The sequence goes on from JAVEDJ010000251.1 coordinate 562, forward strand.
CGCCGACCCTTGTGCTCGTTCGTGACGCTGGCATGCGGGATGGGAAATGCGTTGATGCCCATCTTGTTGGCGGCATCGTAGAACTTGCGCCCCCACCTGGTCGGCGGCAACGGGCGGCTCGGATACGCCTTGCTGCGGAACCCCTCGCCCGCGTCGGCGCCCGCGATGCCGGAGATGCCGAACTCCCACTCGACCTTCGTGAGATAGGGCTCGAGGTCTTCGTACTGGAAGGGCCAGTCGGCGAGGCTCATGCCTTCCACGTTGCCGTGCAACGACAGCTGCTGGAAGTCCGAGGGTCTCGGCCGCGGAACCCAGCCGGCCCAGTGGTTCGTACCGCCGCCGACCAGCTGAGGGGTCATGGAGAACGGGTACGGCTCCGCGACGTCGCCCTCGGTGATGCGCCTGGTTCGCGGCGTCAACTTCGCGTCCGGCCACATGTAGCTGCGGTTCACGAACTTGAGCTCGTCACCGGAGTAGTGCTCGTTGTTCCTCAGGTATGGGCCTCGCTCGAGACCCACCACCTTGAGGCCGGCTTCGCTCAGGACCTTGGCAGCGGTTCCGCCGCTGGCTCCGAGGCCGACGATGACGACGTCGACGGGGGCCGGCTTCTTCTTCATGGTCATTCGGATGCTCCGTGACAGCAGTTGGGGCGCGACTAGTTGAAGTAGTGGACGATTGCGTTGAGGAAGTCAGTTGTCGGCATGGTCGAACTTGTCGAACTCGCTCACGAGGTCCTTCTCGGCGAAACGAAGGTGCGCGAGTGCTTCCTTCTTTGCCTTCGATGGATCGGAGTTACGGATCGCGTCAAGAATGCGCAGGTGCCCTTCATAGGCCTTCTCACGACGATTCGGGATGGAGATGACCTTGGCCGAGTAGATGGCATGGTGTGGACCGAGGTGCTCGTACATCTGCTTGAGCAGCCGGTTCTTCGAGGAGTGCACGATCAGCTTGTGGAACTCGAAGTCGAGGTCGACGAACTCGTTGCTGCTCACGCCTTCGCCTCGGGACCGCTCGATTATCGTCGTGAGATTCCTGATGTCTTGCGCCGTGCGGCGCTCGGCACTCATGGCTGCTGCCATGGGTTCTACCGAATATCGCACCTCGAACAGCTCTAGTGCGGTCACGTCTCCGGCACTCAACAAGGAGATGCTGTTGGCGCCATTGCCATTGCCGTTCACCACGAACGTCCCGATGCCGTGGCTCTTGACGATGATGCCTAGCGCCTCCAGCTTGCGGATGGCCTCCCGCATGCTGCCTCGGCCCACCTGGAACTGCTCGGCCAGCTCCCGCTCCGACGGGAGTCGGTCACCGGAGCTGAAATTCCCCGACCGGATCAGTTCTTCCAGTTGTGCGGCCACGGCATCAGAGAGCTTGAGCTGTCTGACCGGAACGATTCCGGTCTGGCTCTTGCCACTCATTGTTGGACGCTCCGATCCTGAGGTAAGCGTGGTAGCCACGGGAAGGCACCTGGGTGCAGAGGCCGGCAGCCAGCTCGCCTCTCCCCGTGGCGGACTACTAGGCGCCGTACTTCTTCGGTGCGGCCAGCGCCCATTCGGTGTACGCCTGGTGCCAGTCCACGTTGGACTTGTCCACCACCTGCGTGGGGTTGTTGATGATCTGCGTGACGGCTTGACCGAGGACGGCTGTGGCAAAGATCGCCTCGATGAGGTTCTGGCCCTGATCCACACCACCGATGTCCACGGTTGCGGACAGCTTGCCGGCGCGGATCTGCTTGTAGCCCGACACCAGGCCATCGGCGCCGACGGTGAGGATGCCTTCCTTGCCGTCCCAGTGCTTCAAGCCCGCTGTGTCAATGGCCTGGGACGCGCCGAGGGCCATCTCCTCGTTCTCGCCGTAGATCGCGTTCACCTTGTTGTTCTTGGTGAGCAGGTCCTGCGCGGCAGTGAAGCCCTTGTCCCGCACGTAACCGCCGTCGGCCTCACCGACGACCTTGATGCCGGGGTGCTCGGTAAGAGCCTTGTCGAAGCCGATCCTGCGTCCGCGGGTCCAGTCGGAGCCGGAGGGCCCCCATATCTGCAGGATGTTGCCCTGGCCGCCGAGCTTGTCGGCGATGTACTTGCCGGCGAGGTAGCCGGACTGCCAGCGGTTGTCATACCCGACGTTGGTGACGGTCTGGAGCTGGTCCTCGGGGTAGAGCTCGGCAGGCTGGTTGAACTGGTAGATCTTGACGCCCTTGGACGCTGCGTTCTTGTACAGGCTCTGCACCGTCGCGAAGTTTGCTCCCGTGCACACCGCGATGGCGTCGAACTTGCGGGACACCCACGCCTGCACGATGCCCAAGGTGCCCTGCACGGCGTTGAAGTCGCCGACCGGCGCCTGACGCTCCCAAACCCAGCTGCATCCGAAGCGCTGCTCGTACTCGTACATCTTGCGCCAGGCCGCGTTCTCGATCTGCGTGAAGTTCTCCGAGAGGACAGGCGGGGTGAAGCCCACCTTGATCTCTTTGCCCTTGACTGCCGCCTTGATGGCCTTGTCGAGATCGGCGGCGTCAGGTGCACCGACCGCCCCGCTGGCTGCGCCGGCGGCGGGGGTCCCCCCCGACTCGGCGGTGCATGCCACGAGTGAGGAGGCACCAACCCCGACGCCGATCAACCCCGCGGTGCGGAGCAGTGAACGGCGCGAGAGTCCGTCATTGGTGGTCATTTGCTGATTCCCTTCGTCGTACACAGTGGAGAGGGGTCGTATCGGTGTTCGTGCGGTGACTTCCCGGGTCGTCGGCCCTGCGCAGGGCAGGGCTTCACGATCTGCAGAAGCCGGAGGATGAGCCAGCGGGTCACCCGGGTCGCGGCCTGACGAACCGCGCCAGGTCGCTCCAGGTCTGGTTTGCAAGGACGGCGAGGATGAGCACCAGACCAATGACAACTGCTTGCCAACTGGACTCCACGCCAGTCAAGTTGATGATGTTGCGAGTGAGCGTCAGGGTCAGGGCGCCGATGAGGGCGCCGACCACTCGGCCCTTGCCGCCCAGCAGCGACGCACCGCCAATGACAGCCGCAGCTATGGCGCTGATCTCGTAGCCGCTGCCGATGGATGGAGGCACGGTGGTCGTGCGTCCAGCGAGATGGATCCCGGCGACGGCAGCCATGAACCCGCTGATCGCGTAGGCCGCGATCTTGATCCGGTCGACCCGGACACCGGCGTGCAGCGCACCGGTGGATGAGCTGCCGACGGCGTAGAGCTTGACGCCGAACTTGCTGAGGTTGAGAACGATCGCCACGGTGACTGCGATCACCACAACCAACAGCATCGGAATGGTGATGGGACCAACGACTCGGCGAAGCCCGCCGATGTAGTAGTACGGCTCGCTCATGTAGCCGAGGATCGGCACACCCCTGGTCCAGTAGAGGAGGGCGCCACCTGCCAGGCTGAGCATCGCCAGGGTGGCGATAAAGTCTGGGACCCCCAGCTTGGTGATCAGCAGGCCATTGATCAGGCCGAGTCCGGTGCCGACAGCGAGCGCACACAGGAAAGCCAGCGGCATGGGGATCCCGTCGGCGAGGAAGTTCGCAGCCACACCGGCACTCAGACCCATCACCGAGCCGACCGAGAGGTCCAGCCCTCCGGCGATCAGCACGACGGTCATGCCGACGGCCAGGAAGCTGATCGTCATCATGGCGTTGATGATGTTGGTGACGTTGCCGCGCGTCGCGAACGTCGGTTCGATGAAGGCGATCACAGTCGAGGCCACCGCCAGCAGCACGAGAATGCCGATGGCCGGGTCTTGAAGCGCTCGGGTCCGCCAGCCCCGGCTGCTCGCCGTGCTCATTTCGCCTCCATCGCGGGAGCGAGCTCACGGTTGTCGGTCACGGCAGGTGCTGGTGCGGCCAACGACAGCGCCAGGCGGCGCACGCCGCGATCAAGGATGACGCCGGCGAGGATGCAGAGGCCGGTGATGATCGAGAAGACAAGCGGGTCGACTCCCATGAGCCGAAAGCCCTGCTTGAGGGTCACGAGGAGGAGGACCCCCAGCGCCGCTTGCCAGATGCCACCCCGTCCGCCGGCCAGACTGACGCCACCGAGGACCGCTGCGGCGATCGCGGCTAGCTCGTACCCGCCGGCCAGTCCCGGCTGGACCGAGTTCAGCCGGGATGCCAGCACGACCCCGCCCAGGCCTGCCAAGGTTCCCGACAGGATGTAGGCGAAGTACTTGACCCTTCCCACGTCGATGCCAGCGATGAGGGCCGGTGTCTGCCCGAGACCGGTCGCCATGACCTTCCGGCCGAGAATCGTCTTGACGAGGACGAGCTGCAAGACGGCGACCGTCGCGACCGCGATGAGCATGGCGCTCGTGACGCCAAGGACGCTCGTGTTGGCGATCGCCAGGTAAGACCCGTCCTGCGTGCCGACGATCTGAACGTGATCTGTGAGGACCACCAGGAGCCCCGCCGCCACGTTCAGCGAGCCCAGAGTGACGATGAAGTCGTTCAGGCGCAGCTTGACGATGATGAAGCCGTTGATGACGCCGAAGGCGAAGCCGGTGCCTAGCCCGACGAGTGTGGCGAGTGGCGTGCTGAACCCGTTCATCGACGCGAGAAGGGACGTACCCGCGCTCAAGCCGAGGACTGCGCCCACGGAGAGGTCGATTCCTCCGGCGATGATCACGAAGGCGAGCCCCGCAGTGATGATGAAGACCGGGACTTCCTCGTTGAGATAGAACCGGAGCGCATCGGCATCGAAGAACGAGGGAACGGCCAGCGAGAAGTACACAGCGACAGCGACGAAGGCGATCAGGATCGGTACGCCGTCGATGCCGAGGACCCGGGCGACTCGGGCTCTGGAGCTCACTGCTCCACCCGCGATGACCGGTCGATGATGGCGCTCTTCACGGAGTCGAAACCCTCGTCGCGAACGCGCTGCGGAATGTTGTCGATCTCTCCGACGAGCGACCCGCGATTCAGCACGATCACGCGATCAGAGAGGCTGATGAGCTCAGTGAACTCGGAGGCGATGAGTAGCACGGACGTGCCCTCGACGGCGAGGTCACGAATCAGCTTGTGCACCTCGACCTTGGCGTGGACGTCGATCCCCTGAGTCGGCTCGTCGAAGATCAGGATGCGCGGGTCGGTGTTCAGACAGCGCGAGATGATGACCTTCTGCTGGTTCCCGCCGCTGAGGTTGCGGATCTTCTCCCGGGTCGACGGCGTCTTCACCCCGAGCCGCTCGATGTACTTGCGGGCCAGCCGACGCTCCAGCCGCTCATTGAGCAGCCCCCCTCGAGACACGCTCGACAACTTCGACACGGAGACGCTCTTCGCGACGGAGAACTCACTGAGGATGCCCAGCTGCTTGCGGTCCTCAGGGACCATCGCGAGCCCCGCCTTGTATGCGGTTCTCGGGTGTCGGATCCTCGTCAGCTTGCCGGCTACCTCAACACGGCCCGTATCGACCTTGTCCATGCCCATGAGCGCGCGCACCAGCTCGGTGCGACCTGCGCCGGCCAGCCCGGCGATACCGAGGATCTCTCCGGCCCGAAGCTCGAACGAGATGTCGCGCAGGATGCCGGCGCGCGAGAGGTGCTCCACCTTCAGCCGAGGCTGCTCTTCTTCCATCATGTTGGCGCGGCCAGCCGTCTCGGGCATCACGGTGTCGATCAGCTCGGCCGCCTCGGTGCCGAACATGTAGCCGGCAAGCTGGCGTGGTTTCAGCTTCCGGACGTCGGTCCGGATGACGCTGCGTCCGTCCCGCAGAACGGTGGCGACGTCTGCCAACCCCGAGACCTCGTCCAGGTGGTGAGTGACCCAGATCAGCGCGACGCCACGACGCTGAAGGCTGCGCATGTGGTCGAAGAGCAACGACTTCTCGTGGTCCTCGAGGCCCGACGTCGGCTCATCCAGGATGAGGATCTTCGGTTCGACGGCTAATGCCTTGACGATCTCGATCGCCCGTTTCTTGAGCGCCCCGAACTCGCGCACAGGCGTCCACAGTTCGTTGCGGCTGATGCCGAACTCGCGAGCGAGGGGCTCGACGCTCTTGGCGACCGCCCGCCGGTTGACCAGCAGGCTCGATCCCTGCGAAAGGGCCGAGTCCTGGCCCAGCAGGATGTTCTCGATCACCGTCAGGTCCGGGATCGTCGAGAGCTCCTGGTGGATCGTGGTGATCCCGAGCCGCTGTGCGTGACGCGGATGCTCCAAGGACAGCTCCGTCCCTTCGAGCTCCACCATTCCGGCGTCGGGCTTGGTCAGCCCGGACAAGATGTTCAGCAGGGTGGACTTGCCAGCGCCGTTCCCCCCGACCAGTGCGTGGATCTCGCCGCTGTCGACGACGAGCTCCACATCCTGCAGCGCCTGCACCCCTTGGAAACGCTTGTAGATCCCGGTCATCCGCAGGAGCGGCAGCGCCTCGGTCGGTGCGACACCGCTGGGCGGCGCGGACGTGCTCTGCATCGGTTGCGCCTCCCTGCCTGCCGGATGGTCACTCGTCTTGTCGTCGGGTGGTCGGACCACTATGTTAACGCCCAGTTACCGTGTCAAGGGCTCGCGCCAGGAAATCTCGCGAGAGCCGCAACCGAGTCGAGAAGGGCCGGCCGATCGCTCGTGCGGAAGATAATCAACGCCCCTCAGGACGTCGTCACGGAGTACCTCCACGGCCTTTGCCTGGCACATCCGGACATCGTGCGATTTGAGCGCGAGGACCGGATCGTCGTACGCGCTCAACCCCCCGTGGCTCCCAAGGTCGGCCTGATCTCGGGTGGCGGTTCGGGCTGTGAACCGCTGCATGTCGGCTACGTGGGCCACGGCATGCTCGACGCCGCATGCCCCGGCGACGTGTTCACCTCTCCCGTCCCCGCGCAGATCCTGGCGGCGACCAAGGCTGCCGATTCAGGAGCGGGTGTCGTCTACGTCATCAAGAACTTCGGTGGGGAGGTGATGAACTTCGGCCTGGCCGCAGAGATCCTGACGCGTCAGGGCATCGCCATCGAGAAGGTCCTCGTCAACGACGACTCGTCGTTCGGCCCCGGCATGGATATGGATCGGCGCGGGTTAGGCGCCACCGTTCTCGTCGAGAAGATAGCCGGAGCCGCGGCTGAACAAGGTCGGTCGCTCGCGGACGTCGCGAACGTCGCGCGGCGTGTGGTGGCCGCATCGCGCACATTCGGTGTCGCGCTCTCCCCCTGCACTCCCCCGAAGCTCGGGCGTCCCACGTTCGACCTCCCCGAGGGGCAGTTCGAGGTCGGTGTAGGGATCGGTGGCGACCGAGGACAAGAGCGTCGGGACCTCATGTCTGCCACAGAGATTGCCGCTCTGCTGATGCACAAACCGGTGGCGGAGCTCAACATCACCAACAAGACGCGCGTGCTGACACTTGTCAGCGGCCTGGGGTCGACGCCCTCCATCGAGCTGTTCGGCCTCTACGGCCTAGTCGCCGATCAGCTTCGAGAGCTCGGAGCCGTTGCGACCCGGTCACTGGTCGGCAACTACGTGACGTCGTTGGACTCGTTCGGCGTCTTGCTGACCTTTCTCGTGCTGGACGACGAGCTCCTGGACCTGTGGGACGCAGCCGTCCACACACCCGCGCTGAGATGGGGCATGTGAACATGGCAGAGGTTCTGCGCGAGAGCGACCTTCGGACCTGGATCGAGAACTTCGCCAACGTGGTGCTCCGTGAACGCGACCACCTCGACGAGCTGGACTCCGCAATCGGCGACGGCGAGCACGGCTCCAACTTGGCCCAGGGCATGACTGCCGTCCTGACGCTGCTGCGTGACAGCGAGTTCACCGATCTCCGTGAGATGTTCGATGCGATCGGGATGACGATCGTCAACAGCGTCGGTGGGGCGAGCGGCGCGCTCTACGGCACGCTCTTCCTGCGCTTCAGCGACGCAGGTGACGGCCGTCGGGAGTTGGATCTCGGCATCCTGACCGCGGCCTTAGCGTCAGGCATGGCCGGCATGATGGAGCTGGGCCGCACCAAGGCCGGTGACAAGACCATGCTGGATGCCATTCATCCGGCCGTGGAGGCACTGTCGTCGGCCCGGGATGGATCACTGGCGATGGCGCTGGAACGTGCAGCGCAGGCGGCAACGCAGGGACGCGACGCCACGGCGGCCATGCTGGCTCGTCGAGGACGCGGGAGCTACCTGGGCGACCGAAGCCTTGGCCACGTCGACGCCGGCGCCACCTCGATGGCGGCGCTGTTCCAAACGCTCAGCGACACGGTGCGGCAGTCACCGACACCGAGCTCGGGTCAACCGGATTCGTCCACGGCTGTGGTTGACCCGGAACGTGCGACATGAAGACGATGGTTCGGTCTGTCTACCTGCTGGACGGCGGGACGCTCGAGGTCGAATCGAGCATGGTCGTCGCGGGACGCGACTTCGGGCAGCTCATGCGGGTCCCTGTCCAGACGTACCTGCTTGATACGAGCCGCGGCTATGTACTGATCGACACGGGGAACAATCCCGGTGTCATCACTGATCCGGTAGCCGCGTGGGGTGCAGAGCTGGCAGCTGGAGCTCGACCACGCATGGAACCCCGGAACCATCCGTACGAACAACTTTCCCTGCTTGGCGTCGACGCGGCTGATGTGACGTCGGTGATCTACACGCACCTGCACCACGACCATGCAGGCGGAGCCAGCCTGTTTCCGGGCGCACAGCACATCGTGCAGCGGGCAGAATGGCGGTGGGCCAGCTCCCCCGACGACTTCGCCAGCCGTCCTTACGTTCGGACGGACTTCGATCGGCCCGATCTGTCATGGATGTTCGTCGACGGGGACCTGAACGTCATGCCAGGAATCCACCTCGTATCGACCCCCGGTCACTCACCAGGCCATCAGTCGATAGTGCTCTGGGACGCACCCGGACTCGGAACGCTCATCATTGCCGGCGATGCGATCAACTGTCAGTCCAACATCGACGGCAATGTTCCCCCGGGACTTGCCACAGACCCCGGTGCTGCGATGCACTCCATGAGCCGTCTTGTGGCTCTCGCCGAAGCGACGGGCGCGACCATTCTCAATGGCCACGACATGGAGCAGTTCGCAGCGATGCCGAAGGCGCCGCATCCGCTCTCAGCCCCGGTCCGCTCGTAGAGCGTTGACCTCCCGCGCCTCGTGTGCGACATCACCCATCGCCTAACATCGGTCGTCGGCGCACGACGTCGCGCTCACCGACACCTGCTGACCGAGGAAGCCGATGATCTTCATCACCGCGAAGTTTCGAGTACTGCCCGAGCACGCCGACCGGTGGGCGGAGATTTCGGCCGAGTTCACCCAGGCGACGCGCAACGAGCCGGGCTGCCTGTGGTTCCAATGGTCCCGCAGCGTCGACGAGCCGAACGAGTACGTCTTGGTGGAGGCCTTTCGGGACGACGAGGCCGGAGGCGCTCACGTCAAGTCCGAGCACTTCAAGGCGGCCCAGCAGTCATTGCCGCCGTACCTTGCCGAGACCCCTCGTATCCTCAACATGACGATTCCGCAGGACGACTGGTCTCGACTCGGCGAGATGACTGTGCCCGAGTGATGGAAGCTGAGGACCGCGTCCAGTTCCTCCGCCACGAGCCGACAGGACCCGACAGGACCGACAGGACCCGCGGGAAGTAGCGCTCAAGCAACCCCTCGCGACGTCGCAGCGACATGGCGAGACGAAACGTTCTTCCGGCTACGTCGTGGGTGGCGGCAAGCGCGCGCTCGGTCGAGATGCGCCGCCGACCGCCCAGCGAGCCGTCCCGAGGCCGCGGCGTCCCTCGTGCGTGCAACGGCGTTGCAACAGCCGGCGAGAACCCTTGATGGAGCGGCCGCAGTTCCCCTTCTGCGGCGGCAGGTCCCGGCGCGAGGGAGACGTCGCGCTGGGCCGTGAGCCGCCCCCCGCTAGGGCGGACGGCTCCAGCCGATGGACGCCGCCACGCCGGAAACCCCTTGCGCTGCTTTTCGTAAGCCGAGCAAGGCCAGGCGGTGGCCACAGCGCCGAGCTGGTCGATAGACGGTGGCGTCCCCACGGCAGGTCCCGGCCCGCGCACAGCGGGCTGTCCCCTGACGATGAAGGATCTTCGCTTCCCCATGACTGCTCTCGCAGCACACCGGTCCGCAGCCGCTCGAGTGCTCGCCTTCGCCTTGTCACTGCTCGCCCTGTTCGGTGTGACGATGACCACATCGGTATCGCCGGCGAAGGCCTACGCGCATGACTCGCGTGAAAGAACGATGGTCGGGCTGACGAACGCCGCGCGATCGCAGCACCACCGCCAACCGCTGGCGATGCGCTCGGACCTGCAGACCATCGCGCAGCGCTGGGCGACACGGATGGCCGCCTCCGGGACGCTGGCGCACAACCCGCAACTTGGGCGCCAGGTGCGTCACTACAAGGTGGCCGGTGAGAACGTCGGCTATGGCCCGGGCATCCGCCAGGTGCACACGGCGCTGATGCACTCCCCGGGCCACCGGGCGAACATCCTGAACAAGGGTTACACCCAGGTCGGGATGGCCGTGGTGCACGAGGACAACCGCGTGTGGGTCGTGCAGGTGTTCCGCAAGCCGGCGTAAACGCTGCCCGGCGCGACGAGGCCCCGGTGCCGCGTCAGGCCTGTTCCACGACGTCGGCGAGCTCCGGCCGGCGCCTGGACACCCCGGCGCGATCTGCCGTCTGCCTGCTGACCCGGCCATCACGGAAGAACTCCAGGAACAGCTGGTTTAACAGCTCAGGCTGGTCTGTCTGGCCCTGGTGCCCCGTGTCCTCCGGGTAGAAGACCTGGAAGTTCGTGAGCGCCTCTTCCTGGAGGTGCGAGATCGCCAGTGTCGACGTCACGTCCTGTTGCCCGCAGACGTAGATGCCGGGAATGGTCAGGCGCTGAATGCGACCTCGGATGTCGATCCGCGCGAGGTAGTTCGGGTCGTCGAGTCCCCGGCCACGTTTGTGGTAGCCATCGAGGTTCTTGTTGCCGGCGAAGGTCCGCATGGCGACCAGGTCGTCGCTGATCCTGTCCGGGAAGTAGACGAGCTTGCTCATCATCTTTCGCATCGACGCCTCGGTCCCATCGAACTCTGGATAGGCCCGCTCCTCCGGCGGCCGCGGATCGGCATGCGCCATCGCTTCGGCGTCGACCAGTCCGAGCATGCCGCGAGACGCGATCAGACCCATCTTCAACACCCGGTCAGGGTGGTTGACCGTGTAGCTCATGGCCACACACGCACCGTTGGAGTTCCCACCGATGTTGAACTGGTCCAGACACAGCGCGTTGGCGAAGTCGTGGACGAAGTCGACCGCTCCCGCGAACCCCGCTGGATAGACGTCGTGGTTCTCCGTCAATCCGAAGTGGGGCAGGTCGGGGCAGTAGACCCTGAAGCCGTTCGCACCCAGGAAGGGGGCCATAGACGACCATGCGGCGTGGCCCGAGGAGCCGTGGAGGGCACCGTGCAGGAGGATCACGGAGGGTCCCGTCTCCCCCGCCGTCGAATAGTGTGCCTTCGCCCCCGTGGCCAGCCGCACCCAACGGCTCGACAGGCCCGGCAATGCCACCAAATGCTCTTCCGTCAGCACTACGTCCCAACCCTTCTCATCAATGACCCGGCAGTCGGTCGACCGCCGTGCCGCATGCGCTTCGTCTTGCCGGCTTCGGGCCGGGACCTCGCCGCCCTACATGGCGGCGTCGGCATGGCGATTGAGACCGTGCCGCCGCAGCAGGCGGTGCTCGGCCTTGGCCGCCAGGTTGTTGACCAGCCAACCCAGCACGCCCGCCAGAGCCACCAGGCCGAACGTCAGAGCCGCGTTGAAGCTGGCCTGCGCCAGGGCGATCAGGTGACCCAGCCCCGGGACGCCGGTCAGCAGTTCCACCAAGAGAGTTACGACAAGCGTCACAGGAGCCGCCACCCGCAAGCCGACGATGAACGCGGGCATCACCGAGGGCAATGAGATGGCCATGAAGCGGCGAACGGTCCCTAGACGCAGCGACCCACCCAGGTCGGCCAGCGCGCCACTTAACGACCGTCTGGCCGCGGCAACACCCAGCAGGATCGGCCATACGGCAGCCAATGAGGCAACGGTGATCTTCATCGTCATGTTGTAGCCCATCGCCAGCACCACGAAGGGGATGATGACGGGCGACGGCAGCACCCGGAGGAACTCGATCTCGATGGACAGGATCGTCTCCATGAATGGGGTTCCGCCCAGCAGGATCCCGCCGACCAGGCCCACCACGCCGGCGATGACCAGGCCTATCGCGAACGCCCGCAACGTGCCGGCCAGGGCGGGAAGCAGATCTCCATCGTCGTTGAGGCGATACAGCTCGGCCAACCAGTCGCCAGGTCTGGGGTAGATCACCGAGTCGGGCGACCCGAAGAGCTGCCACAAGACGACGCAGAGCACCAGGGGCGTCAGCCCCAGTGGGACACGGCGTAGCAACGACTTCGTCATTCACCTCTCCTGTCCACAGCCGTTGGCACTTGTCAGCCGCGCAGCAGCCACGGGACATGCTTGCCCGCAGCCTGGAGTGCCATGTTGAGAGCGACCGCGCTACCACCGATGACGAACAGGTAGGCGAACATGCCCTCGACGTTGACGGCGCCCTTCTCGAACACCAGCCCTCCGCCGAGCCCGGCAGACGTCCCCACCATCTCCATGATGATCACGAGCAGCATCGATACACCGAGCGAGATCCGCATACCGACGAAGGCACTGGCCGCGCTGGCTGGCGCAACGACCTTCACGAGGGTGTCTCGTCTAGACATCTGCAGCGACCGGGCCATCTCCCAGTACGAGTGCGGAACGCTCCGGACACCGGCGATGGTGAAGATGAGGACGGGCCAGATGGACCCGATCGTCCCCAGGATGAGCTCGCCCTTCACCGAAAAACCCACGATCAGCAGGATGATCGGTACGAACGTGATCCCGGGCAGGCACCGCATGAACTCGATGCTCGAGAACGTGAAGCGCCGGACCGTGCGAGACATGCCGACCAGCAGCCCCAGGCACAGGCCGATCGACACGGCGAAGGTCCAGCTGGCCACGGTCACGCCGATGGTGCGGGCCCCTTGCTGGAGTAGCGCTCCATTCCGAGCGAGATCCGCTATCTCCGCCACGATGCCACTTGGTGGACTGCTCGACTGGGGACGGGCCCAGCCGAGGCTCCAGGACATCTGCCACAACAGCACCAGCAACGACGTCACGACCAAGCCGGCCGCCACCGGGTAGCGGGCCAGCAAGGTGGACCACCGCTCATCCCTGGACATCAGCGGCTAGCCCCCAGTCCTGGCAGGACCGCTGTGGATTGCGACCCGCACCGCTCTTCGCACGTCCTGGTAGGTCGCGTCGGCCTTCGTGTAGATCTGGTCCCGCGGACGCGGCAACGGCACCGGAATCATGTCTGCCACACTTGCCGGCGTGCCGTCCAGGACCAGCACGCGGTCACAGAGGTACACGACCTCGTCGATGTCGTGTGTGACGAAGATGATGGTCGAGCCGAGATTGCTGTAGATGGTTTGAAGGCTGTCCTGCAGCTCTTCCCGGGTCATGGCGTCGAGCGAGCCGAACGGCTCGTCCATCAGAAGCAGCTGCGGCTTCAGCGACAGCGCGCGGGCTATCTGGACTCGCTGTTGCATGCCGCCGGACAACCGCCATGGATACTCGTCCTTGTAGTCGAGCAGGCCGACCATCGTGAGCACCTCGTCGACCACCGCCGCGATCTCCGGGCGCGGCAGCTTGCCCTCCAGGCCGAGGCTCACGTTCCGTCCTACGGTGCGCCACGGCAACAGCACGGAGCTGTAGTTCTGGAAGACGATTCCGGTTCCGTCGGGTGGCGCGGAGACCTCTAGGCCTCCGATGACCACCTTGCCCGCGCTCGGCCGGACGAGTCCGCCCAGGGCGCGGAGCAGGGTCGTCTTGCCCGACCCGGACGGACCGACAATGCCGACGAACTCGCCCGGCTCGACGCTGAAAGTCACGTCGCGCAGGACCGACCGCTTCCCTTCCTTGCTGGGAAGGTCGACCGCCAGGGACACGGCCTGGACTGCCAGCCCGGACCCTGGCGCGGAGCCCTCAGCCCCGTCCTTACCAGCGAGCTCACCCGACGCAGAACCGTTTCCCACCGAGACCGTGGTCAAGAAAGACCCTCCCCTTCACATAGTCCCTGCGCACATCGACACATGGAGCGCCTGTCAGCCAGTGCTGCGGCCGGCCCACTCCCAGTCGCTGGCGCCACGGCGTCCGTCACGGGAAGGCCACCTCCTTGGCCGTGAAGTCGGCGCTGTCCTCCTTGAGGACGCCGGCGTTCCTCAGGGCGGGGATCCAGAGCAGGATCTGCTTCGCGAGGTCAGCTCCCGTGTCGAACGTGAAGCTTGGCATGCTGATCTGCGCGATGGTCTCGGGCTTCAGCCCCGCGTGCTTTGCGAGGATCTCGTTGCTCGCCTGCTGGTTCGCGCCGATCCACGTGTCTGCCTCGCGCAATGCGGTCACGAAGCGGTTGATCGCGTCCTTGTTCTCGCTGGCCCAGGTCGGGTTCGCCAGGTAGGTGCAGGTCAGCAGGGGGTTGGCGATCAGGAAGTTCGGGTCACCGAGGTACGGGAGCTTCTTCTCCTTGAACGGGGCGGAGAAGGGGTCGAGCGTCGAGACGCCCTGCAATGCACCGGACTGCAGCTGCGCGTACATGTCGGCGAAGTTCACGACAATGAAGTTGACCTTCTTGGGGTCAACGCCCATCGTCAGCATCTGCGTGACGACTGCGGTGTAGCTCGTACCGGTGAGCCCAGGGACGCCGAAGTTCTTACCCTCGAACTGCTTGTACGAGGTGTAGCCCGGAGCGCCGTAGACCTGGTTCAGCGGTGCGCTGGGAACGTCCTCGACGCAGCCGCTTACCGCGGTCACTTTCAACCCTGCATTCTTGGCGACCAGCAGCCCACCGGGAGTGCCGCCGAGGATGTGCATGGACTTACCCAGCCCTGGGATGGCGGCGTTGACGTCCTGGACCACGCGAAGGTTCACCTTGAGCTTGTGCTTCGTGAAGATCCCCTCGTCCTGGGCGACCATGGTCGGCAGGTAGCCCACGCCTTGCGAGTAGCCCACATCCAGAACCGTGGGCTCGTCCTTGGCCGCCTTGGTGCCCTCGTCCGGTGTGTCACCGCCACCACAAGCCGACATCGCGAGGACGGATCCAAGAACGATGCCGGAGACCAGAACGTTGCGTCCGCCGCGACGTCGCCGTGGTGGCGTCGCGTTCTTCACGGTGTTGCCAAGCTGCTTACCGCTGAGAAACCGCTTCATTTCGTTGCCTCCTGCTTGGTCGGCCTCATGCCGAGTTGGACGACGCTGTCTGTGGCACGCGCAAGAAATGTCAGAAGGCGGCCCCCACACCCATCCCCATCATTGCTTTCGCGAACGGCTCGTAGGTCACGTCCCACTCCCGCCCGTGCGAGGCTCCGGCGGCCACAAGCCAGGCACGGTCCTCGCCGCTTCCGTGCTCGAGGAACTGGTCACCGGTCAGCTGCTGGAGCCCTTCGTGGTCACCCCCTTCCAGGAGGGACACGACCTTCCGGTCGAACGACTCGGCGATGTCCCCGAACCGCGCCTGGCCCTTGTAGCCCTTCCAGGGAAAGCTGGCGGGGAAGTGAGAGAGCCCACCGGAACCGAGGATGACCGCCCGACGACCCTCCTGCCGGCTGATGCACTCCTGCAGCAGCCTGCCGATCTGCAGGCATCTCGCCGGTGTGGGCGCACAGGCGTGGATGGCGTCCACGAACACGAGTACGACGTCCCCGGTCCACGTGGGAACGAGCTCTTCCAGAACCCCTGCATGCGCATGGGGCAGGTGCCCGCCCGCCAGCGTGGCTACCGGCGCGACCTCGATCGCCTGCTCCACGCCGCCGGTCACGAAGGACCCGGCGAGCTCCGAGTCACACGTGATCTCACGTGCTGCATCTCCACCGAGGCTGAAGCTCTCCCCGGTGTAGACCGCTATCGGCGGGTGGACATCAAGGAAGAGCTCGTTCTGGTCGTCTCCAACGATGACGAGAACCGACGGGTCTGCGGCCAGAATCTTGCGGCCGAGCTCTCTGCGTCCCTCGGCGATGCGCTCGTAGCGACGCGCGTTGTCCGTGTCGTCCTCGGTCTCCACCTCCGGGCGCAGCTCGGGAAGGAAGCCGTAGCGCTTCTGCATCCTGCCCCGGGCCGCCTCTCGAAACGCGTCCCACTCACCAGGTGGGAGAAAGGCAATGGCATGCGACAGCGCGCCGACACCTACTACTTCACCCATGTCCAACCTTTCCTTGCCTCGGCATACGGGAAGCCGTGCGTCACAGCGAAGTCAGTACCTGCCGCGTGAGGGGCACCTCGCGGCTCTCGCGGCTCGAGGACAACATCGCGAAGCAGATCTCCAGCGTTGCCATGCCCCAGCGCCCGTCGTGGACGAGGTCCGCGCCGTGGACCACCGCGTCGTACATCTGCATCAGCTCAGCCGCTCTACCGCGTAGAGCTGGCTCCAAGGGGATCTCCTCGACGCCGTCCTCGCGGTACAGACGCAACCCGTTCGGGGACTGCCGGATGGCACCGTCCGCGCAGTCCACAATCGTCAGCCCGAAGAAGGGTTGGTTCTTCGCCCCCTTGGCCGGGGCTGCGCTCGCGTTGTCTGTGCGGCCGGTGCGAGCAGCGAGAGCCGGCCGGTTGTAGGAGTCCTGCTTCTTCTCCTGCTCCAGCGCCCGTTCCCGCAGTACGGGGTCGTCTCCGGCCTCGGCGAAGCGGCGTCGCAGGTGGCGGCGAGCCTTCGTGTTGGTCTCGGGGTCGCGGGCCTCGCCGCCCTCGCCCACCCACCAGAACAGCTCTGACGTGTCGAAGAAGCCCCGGGCGTCGAAGGCGACGCTCGCTGCCACGTCCGGGCCGAACCTGATCAGTGACGTGAAGCCGCCGACGCAGCCGCGCCACGAGTCGTTGAAGGTGGCGGCCGTCACGCTGGTGGCGGGGCGCCGCGCGATCTTTCTGACGATGTCGATCTGGTGAGGCGCCTGCTCCAGCAGCGGACCGTGCGAGACACGCAACGTGCTCGTGGGGAACGGCCTGGCATTGAAGTCGTTGAAGTTCCAGGTGTGGATGTTGTGGAGCTCGCCCAGCGTCTTGCTCGCGACGATCTCTGCCATCTTCAGCACCGGCAGGTCGAGGCTGTGCGTGTGGGCCACCATCAGCTTGTAGCCGGTCCGGTCGGCCGTCGCGACCATCTCTTCGCAGTCGGCCAGATC
>JAVEDJ010000291.1 GCA_030841025.1 Actinomycetota bacterium
GACGAGCACGGCGATGGCCACGGTGACGGCCACGGACGGGACAAGGGCCGGGACTAGTCCGGACCGCGCGCGAGCCGCCCGGCACCGCCGCCGTCGTACCGCCGCTCCTGCGCTGGACGGGCCAGCCCCCGCTCCGGCACCGACCAGTCCGCTGAGCCGCTGAGCGGGGGGACTTCGTGTCGACGGCGTCCCGCCGGTACGGTGTGCCCGCGCCTCCTACAGTGAGGTACGGCACCCGGCCGCCCGGCGACGGGCCAACCAGGCGGACACCCCGCACGGTGGCACCCCTCCGGGGACCCCCGACGGCACGCGGACACCCCGCTCACCGTCGCGAGTGAACGAGGAGTGCACGTGACCGACAGTGCCTTTGCTGACCAGGCTGCCCGCGGCTTCCGGTCCAGCGACCGGGCCACCCCGCTGGTGCGGCCTGTGTCCGACGAGCCCGACCTGGTACAGCTGCTCACCCCGGAGGGCGAGCGGGTGCACCACCCCGACTACGACATCGAGCTGTCCGACGAAGAGCTGCGCGGTCTCTACCGTGACCTGGTCCTCGTCCGACGCGTCGACACCGAGGCCACGGCGCTGCAGCGTCAGGGTGAGCTGGGCATCTGGGCCAGCCTGCTCGGCCAGGAGGCCGCCCAGGTCGGTTCCGGTCGCGCGCTGCGCGAGGACGACTACGCCTTCCCGACCTACCGCGAGCACGGCGTGGCGTGGTGCCGCGGGGTGGACCCGCTCAACCTGTTGGGCCTGTTCCGCGGGGTCAACCACGGTGGGTGGGACCCGAACGAGAAGAACTTCCATCTCTACACGATCGTGATCGGCGCGCAGACCCTGCACGCGACCGGCTATGCGATGGGTGTGCAGAAGGACCAGGCCGAGAGCGCGGTAATCGCCTACTTCGGCGATGGCGCCACCAGCCAGGGCGACGTCAACGAGGCGTTCATCTACGCCAGCGTCTTCAACGCCCCTGTCGTGTTCTTCTGCCAGAACAACCAGTGGGCCATCTCCGAGCCGATCGAGAAGCAGACCCGCATCCCGCTCTACCAGCGCGCGCTGGGCTTCGGCTTCCCCGGAGTCCGCGTCGACGGCAACGACGTGCTCGCCTGCCTCGCGGTGACCAAGGCGGCGCTGCAGAACGCGCGTGAGGGCAGCGGGCCGACGCTGGTCGAGGCGTACACCTACCGGATGGGGGCGCACACCACGTCCGACGATCCGACGCGCTACCGGCTCTCCGACGAGCTCGAGTCGTGGAAGCTCAAGGACCCGGTGCAGCGGATGAAGGCTTACCTCTCGCGCAACGGGATCGCCGACCAGGCGTTCTTCGACGCGCTGCAGAAGGAGTCCGACGAGCTGGCGTTGCACGTGCGCAAGGGGTGCCTCGAGATGCCCGACCCGGAGCCCCTGTCGGTCTTCGACCATGTCTACGCCGAGGAGCACCCGCTTCTGGCGGAGGAGAAGGAACAGTTCCGGGCTTACCTCGAGACGTTCGAGGGGAGCCACTGATGGCCCAGATCACGCTGGCCAAGGGCATCAACATGGGCCTGCGCAAGGCCATGGAGAGCAATCCCAAGGTGCTCGTGATGGGCGAGGACGTGGGCAAGCTCGGTGGGGTCTTCCGGGTGACCGACGGACTGCAGAAGGACTTCGGCGAGGACCGGGTCATCGACACCCCGCTTGCCGAGTCGGGCATCATCGGTACGGCGATCGGCCTGGCCCTGCGCGGCTATCGACCGGTCTGCGAGATCCAGTTCGACGGGTTCGTCTACCCCGCCTTCGACCAGATCGTCAGCCAGCTCGCCAAGATGCGCGCCCGCGCCCTCGGCAAGGTCAGCCTGCCCGTCGTCGTACGCATCCCCGTGGGCGGCGGCATCGGCGCCGTCGAGCACCACAGCGAGTCGAACGAGGCTTACTTCGCGCACACCGCCGGCCTCAAGGTCGTCGTGTGCTCGAACCCGGTCGACGCGTACTTCATGACGCAGCAGGCGATCGCCACCGACGACCCGGTCATCCTCTACGAGCCCAAGCGGCGCTACTGGGAGAAGGCCGACCTCGACGAGTCTCTGACCCTCGAGAACGCGACGCCGCTGCACCAGGCGCGCGTGGTCCGCGAGGGCACGGACATCACCGTCGCGGCCTACGGCCCGATGGTGAAGACCGCGATGGAGGCGGCGACCGCCGCTGCTGAGGAAGGCAAGGAGATCGAGGTCGTCGACCTGCGCTCCCTCTCGCCGCTCGACATGCCGACGCTGCGCGCGTCGGTCGAGAAGACCGGCCGGCTGGTGGTCGTGCACGAGGCGCCGACGTTCCTGGGCATGGGCTCGGAGGTCGCCGCCCGCGTCACCGAGCAGTGCTTCTACTCCCTCGAGGCCCCCGTCATGCGGGTCGGCGGTTTCGACACGCCCTACCCGCCGAGTCGGCTCGAAGAGGACTACCTGCCCGATCTCGACCGCATCCTCGATGCCGTCGACCGATCTCTCGCGTTCTAGGAGCGACACATCGTGAAGCAGTTCAAGCTCCCCGACGTCGGCGAGGGTCTCACCGAGGCCGAGATCGTGTCGTGGAAGGTCAAGCCAGGTGACACCGTCCAGGTCAACGAGATCGTCGTCGAGATCGAGACCGCCAAGTCGCTCGTCGAGCTGCCGTCGCCTTTCGCGGGCGTGGTCGGCGAGCTGCTCGTCCCGGAAGGCACGACGGTCGACGTCGGCACGCCCATCATCACCGTCGACACCGGCGAGGGCGGTACGACGCCCGCCGCTGCGGCGCCGGCTCGGGACGACATGGCGCCGGCCGTTCCGGCCGGCGACGAGATCGGGACCCCGCGTGAGGACGAGGCCGTCGAGCCCGGGCTGATCGGCGGCCCGGCACCGGGCGGCCGTACGTCGGTGCTGGTCGGCTACGGCCCGCGCACCACGACGGCCAAGCGCCGCCCGCGCAAGCAGACCGCGCCGGGAGCCGGCGCCAAGCCGCAGTCCGCGTCGGCGGCCGCCGCGCAGCAGGCGGTGCAGACCTCGATGATGACCACCCGGGTGCCGCTCACCGAACCGACGGTCGAGGACGCCGAGCCGTCGTTCCACGCGACGACTCCCTCCGGATCGAGCGCCGCGGCCGCGAAGGCGCTGGCCAAGCCCCCGGTACGCAAGCTGGCCAAGGATCTCGGTGTCGACATCTCGACGCTGACGCCCACCGACCCCAGCGGCGCCATCAGCCGCGCCGATGTCGAGGCCGCTGCCGGCGGTGGGGATGCGGCGACGAGCGGCGCGCCGGCGCCGTCGTACGGCGCACCGTGGGACGACGCCCCGCTGTCGGCCGCGGAGTCGAGGGTACCGATCAAGGGCGTGCGCAAGATGACGGCCCAGGCGATGGTGGCGTCGGCGTTCACCGCGCCCCATGTGACCGAGTGGGTCACGATCGACATCACCCGCACGATGGAGCTGGTCGACCGGCTCAAGTCGGACCCGGCCTTCCGTGACGTCAAGGTCAGCCCGCTGCTGGTAGTGGCCAAGGCGCTGATCCTCGCCATCAAGCGCAACCCGGAGATCAACGCGTCGTGGGACGAGGTGAACCAGGAGATCGTCTACAAGCGCTACGTGAACCTCGGGATCGCCGCTGCCACGCCGCGGGGCCTGGTGGTGCCGAACATCAAGCACGCCGACCGGATGACGCTGGTGGAGCTGGCGCAGGCCATGGCGCAGCTGACCGCGACGGCGCGGGAGGGTCGGACCCAGCCGGCCGAGATGTCCGGCGGCACGATCACGGTCACCAACGTCGGCGTCTTCGGGGTCGACAGCGGCACCCCGATCTTGAACCCGGGCGAAGCGGCGATCCTCTGCTTCGGTGCGGTGCGCGACATGCCGTGGGTGGTCGATGGCGAGATCGTCGTGCGCAAGGTGACGCAGCTCGCGCTGTCCTTCGACCACCGTCTGGTCGACGGCGAGCTCGGCTCGAGGTTCCTCGCCGACGTGGCGCGGGTCCTCGAGGACCCCGCGACCGCCCTCCTCTGGTAGCGCCCGCCGCCCGCCCCGCAGTTGACCACGTTTGGCACCCGGAGCGTCGCGTCAGCAGGCGTGCACACCTGCTGACGCGATTGTTCGCCTGTTGACGCGACCCCGAACCGCCGCGACGCGACCCCCGACGCGACCCGAACCGACGCGAACCGGCGCCCAGGCGTCAGGGCGTGACCGCCAGCCGGTCGACGAGCCGCCGGGCCAGACCCGTGTCCCCCCACAGCTCGACCACCGCGTCGTTGGGCGACAGCCGACCGCCGAGCAGCCTGACGACCGTCTCCCAGTCCGCCCGCAGGACCGCCGTGGGCTCGGCTGCCTCGGCCGACGCCGAGGACGCCGAGGACGCCGAGGAGATGCCCGGTGCAGTCGCCAAGGCCGCGCGGCCGTCATCGCCCACCCGCACCGTCGCGGTGAACGCCACCACCCCGGTCACCTCGAGCCTGACGCTCTGCCCCGGCGTCGCCCGTGCCCGCTTGGCGACCAGGAACGGCAACGCCCCCAACAGGATCTCCATGGCCACGTCGGCGCCGCGCCCGTCCAGGTTCCCCGGGCGGGTGAGCGCGCGTCGTACGTCCTGTTCGTGCATCCACGCATCGAAGGCGCGGTTGCGCAGCAGCTTCTCGGCATCCCACGGTTCGCCCGCGACGACTCGCACCGGCGTCGCGTCCGCGCGCATCGCGCGCATCTCCGGCAGGCGCGCGTCGACGGCCTCCCGCAGCTCCGCGGTGAGCGCGGCCGCAGAGTGCGTACGACGGGCCGCGACACCGTTTTCCATATGCTGACCGAACTCGCTGCGCACGTGCGAGCCGTAACCGTCGACCGCCGGCGGCAACGGGTCACCGAGCAGCTCACGTTCAAGGGCGGCCAAGTGCGAGACGACGTCGTGCACCGACCAGCCGGGCAGCTCGGTCGGCCGGGCCCAGTCGGCTTCGTCCACCGGCTCCAGCAGGGCCAGCAGCGAACGCACCGACTGCTCGAACGCATCGACGTAGTCCTTGAGCTCCACGACGTGCGAGGCTAGCGCCATGCGGGTTCACGTCCTCCAGCTCTCCTACGGTGACGACGAGACGCTCGATGCACGCATCGCGCGGGTCAGCCGGCTCGTCCGTGACCAGCAGGGCGCCGACCTCGTCGTGCTGCCCGAGCTCTGGCCGCAGGGCGGGTTCGCCTACACCGACTGGGAGGCCGCGGCGCAGCCGATCGACGGCTCCATCGTCTCCGCGCTGCGCGACGCGACCCGAGACCTCGGTGCGCAGGTGCACATGGGCTCGATCGTCGAGCGCGATGACATGGGGCGGATGTTCAACACGTCGATCCTCATCGGTGCCGACGGCGAGCTGCTCGCGTCGTACCGCAAGATCCACCTCTTCGGCTTCGGCGAGGGCGAGCCCAAGCTGATGACACCGGGCGACCAGATCGTGGTGCACGACAACCTCGGCCTCGCCACCTGCTACGACCTGCGCTTCCCCGAGCTGTTCCGGCTGCTGCTCGACGCGGGCGCCGAGGTCATGCTGCTGCCCGCCGCGTGGCCGGCCCGACGGGTCGCGCACTGGCGGCTGCTGGCGCAGGCGCGCGCAGTCGAGAACCAGGCGTACGTCGTCGCGTGCAACACCGCGGGCACGCACGCGGGGGTGCCGATGGGCGGCGGGTCGATCGTCGTCGACCCGTGGGGGACCGTGCTCGCCGAGGCGGGCACCGACGAAGAGGTGCTGACCGTCGACCTCGACCTGGGCCTCGTCGGGCGAACCCGCACGTCGTTCCCCATCCTCGCCGACCGACGCCTCTGAAGCGGTACGGCGGGCCCTGCGGACGGTCCGGGATCAGCTCGGCGGACGGTATGGCACTGGCACTGGCACTGACACCGGCACGGTGCATCGCCTCGATGCCCTCCTCCGGCCGCAGCTCGTACGATCTCGGCCCGGTTCTGCGGCCATGGGCACGTCGGACTAGTGCGCCGGTGAGGCGGATGCCGAGCGCGCGCCATGCTCGCCTACACTGGCGCACCGAAGGGGAGTAGTCCCCAATGCGACTGTCGACATACTGACCTCCCTGAGGTCCGGCACCGCAGCCTGCCGCTCACGAGCAACAGGCGGACGAGACCTTCGACCGGCACGTCGAGCCATTGACACGTGCCCGGTCGAGGGCACGTCCGCACTGACGGGGCCGAGACCGGGCGGACAGGAGCACTCCCGACATGTACGCCTTCCTGCTCAGCACCGGCGTCATCTTCCTCGCCGAGCTCGGCGACAAGAGCCAGCTGATGGCCATGACCTTCGCGACGCGGTTCAAGGCCCGCGAGGTCCTGCTGGGCATCACCATCGCGACGGCGATCGTGCACCTCGGCTCGGTAGCGATCGGCGCCGCAGTCGGCACGGCGCTGCCGACCGACGTCATCGCCGTCGTGGCCGGCGTGGCGTTCCTCGGCTTCGGCGCATGGACCTTGCGCGGCGACAAGCTCGACGAGGAGGAGGAAGCCAAGGCCACACGTACGACGACCCGCGCGGTGCTCGCCGTTGGCGTCGCATTCTTCCTGGCCGAGCTCGGGGACAAGACCATGCTCGCAACCGTGACACTCGCCACGCGGGAGGGCTGGTTGGGCACCTGGATCGGGAGCACCGTCGGCATGGTGGCGGCCGATGCGCTGGCGATCGTGCTGGGGGCAGTGCTGGGCCGGCACCTGCCCGAGAAGGTGATCCGCTACGGCGCAGCCGCCGCGTTCGCGGTCTTCGGCGTACTGCTCATCGTGCAGGGGCTGGTCTAGACCTACCGCGACGGTGGTGCCGTGCTGTCACGCACGACGAGCTCGGTCGGGAGCAGCAGGTGCCGGGCCCGGCTCTTCGCGATCGTCGAGCGGGAGCGCTCGATCGACGCCGTGAGCGCCGCGGCCGCCGCCCGGCCCTTCTGCTCGATCGGTTGGCGCACCGTCGTGAGCGCCGGGCGCATGCGCCGGGCCAACGAGCTGTCGTCGAAGCCCACGACGGAAAGGTCCTCGGGAACCCGCAGACCCAGCTGCTCGGCGGCGTGTACGACGCCCTCCGCCATGACGTCGGAGAAGCACAGGATGGCCGTCGGCGGATCGGGCTGGCGCAGGAGCAGCCGCGCCGCCGTACCTGCCCCGTCGTGGCCGCTGTGCGGTTGCCGCACCACCGACGGGCGAATGCCGGCGTCGTGCAGCGCGTCCAACCAACCGAGCATGCGCTGTCGCGAGACATGGTGATCGGCGTCTGAGTCGGCGTCGGCCTCGACGATGACGTCGAACGGGCCGGCCATTCCCTTGCTGAGGATGCCGATGTTCCGGTGCCCGAGGGCGACCAGGTGGGCGGCGGCGGCCCGGGCGCCCTGCCGGTCCTCCACGTTGACACTGGGGATACCCGGTGCCGGTGTCTGGTCGACGAACACGAGCGGCAGACCGCGCCGGATCAGCCACGCGAGCGCGGGCGACTCACCGTCGCAGCTGTAGACGAGAGCGCCGTCCAGGGCGACATCGCGCGCAGGGACGAGGTCTTCGCTCTGCGACGTGGAGAGCAGGGTCAGGGCCACCCCCGTCGGTGCAAGCTCGTCCGCGATGGCGCCGAGGAACCCGGTCGCCACCTCGTCGGTGAACGCGTACGTCAGCGACTCGGTGAGCAGTACGCCGACCGCACCGCTCGTGCCCCGCGCGAGGGCACGGGCCGCCGGGTCAGGCCCGACGTAGCCGAGCTCGTCGGCCGCGGCGAGGATGCGCTGGCGCAGGGCCGCAGAAAGCTGGTCGGGCTTGGAAAAGGCGTTCGAGACGGTCATCCGACTCACGCCGACCCGGTCGGCGACGGTCTGCAAGGTCACCCGTGCCACACGTCACCTCCGTCCCGTATCCGCCGCAACAGGCTGCAGCCTAGGCAGCCGCGGCGCGGCGGAGTCAGGCAGGCGCGACGACGTTGGCGGCGCGGTGCAGCACCGAGGTCACCGCGCGACGGGTCCGCCGGACCCGCGGGCGTGCGGTCGCGACGGCTGGCGCGGCCTGCACGGGGGCGCCGGGCAGGGCGCTGTGCAGCTCCCGCTCGAGGAGCTTCTGGGTGGTGATCACGGCGAAGGGCAGTTGGTTCAACATGACTGTGGCGCTTTCTGTGTGGCGTCTGTACCGATACAGTACAGCGGCCTTCTGTATCGGTCAAGTGGCCCCGTGATGAGGTTTTTCGGGACGCCATGGCGCCGCGGGAACTTGGACCGCCACAAATGAGTTCACCGGGTTTGTTCCTGCATGACCCGGTGGGGGCGCATACTGAGGTTGATGAAACCCGCACGCGCAATGACGAGGCGCTATCTGCCCAGCAGCCCCTTCAAGGCACCTGAGGCCGGTCCGCCACCGGAGCAGTTCCAGATCGACGACCGCGTGACCCACGACCAGCACGGCCTGGGCCGCATCGTGGGCGTCGAGGAGGACATCGCCGTTCTCGTCAGCTTCGGTGCCAGCCAGTTACGGGTCACCTCGCCGTTCAGCAAGCTCACCAAGCTCTGACCCCACGAGCTCGCTGCGACTGACCTCCGGCACCCCGGGCGATGTCGCGCGTCCGCCGTGCGCCTGATGACTCCCCGATGACCCAGCTGAATCGCGTTCGCGTGCGCGCCCCCGAGCTGGCCGGCCGTGCGTGGCTCAACACCGGTGACAAGCCACTGTCCCTGCGGAGCCTCCGCGGCAAGATCGTCCTGCTGGATTTCTGGACCTTCTGCTGCATCAACTGCCTGCACGTCCTTGACGAGCTGCGGCCGCTCGAGGCCAAGTACGCCGACGTCCTCGTCACGGTCGGCGTGCACTCGCCGAAGTTCGTGCACGAGGCGGATCCCGCTGCCCTGGCCGCCGCCGTGGAGCGTTACGGCGTCCACCATCCCGTCCTCGACGACCCAGAGCTGCAGACCTGGCGGCAGTACGCCGTGCGCGCGTGGCCGACGCTTGCCGTCGTCGACCCCGAGGGGTACGTCGTCGCGCAGCTCTCCGGAGAGGGGCATGCGCACTCCCTCGACCAGCTCGTCGCCGATCTCGTCGAGACGCACGGGGCCAGGGGAACCCTGCACCGCGGCACCGGCCCCTACGTCGCACCCCCGGCGGCAGAGACCGCGCTGCGCTTCCCCGGCAAGGTCATCGCGCTGCCCGGCGGCACCTTCCTGGTCAGCGACTCCGGTCATCACTCGCTCGTCGAGCTGGCCGCCGACGGGGAGACACCGGTGCGGCGCATCGGCGACGGGCAGCGCGGCCTGCTGGACGGCCCCGCGACGACGGCGCGGTTCAACGAGCCGCAGGGGCTCGCCCTGCTGCCCGACGACGTACGCCGGCGGGTGGGCTACGGCGTCGTGGTCGCCGACACCGTGAACCACGCCTTGCGGGGCGTGCGCCTCGAGGACGGTCTGGTCACGACGCTGGCCGGCACCGGCAAGCAGTGGATGCAGGGTGATCCTCGGCCGGTCGGCGGCGACCCCGCGGTGCCTCTGTCATCGCCGTGGGACGTCGCCTGGTCGCCGTCGCTGCGAGAGGTCGTCCTGGCGATGGCGGGCACTCATCAGCTCTACCGCTACGACCCCGTCGCCCCGGCGCTGAGCGTCTGGGCCGGCACGACCAACGAGGGACTTCTCGACGGGCCGGCCCCTGACGCTTGGTTCGCCCAGCCGTCCGGGCTCGCCGTGACGCGCGACCGGGTGTGGCTGGTCGACTCCGAGACCTCGGCGCTTCGGTCCGTGGTGACGACCGGCGTCGCCGATGCGACGGTCGAGACCGCGATCGGTGCGGGCCTGTTCGACTTCGGCCACGTCGACGGGCCCGCCGCCCAGGCGCTGCTGCAGCACCCGCTCGGCGTCACAGCGCTGCCCGACGGCTCCCTGGCGGTCGCGGACACCTACAACGGGGCGATCCGTCGCTTCGACCCTGGTACGCAGGAGGTCACGACCCTCGCCACCGGCCTGGCGGAGCCCAGCGATGCCGTCGTGGTCGACGGTGACCTCGTCGTCGTCGAGTCCGCCGCGCACCGCCTCACCCGGCTGCACCTGCCCGACGAGGCCGTGGTCGTCGACGGCGTCGCGCACCGCACACAGCGCCCGGTCACCGAGGTGGCCCCAGGCGCGGTACAGCTCGAGGTGGTCTTCACCCCTCCGGCCGGGCAGAAGCTGGACGAGCGGTACGGTCCGGCCACCCGTCTGGTCGTGACGGCCACGCCGCCGCAGCTGCTGCGCGAGGGGGAGGGGACCGGCACCGAGCTCACCCGGCAACTGGTGCTCGACCCGCACGTGGGCGACGGCGTGCTGCACGTCGCGGCCATGGCCGCGTCCTGCGACGACAGTGCGGCGGTGGAGTTCCCCGCCTGCCACGTCCACCAACAGGACTGGGGCGTTCCGCTGCGCCTCGTCCCGGGCGCCGAGCCGCGCCTCGAGCTGGTCCTGCGCGGCGTCGAGGACGCCTGAGGTCAGCGTCGCCCGTCGCCGCGCACCGTGGGCAGCCGCCTGGTCTCCCCGGCGTAGCCCGGGCGGTGCACGTCGTGCTCCTCCGTCGCGTAGTCGGCGTAGTCACGCGTACGACGCGGCGGGCGGGGCGCGGCGGCGCGTGGTGGCCGATGCAGCCACACCTGCGTGGCCAGCACGAGCAGGCCGGCCCAGATGAGGATGAGCCCGAGGTCGAAGGTATCGACGTACTGCTCGACGTCGTCCGGGAACTGCACCGCGAACGCGATGATCCCGCCGGCTGCCATGAGCAGGACGCCTGTCCCGATGGATGCCCGCATGGAGCACTCACACCTTCCGTGTAGTTCGTCCCGTTCTGTCAGCATGCCACGAGGCCGGCGACCCCCGAAGGGGCCACCGGCCTCGTGCGGTGCAGCCCGGCGGCTGTGCGGGGGCCGGGGTGGGACGTTGACCTGGCTGGAGCTGGCCTAGATGCCGCGGTCGTCGTAGGTGCGACGCTCCTCGACAACCTCGCCGCGCGGTGCTGCGGTGCGGCGCGGGCCCCAGATGAACGCGGTCATGATCAGGCCGATGACACCCACGATCATGAGGATGTAGCCGACCACGGCGATGTCGAGCCCTGAGATGTCAGCGTTGACGGCGAACGCGAGAATGGCGCCGACCGCGATCAGGAAGATGCTGACCCCGATGCCCATGTGAACCTCCGGTGTGAGCGGTGAGCGGTCCGTAGACCACCGGTGTCCGGCACGACAGGCTGTCGGCCGTTGACGCCCGCGTACCCGCCCGGACCCCCTTGTGAACCCGCCGCCGCCCGATCGGCGCACCTGGAACCGGACAAACTGGCCTAGAACGCCTCTTCCGGCAGCTCCATCAGGCTGTTGTCGACGCCGTCGGCCACCGCGCGCTGCGCAGTGAGCAGCGGCAGCGCCTGGCGGGCGAAGAACCGGGCGGCCGCCACCTTGCCCTGGTAGAAGGCTTTGTCGCGTCCCTCCGCACCCTTCCCGAGCGCCGCGAGCGCCACGGTCGCCTGGCGCAGCAGCAGCCACGCCGTGATCAGGTCACCGCACGCCAGCAGCAGCCGCGAGGTGTTCTGGCCGACCTTGTAGATGTTGGACACGTCCTGTGCCGATGCCGTCAGGGCCGTGACCATGGTCGCGACGATGGCCTGAACGTCCTCGAGCCCGGTGGCGAGCAGCTCGCGCTCGGCCTGCAGCGCGCCGTTGCCCTCGTCGCCCTTGGCGAACTCCTGGATCTCGATCATCAGCTTGGTCAGGGCCTGACCCTTGTCCCGCACGATCTTGCGGAAGAAGAAGTCCATGCCCTGGATCGCCGTGGTGCCCTCGTACAGCGTGTCGATCTTGGCGTCGCGGATGTACTGCTCGATGGGGTAGTCCTGCAGGTAACCCGACCCGCCGAAGGTCTGCAGCGACTGTGACCCGAGCAGCTCGTAGGACTTCTCCGAGCCGAAGCCCTTCACGATCGGCAGCAGCAGGTCGTTCAGGCGTACGGCGAGGTCGTGCGCGGCTGACTTCTCCGACGTGTCGTCACCCTGTGCCTCCGCGAGCGCGACCTCGTCCTGCACCGTCGCGGTGTAGAGCACCAGCGCGCGCATCCCCTCGGCGTACGCCTTCTGCAGCATCAGCGACCGGCGTACATCCGGGTGGTGGGTGATCGGGACCCGGGGCGCGGTCTTGTCCGTCATCTTCGTCAGATCCGGGCCCTGCAGGCGGGTCTTGGCGTAGTCCAGCGCGTTGAGGTAGCCGGAGGAGAGCGTCGCGATCGCCTTGGTGCCGACCATCATCCGAGCGAACTCGATGACCCGGAACATCTGCGCGATGCCGTCGTGCACGTCGCCGACCAGCCAGCCCACAGCCGGCTCGTTCTCGCCGAAGGTCAGCTCGCAGGTGGTGGAGGCCTTCAGGCCCATCTTGTGCTCGACGTTGGTGACGTAGGCGCCGTTGCGCGCACCGAGCTCGCCTGTCTCCCAGTCGAAGTGCGTCTTGGGCACGATGAACAGCGACAGGCCCTTGGTGCCCGGGGCCGCACCCTCGGGGCGGGCGAGCACCAGGTGCACGATGTTCTCGGCCATGTCGTGCTCCGCGCTCGTGATGAAGCGCTTCACGCCCTCGATGTGCCAGGTGCCGTCCTCTTGCTGCACTGCCTTGGTGCGGCCGGCGCCGACGTCCGACCCTGCGTCTGGCTCGGTGAGGACCATGGTGGCGCCCCACTGCCCGTCGACCATCCGCTGCGCCACCTTGCGCTGCTCGTCGGTGCCCAGGCGGTAGATCACGTGCGCGAAGCTCATGCCGCAGGCGTACATGTGCACCGCCGGGTTGGACCCGAGGACGAGCTCTGCCACGGCCCAGCGCAGGCTGGGAGGTACGACGGTGCCGCCCAGCTCCTCGGGAAGATCCATGCGCCACCACTCGGCGTCCATGTAGGCCTGGTAGGACTTCCTGAAGCCCTCGGGCATCGCGACCGACCGGGTGGCGGGGTCGTAGACCGGCGGGTGGCGGTCCGAGTCGAGCAGCGACGCGGCCAGCTCGTGGGTGGCGAGGCGCTCGACCTCCTGCAGGATGCTGCGCGCGATGTCCTGGTCGACCTCCGCGTAGGGGCCCGACCCGAGAATCTCCTGGCGGCCGAAGACCTCGAAAAGGTTGAACTCGATGTCACGCAGGTTGCTCTTGTAGTGGCCCATGTGGGGCGACGTCCTTCCCGACGACCGAGCGGCGGCTGAGGCCGATTCCTTGGTGGGTGGCTCATTACCCACCAGTAACAAGATGATGCTACTGATCAGTAACATTCGCAACCCTCGGGGCCCGGGCGGCGCTACCGGCCGCCCCGTCCGGCGTCACCGGTCCCCTGGTCGCCAATAGCGCCCAGCAACGACCACCGGACCGGTGACCCAGCGGCGGAGCCACGGGGGGTCCACGGCAAGGTTGGGTGTGTACCCCACTGCTCCTGCGGCGGCTAGCTGCCCGCGGTGAGCACCAGGATCGCGACGTCGTCGGCCTGCTCGGACGTGACCGCCTCCTGGATCCGGGCCGCGATCACCTCCGGCGCCAGCCCCCGGCTGGAACGCAGCACGGCCTCGAGACCGCCCTGCTCCAGCCGTGGCCGGCCGGAGTCCAGAACGCCGTCCGTGATGAGGACGATCGCGTCCCCCGTCTCGAGCTCGACAGTGGTGTCGCTGGTGCGGACCTCGCTCAGCACCCCGAGCAGGGTCCCGGGCGTCCCGGCCTGTTGGACGGTGCCGTCAGCGCGCAGCACCGTTGGCAGCGGATGCCCGGCGGCGGCGAAGGTGACGCTGGCACCCTGCGGATGCGGCCGCAGCCTGGCGAACAGCGCCGTCACGAACGGTGCGTCGAGCAGTGGTTCGGCGTCGACCAGCAGTGCCTGGTTCACCAGCGCGAGGACGCGCGACGGATCCGCCGCCTGGATGGCGGCGGCCCGCATGCTGTAGCGGGCGCAGGAGGTGCGGCCGGCCGCTTCCGGACCCTTGCCGCAGACGTCGCCGATGACCAGGCCCCAGGTGCTGCCGTCGATGGGGAAGGCGTCGTAGAAGTCGCCGCCGACCTGGTAGCGGCTGGCCGGGTGGTAAGCGGCGGACAGGCGCACGTGCGGGATGTCGGGCAGCACTGGCGGGAGCAGGCTGCGCTGCAGCGCGCCGGCCAGCTTCTGGGTCTCCGCGAGACGTGCCTCAGCGACGTCGAGCGCTCGGCGGGCGCTCAGCCGCAGCTCCAGCTGGTCGACCACCAGGGACGCGAGATGACTGAGGATCCCGGTCTCGGTCTCGGTGACGTTGCGCGGCTCCGTGTCGAGCACGCACAGCGTGCCAAGGTTGTATCCGTCGCCGGTGGTCAGCGGCACTCCGGCGTAGAACCGCAGCCCGAATTCCCCGGCGACGAGCGGGTTGGCGAGCGTCCGAGGGTCGGTGCCGGCATCGGTCACGACCCATGGCTCGTCACCAAGGATCGCCGACGCGCACAAGCCGGGTTCACGATCGATCTCGGTGACATCGTCGAGGCCGACGTGCGCCTTGAACCAGATGCGGTCCGTGTCCACGATGCTGACGATCCCGATGGGCACGTCGAACAGCGCAGCCGCGGCCCCGGCAATGCGGTCGAACGCACCGTCGGGCGGCGTGTCCAGGATGTCGTAGCGGCGCACCGCCGCCATCCGGGCGTCCTCATCCGTGGGAACGAGTTGCGCCACCGTCATCGTCGCCGCCCTCTCTCGCCCCTGCGGGCGCCGCAGCACACTGTACGGTCGCCACGTCGGCTGCGCGGCGAGAGGTGAGATCACGCACTAACGTCGCCAGATGGGCGTACGGCGGCGCGGGCTGGCCATGGCGGCCCTGCTGTCCGTCCTCGTCGGTTGCGCGGCCAGCGACGGTGACGCCGCACCGCCTCGTCCTTCGGGCAACTCCTCGCCGACGCAGCCGACGCAGCCGACGCCGGATGCGTCACCGTCGGCGGCGCAGGCCACGGAGCCGTTGACGATCGCCTTCGACATCCACCGTCCGGCCCTGGACCTGACCGCAGAACAGGCACAGC
Source organism: Actinomycetota bacterium (assembly GCA_030841025.1). Classification (GTDB taxonomy): domain Bacteria; phylum Actinomycetota; class Actinomycetes; order JACCUZ01; family JACCUZ01; genus BP-173. The sequence goes on from JAVEDJ010000291.1 coordinate 14,984, forward strand.
AGATCGCCGGCGGTGCGGCGGTCACCTGGGCAGAGCTCGGTCAGCGCGGCGGCCGGCTGGTGGTGCGGGAGGGCGCTGACGCCGTACGTGCCGCGGAACGCGACCCCGGGTCGGTGGCGCTGGTGGCCGCATCGGCGCTCGGCCCGACGCTCCAGACGGCGACGATCGACGGCGTGGACCCGCTCCGCGACGCGTCGCGATACCCGCTGACCACGGGCGCAGCCGCCGGCTCGCCGCCCTCGGTCACGACGGTCACGATCGCCGGCGACATCATGCTCGGCCGGCGGGTGGGTGCCAGCGGCCAACCGGGAGCCGAGCTGCGGCCGCTGCAGCGGCGGCTGGCGGGCGCCGACCTCACTGTCGGCAACCTCGAGAGCACCTTGTCGGACAACGGCGATCGCCAGCAGGGCGGCGACTCGTTCGCGGCCGACCCGTCGGTGCTGCGTGCGCTCGACGATGCCGGGTTCGACCTGCTCTCCCTGGCCAACAACCACACCGGCGACTACGGGCAGCGAGCCTTCCGCGAGACGCTGCAGCGACTGGACGAGTCACCGATCAAACGGGTCGGGGCAGGCCGCACTGCGCAGGAGGCGTGGCGTCCGGCGGTGCTCGAGAGCGGAGGTGTGCGCTTCGGCTTCGTCGCGTTCAATGCCATCGGCGAGACGCCGGCAGCAACCGCCACCCGGCCCGGCGCCGCCCAGGTGCGTATGCAGCCACGTACGGGTCCGCTCGACCGTCGCGACCTGCGCCGCCTGACCGCGACCATCCGCGAGCTCAAGCAGCGCGTGGACGTCGTCATCACGCTGCCGCACTGGGGAGATCAGTACACCAACGTCCCGGTCCGCGACCAGCGTCGCGTGGGCGCGGCGATGGTGGATGCGGGCGCCGATCTTGTTGTCGGTGGACACCCGCACTGGGTCCAGGGCATCCAGGTCCACAACGGAACGCCGATCGTCCACTCGCTGGGCAACTTCGTCTTCGACATGGACTTCTCGCGAGCCACCGAGGAGGGGGTCCTCGCCGAGCTGGTGTTCTGGGACGAAGAGCTCAAAGGCATCCGGTTCACGCCTTACGTCATCGGTCGCGACTTCGCTCCGCGTCTTGCCGCGGGAAGCCGCGCGCGTCGTACGTTGCAACGCATGTGGAGCGCGAGCGACGCGCCGTACGCGCGCCGGCTGTGAGCCCGGTACGTCGACGACCGCCGTCCGCTCAGCGCGACATCCATTCCCACATCACCGTGCCGCTGCGCCGCAGCTGTGCGGGGTTGACGACGGCCGGCCGATCGCGAGTGCTGTGATAGGCGGCGTAGGGGGTCGAGCCCAGCCGGGCCGCCGGGAGTCCCGCCTTCTCGAACGACCAGTGGTCGCTCGCCCGGTTGTCGTTGCAGGCGCGCGACGGTACGTCGACCCGGCGTGCCGCTTGCACCAGCTCGCGCTGGACGTCCGTCGGCCCGCGGCCGCCAGTGCAGATCGGGACGACCCGGCCGACCCCGACCCGGTCGAGGGACACCATGCCGCGCAACGACTGGCGCTCCGCGGCCGACAGCCGCGACACCATCGCCGTCGAGCCGAAGTGGTGGTCGTCGTCGCCCGGCCCCCGGGGCTCCTCCGCCCCGAAGGCTACGAAGACGACCGGCAGCCGACTGTCACCGGCGGCGACAAGCCTCGCCAGCTCGAGCACGACGGCGACGCCCGAGGCGTTGTCCTCGGCGCCGGGTGCCTGCGGCACGGTGTCGAGGTGCGCGCCGGCTATGAGGTAGGGCTCGCCCTCCCGCAGTGAGGGGGGTCGCGCGACGACGTTCCAGGTGCTGCCGGCGCCGACGGGGACGCCCCAGGAGACGCCGTTGGGCGCACGGAACTGCTGGCGCTCGACGTCATAGCCCAGTGCCGCCAGCCGTTGCTCGACCCATGTCGCGGCCCGGCGGTAGGCGGCCGACGTGGCCTCACGCGGGCCGATCTGGCCCGCGAGGAAGTCCACGGTGCGCTGGGCGGCCCGTGCCTGGAACGTCTGCTGCGCGGCCCGGCTGGGCGTGGGCGACGTCGAGGGGGAGGTGACGGGGCTGGTCGGTGTAGCGCTCGTCGCCGGCGGTGAAGTTGCGGCGCGTTGTGGCGGGTCGGTCGAGTCGCACGCGGTGATGAGGGCGAGCACCAGGGCCGCCGTACAGAGCATTCGTCGCATCTCGCGAGTCTGCTGCACGGGCGGCCCACGCGCCCGGTGCCGGTCTGGGCGTGCAGCAGCTGAATCACCGCCGGCGCCGACCGCACCAGCATCTGCATCAAGAACGGGCCATGACGGCTTTCGGCGCGCTACGGTGACGGCGTCCGCTGACCGCACCAGCAGGACGTCCGCTCACCGGACCACCAGGAGCGACCAACGATGTCACTTGCCCTGACAGCATGATCTGCCTGCGTCCCTTCATCGTGGCAGTGCTCGCGGCACTCGTCGCCGCCCTTGCCGTGCCGGCGTCCGCCCCAGCGGCGTCCGCCCAGGCGGCGTCCGCGCCCAGCGTGCGCGGCCACATCACCGCCACCGAGGTCACCACCAACGCCTCGTACGGCATGACCAAGCGCGCGGTGGTGCGCTGGGACATCGCCGGGCCGCGACGCGCGTCGGGCAGCACGTGGATCGTCGCAGCCCGCCCCACGATCGTCGAGCACGCCGAGCGGCGGTCGTACATCAACGAGAGCGACGAGAGGATCTGCGCCGACAAGACGCTGGTGGGCTGGCGAGGCGGTGTGCAGCCGACGGTGGATGTCGTGGTGTCAACGCCGCACAAGAACCTGATCACCCGGACGGCCCGCAGCTACGTGAGCCTCGTCGACAGCCCCGCCGCGGTGGCCATCATTCGCCACAGCGACTGCGGCACCGACTGGCAGTGGGGGCCGTTCGACGGCGAGGGGCCGCTGGTCGACCCGCTGGGGGTCACCGGCCCCAACACCAGCGCCATCATCGGGCAGGGCGCGCTCGACAACGACACCCCCAACGACTACCTCGCCCCCACCTGGACGACGCTGCGCCTCAGCAATGGCGTGTGGCTCTCCACGGGCACCCTGACGCGCTCGGGCAAGGGCTACGGCGACGACGTCAAGACGGTGACCGTGAGCTGGTCGATCAGCACCGCCGACCCCTCCAGCCAGTGCGCGCTGCCGGCCCGCAAGCTGGTGCGCGGCAAGACGGTGGCGCAGGTGTCGGCGCTGCTTCGCCGCTCCGGCCATCGCCCGGTGGTGTCGCGCTCGTCCATGGTGCGCGGCGTGGCGGTGAACCGGGTGGCTTCGATCCTCAACCTCGGCGGCCCCCGGGGCGCCCAGACCTGCGGCAAGCGCGTCACGATGGTGGTGCGCTCGCGTTAGGCGGGGCATCACGCCGACCCGATGTACCGCGATCGCGGTAACTCAGGCCGCCGCTGTGTGCCTGTCGTTGTCGGGGGAAGGGGCAGTGGGCCCGGCCTGCCGAACAGCAGCAAGGAAGGAGAGCGATGGGATCGCTCGGACTGCTCGCCCGACTCGAGGCCAAGCCCGGTAAAGAGACCGATGTGGAGCAGCTGCTGCGGGGGGCGCTGCCACTAGCACAGGCGGAAGGCGGCACGCAGACCTGGTTCGCGTGGCGCATGGGTCCGACGACCTTTGGCATCTTCGACACGTTCGAGGACGAGGACGCGCGACAGGCGCACCTGAACGGTGAGATCGCGAAGGCCCTCATGGCGAAGGCGGACGAGCTGTTGGCACAGCCGCCACAGATCGACCCGATCGACATCCTGGCCGAGAAGCTGCCGGGCTGACGGCGGAAATTCGGCCGGCCGCGCGCTCGCGCCGGTCCCTCAGGGGCGCGGCTCGGTCGTGGCCTTCGACGTGTCGGACACGTCCAGACGTCCGGTGACGACCTTGACGGCCGTGTCGGACAGGTGCTCGTGTCGCGACCGTGCGGCCCGACGAAGCAGGCGGAACGCATCGTCCATGTCGACGCCGGTGCGTTCGGCGATGACGCCCTTCGCCTGCTCGATGACGATGCGGCTGTTCAGGGCACTCTGCAGCTGCTGGGCCAGCACCTCACGTCGGCGCACGCCCCGCTCCTGCAGGATGCCGATGGTGGCCACGTCGGCGAGCGCCTGGCCCAGGGCGATTTCCTCCGGGCTCAAGGCGTCCGGCTGCTCGCGGAACAGGTTGAGCGCTCCGATCGTCTCGTCGCGCAGGCGCAGTGGGAGCGCGGCAACGGACCGGAACCCCGCCGCGCGCGTCTCGCTGGCGAAACGCGGCCACGGACTGGGGTCGCGCGAGCCCCCCAGGTCGGCCGCCAGGACGGGATCACCGGTGGCGAAGCACTCGAGGCACGGCCCTTCCTCGTTCTGCAGCTCGAACAGCTCGAGCAGTCGCGCGCGCTCCGTTGACGCGGCCGCCAGGCGTAGCACTCCGGTCTGGTCGGCGAGCATGAGGCCGGCGGCGGAGACGTCGAGGAGGTCCACGCACCGTTCGGCCAGGACGTGCAAGAAGTCCAGGGCATCGAAGTCGTCGACCAGCGTGTCCGCGAGCTCGACGAAAGCGGCAGCCAGTCGCTGTTCGCGGAGTTCGGCGGTCATGTCGCGAGGATAAGTAGGCCGGACATCGTGCTCATCATCGCCCTTCATCAAAGCGTTGTCGACGTGCGACGACATCGGCGGCTACGTTCTGCATGGGTCGGCCGCTGCCGAAGGCGCGGGCCCGCAGCGCCGCGAACGCCGACGCCACGTCGATGCCCAACTGCACCATGATCATGCCAGTGGCCTGATGGACCACGCTGCTCGCGCTCCATCCGGGCGCGAGAGCTTCGGGGAGGGTGCCGGCCTCCCCACCGTGCTGCAGGTCGACCATCAGCCGGCCGGCGGCCGCGGCGAACAAATGGGCCTGGGCAAGCTGCTCAGGCGTCAGCGCCCCGGCCCGATCCCGATAGAGGTTCATGGCGCCCAGCCGGATGGCGCCGATCAGCAGCGGGAACGCAAAGGCTGCCTCGACGCCACCGGTCCGGGCGGCCGGTGTGAAAAACGGCCAGCGCTCGACCGCGGAGTCCGCACCAAGGTCATCCACCAGGACGGCTGCGCCGACGGCCACGGCGTCGATCCGGGGTCCCTCGCCGAGCAGCTCCTGAAGCTCCTCGATGCGGCTGCTCAGCTCGTTCGTGGCAGCCACGGCGCTCTGGCGCCCTGTGCCGGACGTGATGGACAGCCCGACCCCGCTCATGGCGAGCGAAGAGCCGCACAGCTCGCTGAAGCGTTCGACCAGCGGAGCACCTCCGGGCCCGGACCCCAGCGATCGCAGGAGGTCACCGACCCTGTCCTGCGCCATGACGGCCTCTCGGCAAGTGGGAACCCGACCGAAGACCGGCCGGGGCTGAGCGCGCTGTGCCCTTACATGTTGATCATGTGGCCCTCGAGCCCGTGCAGCGCCTCCTTGACCGCCTCGCTGAGCGTGGGGTGGGCATGCACGTTGCGAGCCAGCTCCTTGGTGGTGAGATCCCACTGTTGGGCGAGCGTGAGCTCCGGGAGCAGCTCGGTGACGTCCGGCCCGATCAGGTGGGCACCGAGCAGCTCGCCGTACTTTGCGTCGCTGAGCAGCTTCACGAATCCGACGGTGTCGCCGAGACCGTGCGCCTTGCCGTTGGCCATGAAGGGGAACTTGGCCACGCGCACGTCGTGACCTTGTTCCCTGGCTTGCGCCTCCGTCCAGCCGAAGCTGGCCACCTGTGGCTGGCAGTAAGTGGCGCGCGGCATCATCACGTAGTCGAGGGCCATGGTCTCGACTCCCGCGATCGTCTCCGCGGCCACGACACCCATGGCCTCGGCCACATGGGCGAGCAGCAGCTTGGCCGTCACGTCACCGATGGCGTAGATGTTCTCGACGTTGGTACGCATGAAGTCGTCGATGGCGATCGCCCCGCGATCGGTGAGCCTGACGCCGATGCGGTCCAGCCCGTATCCCTCGACTCGCGGCGCGAAGCCGATGGCTTGCATCACCTTGTCGACCTCGATGGTCTGCTGCTGGCCGTCGCGGCTGACGACGACGCGTACCTTGTCGCCGGAGTCGTCGATGGACTCCACGCGGGTCGAGGTGAGGATCGTGATTCCCGCTCGCTTGTACCTGCGGGTGAGCTCGGCTGAGACCTCCTCGTCCTCGAGCGGCAGGATCCGGTCGAGGAACTCCACGAGGGTCACGTCGACGCCGTAGTTGCTGAGGACGTACGCGAACTCGATGCCGATCGCACCGGCGCCGGCGATGAGCATGCTCGCGGGCAGGGTGTCGCTGAGTATCTGCTCCTCGTAGGTCACCACGCGTGCGCTGAGACTCGTGCCGGGCAACAGGCGTGTCGTCGCTCCGGCGGCGACGATGCAGCTGTCGAAGGAGACCGTCTGCTGGCCACCATCCGCGAGCCGGACCTGCAGCGTGTGCCGGTCGGTGAGCTCTCCCCACCCGTCCACCTCGTCGATGCCGTTCTTCTTCATCAGGAAGTGCACGCCTTTGACGCGACCGTCGGCGACCTTGCGGCTACGCGTGTAGGCGGCGCCGTAGTCGACCGAGACGTTGCCGTCGATCTTGATGCCGAAGGTCTCCGCCTCCTTGGTGACCAGGTGCGCGAGCTCGGCGTTGCGCAGCAGTGCCTTCGACGGGATGCAGCCGACGTTCAGGCAGACGCCACCCCAGTACTTGTGCTCGACCACAGCAACCCGCTTGCCGAGCTGGGCGGCACGGATGGCCGCGACGTAACCGCCGGGACCGGCTCCGAGGACGACGACGTCATAGCGTTCAGTCATGGGTAGGACGTTAGACCCGCGCCGAGCGAGCACGAAGGAGTCCTGATGCCGGTCCACCTCAACCACACGATCGTGTCAGTGCGCGACAAGCGGCAGTCGGCGATGTTCCTCGCCGAGATCCTCGGGGTCGCACCGCCGACGTCGTACGGGCCCTTTCTCGTCGTGTCGGTCGACAACGACGTCTCCCTCGACTTCATCGAGGACGAGGGACCGGTGCGTCCGCAGCACTACGCCTTCCTCGTCGGCGAGTCCGAGTGGGACGAGATCTTCGGGCGCATCCGGGACCGGGGCCTGACCTACTGGGCCGATCCCGGGCAATCGCGGGCCGGCGAGTTCAACACCAACGACGGTGGCCGCGGCGTCTACTGGGAGGACCCGAGCGGCCACTTCCTGGAGATCATCACTCGCCCCTACGGAAGTGGAGGCTGAC
>JAVEDJ010000408.1 GCA_030841025.1 Actinomycetota bacterium
GCCCCTCGGAGAGGTTCGTCCCCTCGAACATCCCGGTGCCGGGATAGACGAGAGCCGTCGTCGGGGTCGGCATGTTGGGCGAGGGCAGGACCCAGTGCAGACCCGAGTCCGCGTAGAGCTCGTCCCGCTCCCAACCCGTCATCCGCACCATGCGCAGGTCGACCTTCGTCCCGACCGCCGCGGGAAGGAACTGGTCGTTGAACAGCCAGGCGAGCTCGGCCACGGTCATGCCGTGCTGCTGCGGGATGGCCTTGCGCCCGATGAAGGTCGCGAAGGCGGGCTGCAGGACCGGGCCGGTCGCCGCGCGGCCCGAGAGCGGGTTCGGCCTGTCGAGCACGACGAACCGCTTGCCCGACATCGCGGCCGCCTCCATGGCGTCGTACAGCGTCCAGATGTAGGTGTAGAACCGCGCACCGGCGTCCTGGATGTCGAACAGCACCGTGTCGACGCCGGACCGGGCGAGGATGTCCGCGAGCGGCTGGCCGGACTTGAGGTAGGTGTCGTAGACCGGGAGTCCGGTGCGCTCGTCGGTGTAGAAACCCTCCGAGCCGCCGGCCTGGGCGGTGCCGCGGAATCCGTGCTCCGGACCGAACACCGCCGCCAAGTGGACCTGGTCCGACGCGGCCATCACGTCGACCTGGTGGACCATGTCGCGCGTCACGCCCGTGGGGTTGGTGATGATGCCGACCTTCTCACCGCGCACCGCGCGGTAGCCGTCGGCCTGCAGGACCTCGAACCCGGTGCGCAGCGACCGACCTCGTCGATCGCCCGCCGTTGTCACGGTGGCCTGCGCCGGACCAGCGAGACCTGGTCCCGCTGCGGCGCCTGCCGCCGTCGCGGCGAGCGCCCCGAGAAAGCGTCGGCGTCCGATACCGGTGGGCTCGGATGGGGCGGGGCGCGGCTCGGTCACGCGGTGCTCCTGGGTCATGAGGTGGACGTCAGCCCGTGCCCGAAGGGGTAGAGCGCGGTGCTCGGATCCCCCGCCGTCGGGATGGAGACCGGCAGCCTGCCGCTGGGCGGCACCTCGCCGAAGAGCACGCGGGTAAGCGACTCCATCGAGATGGCGGTGGTGGAGTACGTCGCGAGGTAGGTGGGCGCGTCGGTGAAGTAGGCGATGTCATAGGGGTCGCGGACCGCGACCACGATGACCGGCTTGCCGGTGGCGAGCAACTGCTTCACCAGCGTTTGCTGCCGGACGTTGGCCGATGCCTTGTTCGTCGCGACGACCACCTGGGCACTTGCGTTCGCCTGCTCGACCGCAGTGGCGATCTGGGCGTCCGTGGGCGCCGTGCCGGTGTTGAGGACCGTGGTCGCGAGACCACGCGCGCCGATCCGCTCGGCGAGGGTCGGTGTCACGCTCGCCCCGGTGACGAGCACCCTGCTCCCGTCCTCGGCGAGCGGCAGCGCGTTGGCGTCGTCCTTCACCAGCGTGACGGTGGCGTCGGTGATCTGCTGTGCCCGCGCCTGGTGCGCGGCGGTGCCGACCCGGGAGCCGACCTTCGACTCGTCCACGAAGACGTTCTTCTTCTCGAACAGGCCGCGCTTCATCTTCAGCCGCAACACGCGGTTGACCGAGGCGTCGATCCGCTCCTCCGTGAGCTCACCGGACCGGACGGCGTTCAGCACCGCGTTGTAGGCGATGTCCAGCTTGCCCGGCGCGGGCATCAGGAGCTGGTCGACGCCGGCCTGCAGCGCTAGAACCGGGATGCGGTCGTCACCGAACCCGTCGCGCACGCCCTGCATGGTGAGTGCATCGGTGATCACCACGCCGTCGTAGCCGAGCTCCCCGCGAAGCACACCGGTGATGATGGGCTTGGAGAGCGTCGCCGGGTTTCCGGACGGGTCGAGCGCCGGGACGACGATGTGCGCGGTCATGATCGTGTCGATGCCCTGCCGCACAGCCGCGCGGAACGGCGGCGCGTCGATGCTGTCCCACTCGGCGCGCGAGTGGGTGATGATGGGTACGCCGGTGTGGCTGTCGGTCGCGGTGTCACCGTGACCCGGGAAGTGCTTCGCGGTGGCGGCGACGTTGGCGTCCCGGTAGCCGGCGACGCTCGCCGACACCAGGGATGACACGAGCGAAGGGTCCGAGCCGAAGGACCGCACGCCGATCACCGGGTTCTGCGCGTTGACGTTCACGTCGGCGACGGGTGCGAAGTTCTGGTTGATGCCGACCGCACGCAGCTCCTTGCCGCTGATCTGCGCGGCGTCGAACGCATTGGCCTCGCTCCGGCCGGCACCGAGCGCCATGTTGCCCGGCAGCTGGGTCGCGGGCGGGCCCACGCGGGTGACGACCCCGTGCTCCTGGTCGGTGCTGATGAGCAGCGGGACCCGACTCCGCTGCCGCGTCGCGACCCGTTGCAGCCCGTTGGACAGGCCCGCGATCTGCTGCGGGTTGGCGACGTTGTTGGACCACGCGAAGTAGATGACCCCGCCGAGGTGGTACTTGTCGAGCAGCTCCTTGCCGTTGGCGACCCCGAGCTCCTTCTGGTTGCTCGCGACGTCGGCCGGGTTGGTCGTGTCCGCCGTCTGCCCGTAGGCATAGGTCACGAACAGCTGCCCGACCTTCTCCTCCAGCGTCATCTTCTTGACCAGCTGCTGCAGGAAGCGTTGCCGGTGGTCGTTGCCGTGTGACCCTTTGGCCTGCGATCCCTTGCCCTGCGAGCCGCGGTCACCGCTGCTCGCGTTGGCCACCGCCCCTCCCAACGTGCTCACGGCAAGCATGCTCACCACCAGCAGGACCAGCAGTGGACGCAGACGCAAGCGGGTCGCGGGCATGGTGCCTCCGGTCGTGTGTCACGCCGACGCGGCGCAGAACGGTGGCGAGAACGGCGACGGGAGGGGCCACCCCGAAACCCAGCAACGCGATCTCATTACATCGTGGAACTTACCTACAGCCCTAGGCACGGTCAACGGTCAAACCGTCAAAAGCGCCGAAACCGCCCCGCCGGTGCGACTTGCGCCTGCCTGCACCGGCCACCGTCGTACCGCGCCGCCTGGTCCTCGCCTGACCGCCCCGAAAGCGACCTTC
>JAVEDJ010000409.1 GCA_030841025.1 Actinomycetota bacterium
ATGCACGTCGACGGATTTCGCTTCGACCTCGCGGCCGCGCTCGCCCGCGAGCTGCACGATGTCGATCGCCTCTCATCGTTCTTCGACCTCATCCAGCAGGATCCGGTGCTGCGCGGCGTGAAGCTCATCGCCGAGCCGTGGGACGTCGGCGAGGGGGGCTACCAGGTCGGCAACTTCCCGCCGCTGTGGACCGAGTGGAACGGCAAGTACCGCGACACGGTGCGCGACTTCTGGCGTGGCGAGAGCGCCACGATGGCCGAGTTCGCCAGTCGCCTCACCGGCTCCGCCGACCTCTACCAGGAGGACGGGCGGCGACCGATCGCATCCATCAACTTCGTCACCGCCCACGACGGGTTCACGCTGCACGACCTGGTGACCTACGAGCACAAGCGCAACGAGCCCAACGGTGAGGACAACCGGGACGGCTCCGGGCACAATCGCGGATGGAACTGCGGTGTCGAGGGACCGACCACCGACGCAGCCGTCCTGTCGTTGCGGCGCCGGATGATGCGCAACCTGCTCTCCACCCTGATCACGTCGACCGGTGTGCCGATGCTGGCGGCCGGCGACGAGACGGCCCGCACGCAACGAGGCAACAACAACGCCTACTGCATCGACGACGAGACGACATGGGTCGACTGGTCGTGGGTCACCGCGGCGCGCACCGACCCGGCGTACGACGACTGGCGACTCGACCTGCTGTCGTGGACGCGGGCCCTGCTGGAGCTTCGGCGTACCCACCCCGTGCTCGGGCGGGACGTCTTCTTCGACGGGCACCCGATCGGCGACGAGGGACTCAAGGACCTCGCCTGGTTCTCACCGGACGGCCAGGAGATGACCGACAGCGCGTGGTTCGACCACGACCGCCGCGTGATCGGCGGCTTCGTGACCAACCCGGACCCGGGCGGCGAGTCGTTGCTGATCCTGGCGAACACCGGCGTCGACGAGGCGCCCTTCCTGCTTCCCGGGCAGCCGTGGGCATCGTCCTACCGCCGGCTGCTCGACACGACCGACGAGACACCGAGCGAAGCCGCCGTCACCGACGCTGCCGGCAGCAGGATCCGGCTCACTCCGCAGAGCATGGCCATCTACGCCGCCCGCCGCTGACCTCCCGAGCGGTCCGCCCTCAGGCGGAGCAGCGGACAGTGGCTGGGGTGCTCACCCTGTTTCCGCTGATGCGCACCAGCGCCGTGGAGCCGTTGTCGTCCTCGTTCGTCTCGCGCAAGAGGTCGGCCGGGTCCGCGCGCAGCCGCAGGCAGTAGTCACCGTCGGGAAGCGTCGGGGCCAGCTCCAGCGCCTGGCCCGCGAGACTGGCGTCGTAGAGGTCGGTCCAGCCGACAGTGATGCCCTGCACCCGGTTGCGGGCACACTCGCCGTAGTGCTTGGGCGGACCCGATCCCTTGACCAAGCGGTCGCTGTCCCGCAGGCAGAAGCTGACCTTGTTCTGAGCGACGACCGGCACGGTGTCGTCGGCGCGCGTCAGCGCGTAGGCCGCAGACCCGTCGATGTGCCAGTGGTCGTGGTCGGGGTGGAAGAGCATGCAGCCGGCCGCGACGGTCGACCGCTCACGATCGACCTTCCGGTCGAAGCGGCCGTCGTCGTCACCGTCCTGGTAGACCGCCTGGGCGACGTGCCGCTGGCCGCGCGGGCAGCGCGCCAGGTCCTGCGGGATCAGCTCCAGGGGGCCGGCACCGACGTTGACCAGCGTTGCGTCGAAACGCAGCCGCCGACCCTTGCCCGCGGTGTCGATGACCACCTTGTCGGCGGGCAGGATGCGCATGTTGGGCAGCAGTCCAGGAACCGGAGGCGGGTCGGCAGGGGCCCCCGCGCCGGACCCGCCAGCGCCGGCTGCACCGCTGGGCTGGGAGCCTTTCGCAGATCGGGACGTGCTCTTGTCCGCGACGTCCACCGCAGCCGCCCCCACGAGGGCCAGCAGAGCGGCCATCACGCCGAGCAGCCCCCAGCGTCGGCCGGCGCTGCAACCCACCCGCGGACCGCTCATGTGACTCCCCCGGTCGGCGACAGGTGGACCCGAGCCCCGACGCCGGACCTGTCCTCAGATCCTCAGCGTAGGTCGCCGTCGTCCATTCCGGCGCCCGCAGCCGGAAGCACGGCCAGACCGAGCTCGGCGGGTCCGGCCAGCAGCCGGTGCCGCGGCACGATGCGCGTCGTGTAGCCGAAGGGTCCCGGGCGCTCGAGCTTGATCTCGCCGACGTAGCGGTGCCGACCGCCCTCGTAGACCTCGGCGTGCCGCAGCCCGACCACCGACGTGTCGGTGATCTGGTCGTCGAGGCCGACCCGGCCGTGGACGACCTGCACGTCCACGTCGTCCGGGGTGAGCTCACCCAGTGAGACGAAGGCCCGCAGCTCCAGCGTGGTCCCGACCTCCGGCACGTCGCCGACACCCGATGACTCGACATGGTCGACCCGGACGCCGCCCCAGGCGTCGCGGACCTTGGCCTTCCAGGCAGCCAGCTCGCGCGCGCCGGCGTGCGTGTCGTTCAACGCCTTCGCCGAGCGGCACGCGGGCGCGTACAGCCCCTGGACGTAGTCGCGCACCATGCGGGTCGCGAGGACGTTCGGCCCGAGCGTCTGCAGCGTGTGCCGCACCATCTCGATCCACCGAGGCTGCTGTCCCGGTTACGTCCGGTCTTAGAAGAGGTGTGCTACGGTTTTCTCGACCAGGTCGTAGAGAGCGTCGGCCTCGAGGTCGTCGCGGTGGTCGGGGTCGACAACGCCATCCG
>JAVEDJ010000423.1 GCA_030841025.1 Actinomycetota bacterium
AGACCCCGATGCCACGACGAGCCCCCACCTCGATGTCGCGTGAGACCGGTGGCGCCATCACCGGCTTCCTCGTCGCGATCGTGCTGCTCGTTGCTGTCGGCGTCGCCGCCTTCTTCTACTTCGGAGGAGACGCCGACGTGGACATCAAGAAGCCGAACGTCGACGTGAGTGCCAGCCCCGACCCGAGCTGACTCCAACCCCGACATACAGCAGGGCCCGCCGGAGAACCGGCGGGCCCTGCTGGTGTTCGTCGGGCTACGGGGTCGCCTGACCGGTGTTGGTCGCGGTGCAGGGTGCGACCCACGCGAGGCTGTAGCTCGCGGCGCCGGCCGGCACGGTGATGGTCACCAGCGTGGGCGCGGAGCCCAGGAGCTTGTTCGGAGCGGTGGTGAGCTCGGTAGCCGTGGCGTAGCTCTTGTTCTTCACGTAGTAGGCCTCTTCGGCCGCCTTGACGGTGCTGGCCTCGGTCTTGCAGGAAGCGGCCTGGCTGTTGTCGCTGACGCCGGCGACCGAGAAGACGACGACGCCGGCGAGAACGCCGAGGATGGCGATGACGATGAGGAGCTCTACCAGCGTGAAGCCGGACTCCTCGGCAGCCCGTGCACGGAGCTTGGTAAGCATGGGGGAGTTCCTTTGTCTCGTTGAGTCCGCAACCGTTGCGTCCTCGCTGGTAGAGGTTTCGGCCAAACGGGTGGTTACTTGAGGCGCCAGGGGCCGATATCTGGTAGATGGACCGTTCGGACGATCCCCCTGTGCTGATCAGTTGACCGACCACTCCGTGACCGTAGGAACGGTGCCGTTGGCCGTTCCGGCGGTGTTCGCGAACACGACGTCCGCGCGGGCCAGGACGGCGGAGCTCGTGTCCTTGGCCAGCAGCAGCACCCGTCTCGGCCCCTGCGGCAGGTCGGGGACCGAGATCAGCGGGCCGGTGTAGCCCGCGGCGCGGGTCATCGAGCTCTGCAGATGTCGTACTGCGATGCCACGGTCGATCACGGTGTAGGGCACCAGGGTCGTGGCCAGGTCCACCGCCGCGAGCTGGGCGTCAACGGTGCCATGCAACGCGACGACGGTGGTCGATGCAGGCCCAGCCGTGCGCAGGATCGGGGTGGTGGTGGTGTTCTGGGTAGTTGGGAGGTAGGGGGCGCCGACGCCGGTGCCTGAGGTCGGCCGCATGGGCGCGGAGAAGTCGACGCTGACCGTGATTCCATCCACCGCTCCCGTCGTCTGGCCGCCGTTCGGCGTGCCGACGTCGCGGCTGGACACGAGCACGTCGACATACATCGAGTTCGCGATGGCGGCGGTGAGGCCGGCCTCGGCGATGGTGACGCTGTCCGTGCGCAGGGCGGTGTCGTTGCACCCCGCGGCGGGGCAGGTCCGCAGCGGCGTCGAGGTCAGCAGCGTGGTGCCGTTGGTGAGACGCACATTGGTGGCACCCGGCCCCACCATGCCGCCCGTCAGAGACACGGTGACCGCGATGTTCGTCGCTTCGGGAGGCACAAGTCCCGCCGGGAACGGTCCGACGCGCAGTGCTCGCGTCGTGGTGTTGCGTGTGGCGGTGGCAATCGCGACGTTGCCGTCGACGTCAGGTCCATCGGCGGGATTGCTCCAGTTGGCGCCTGTGCCGGTGGTGGTCGCCGCGGTGGCAGCACCGGTCGTCGGCTGGGCCGCCGGCAGGCTGGCTGTCTGGGCGGCCAGGCCACGGAGCACGACGTGCTGGGCGGTGCCGCTCGTGTTCTCGGCGCAGAGCTGGATGTCTCCCCCGGATAGGACGCGCATCCGGCTGTCTCCGGCGAAGACGAGCTGGACTCCCTGCGCGCTGAGGTCACAGGCGCTGCGCGTGGGGTTCGCCGCACTCGGAACCGGCACGTTGGCGGGCAGTGTCGTGTTCGGGGTCCACCCGAGGGGTGTGCCGCCGACGACGACGGCGGCGCTCAGGATCTGCAGCTCACGCGTGGTGTCACGGAAGTCGAAGTAGTAGGTGCCGGGCTTGAACCAGATGACCCGGCCCGTATTGGTGGCGCAGGTCAGCGCAACCTGGAGGTCGCCCCCGTCGAGGTAGGTGCCGGGGGAAAGCGTCACGACGCGGTTCTGGGCAGTGCAGGCGGGCAGCACCCTCTGCACCGCCGGATATTCCGTCGGAGCCGCCCACCCCGGGTCTCCCGGGATCGAGGTGGTGGTCACGCAGGCTGGCGACGTGGTGGCCCCGGTGCAGTTTCCGGCCTGGACAGCCGCGTTCGCCCCGGTGCTCGACAAGGTGGCGGAGCCGGTCAACCGCAGCCCTTGTTTGACCTGGACGCGGCCCTGCGCTGAAAAGGGGCCCGCGGTCAGTGAGACGCCTTCGGCGGCATTTGTCGAGCGGGCCAGGATCGCCTGAGCGGGCTGGCTCTGCAGCGCGGCGGGGGGGTCGCCGCCCGAGCCTTGTCTCGGCTGGCATGTAACGGCGATGTCCGAGGGGTTGCCCAGCTGCCCTGCTGGCAGCGTGAAGCACGGGCTCGCCGCCGGTGGCGTGGCCGTGCCGGGGTCCACGCCGGTCCCCGTCGCGGCGCGGACGGCATTGACGGCACCGTCGATCGCGCCGCCGCCGGCATAGGTGTTGACGGCCTCCTCGCGCACCGCCGTCGTCGTACGGTGCCCGGTCGTCGCGAACTGCAGCACGACGCCGATGTACACCCCGAAGATCATCAGGAACACCAGGGCGAGCGCGAGCGCGCTGCCGCTGTCGTCCGAGCGACGTACGTCGGACAGCCGCCGGCCGAGGGGCGTCACGAGGTCCTCCGCCGGCCGGTGGCGGTGAAGGCGCCGCTCGGGTCGGTCACCGTCAGGTCCACGACCGCGGCGCTCGAGCACGCGACGCTCGCTCCCGCGGCGCTCTTGCACGCGACGGTGGGTGTGCCGACGACGTCGTGCGCGCCCGTCACGCTGCTGGTGACGGCCGTGCCGCTGTCGCAGCTGCGTCGCTCCAGGACGCCGGTGGTGGTCAGCACCCAGGTGACCAGCGGGCTGGTGGTCGAGCCCGTCGTTGACGTCTCGGTGCGACCGAAGCGCACCAGGAGCGTGTCGCCCGCCTGCAGGCATCCCGCGCCGGCCGTCTCGATCGTTGTGGCCCCTTGGACGTCGCGGGTGAACAAAGACGGCGCGATCTGCCGGTTGCGGCTGTCCGAGAGGCTGCTGACCGTCGCGTCGGTCGTCTTCCAGCCGACGACGAGCGCGCTGGTCAGCACGGGGGCGATGAGCGCCGTGATCGCGGCCGCGACAAGGAGCTCGACGAGCGTCAGGCCGTCGTCGGCGCGCAACCGCCTCACGGCTTCCTCTTGGCGATGGTCAGTGTCTCGGTGGCCCGGCCGTCGGTGGCGGCGACGGTGAGTGCGACCTTCTGCAGGCCGCTGTCGGTCGGCACGGTGCAGGTGCTGCCGAAGCTGCTCGTGGTCGCGTTCCAGTAGGAGACTGTCATCGAGGTCGTGAAGCCGGTAGGAGCCGTGAAACCGGTGGTGGCGTACGACGACGCGCATGCGGCGTAGGTGGCCCCGGCCACGGCCTCGGCGTACGCCCGCACGGCCGTCTGCGCGTCGGCGGCGCGCCGCTCGAGGTCGGAGGACTTGATCGAGGTCATCATGCCGCCGACGATCGCCACGACACCGATGCCGAGGATCGCGACAGCCATGAGGACCTCGACGAGGGTGAGGCCGGCCTCCCTGTCGTCGGTGCGTCCACGAACGCCTGGCATCATTTGCCTACGTTGCCGTAGATGCCGTACATCGCGGTGACCAGGGCCAGCGCGACGAAGCCGACGATCGCCCCCATCACGAGCAGCACGGCCGGCTCGAGGAGGGTGGTGATCTGGTTGACCTTGTAGTCGAGCTCCTTCTCGTAGAAGCCGGCGACGGTGTCCAGCTGGTCGTCAAGCGAGCCGGTGTCCTCGCCGACCCGCAGCATCTGTGTGGCCGATGCCGGGAAGATGCCAGTCGCGGCCAACGGGCCGGACATGCCTTCACCGCTGAGCATGGCGGCACGTGCGGTGCGAAGCTTTGCCGTCGCGGACGGGCTGTTGGTCGCGGATGCTGCGACCTCCATCGCGTCGCCGAGGGGGACGCCTGCCCGCAGCATTGCGGAGAGCACCCGCGCGAACCGCTCGACGATGGAGAACTGCAGCGCGTCGCCCAGCACGGGAAGGCGCAGCAGCACGCGGTCGGCCATCGCCCGGCCCGCCGGGGACCGGCCGTACAGGAATGTGCCGACGCCTCCGACGGCTACCACGACCAGGACCGCCCACCACCAGTTGTGCACGAAGTCCGAGAGGCCGAGCAGCATGCGAGTGGGCAGCGGCAGCTCCTGGTCGAACGACTCGAAGAAGACGCGGAACTTGGGCAGCACGAACGTCACCAGCAGCACTGAGACCGAGATCGAGAGGACCACGATCACGGCCGGATAGATCATCGCCGAGCGGATCTTTCCCTTGGCCTCGACCTCGCGCTCGATGTACACCGTCAGGCGGTCCAGGACGGTGTCCAGACTCCCGCTGAGCTCGGCGGAGCGGATCATGCTGCGGTAGGCCTGCGGGAACACCTTCGGGTGGCGGTCGAACGCCTCGGCCAACGGTTCGCCCTGCCGCAGACCCTCGGCGACGTCGGCCAGCGTCCGACGCAGAGTCGTGTTGGAGGCCTCGCGGCCCAGCAGGTCGAGGCCGTCCAGGATCGGGATGCCGGCCCGGAGGAACGCCGCGAGCTGCCGCGAGAGATGCATCAGGTCCTTGCCCGTCACCCGGGAAGGGATGATCTCGCGCGGCTCCTTGCGAGGAGTGTCGATGGTGGTCATCGCTGCGTCAGACGACGTAGATCCCGCGGATGACTTCCGCGATAGTCGTGATGCCGTCCTCGACCAACCGCACCGCTTCCTGACGAAGGGTGCGAGTGCCTTCGGTGATGGCCAGCTGCCGCACCGACTCGTGGTCCGGCTTGCCGGCAACGAGGGTCCGCATCGCGGGCGTCATCCGGAGCAGCTCGTAGACGCCGATCCGGTCCTGGTAACCGGTCTCGACGCAGAAGTTGCAGCC
>JAVEDJ010000428.1 GCA_030841025.1 Actinomycetota bacterium
CGAGCAGGTGGGAGATGCGCAGGCCCTTCTGGCCGAGGTCGAGGTAGTCCTTGATCGCCATCTTCTTGGCCCGGTCGACGATGTTCTGGATCATGGCGCCCGAGGTGAAGTCCTTGAAGTACAGGACCTCCTTGTCGCCGTTGGCGTAGGTCACCTCGAGGAACTTGTTCTCGTCCAGCTCGGAGTACATCCGCTCGACCGTGCGCTGGATCATCGCCGACACCGTGGCCTGCCGGTTGTCACCGTTCTCCTTCAGGTCGTCGGCGTGCAGCGGCAGCTCGGCTTTGATGTACTTCGAGAAGATGTCGCGTGCCGACTCGGCGTCGGGACGCTCGATCTTGATCTTCACGTCGAGGCGGCCGGGCCGCAGGATCGCGGGGTCGATCATGTCCTCGCGGTTGGATGCGCCGATGACCAGGACATTCTCGAGACCCTCCACACCGTCGATCTCCGAGAGCAGCTGCGGGACGATCGTGTTCTCGACGTCGGACGAGACGCCCGATCCTCGGGTGCGGAACAGCGAGTCCATCTCGTCGAAGAAGACGATGACCGGGGTGCCCTCGGACGCCTTCTCGCGAGCCCGGGAGAACACCAGCCGGATGTGCCGCTCGGTCTCGCCGACGTACTTGTTGAGCAGCTCGGGACCCTTGATGTTCAGGAAGAACGAGCGGCCCTCGGGCTTGCCGGTGACCTCGGCGACCTTCTTGGCCAGCGAGTTGGCGACCGCCTTGGCGATCAACGTCTTGCCGCACCCGGGCGGCCCGTAGAGCAGCACGCCCTTGGGTGGCCGCAGCTGGTGCTCGAGGAACAGCTCGGGGTGCAGGTAGGGCAGCTCGACGGCGTCACGGATCATCTCGATCTGCGCGGCCAGCCCGCCGATCAGCGTGTAGTCGATGTCGGGGACCTCTTCGAGGACGAGCTCCTCGACCTCGGACTTGGGGATCCGCTCGTAGACGTAACCGGAGCGTGGCTCGAGCAGCAGGGACTCGCCGACGCGCAGGTGCTCCTGGTGCAGCGGCTCCGCGAGCCGCACGACCTTCTCCTCGTCGGTGTGCCCGACGACCAGGGCGCGCTCACCGTCGGCGAGGACCTCCTTGAGCATGACGACCTCACCGACGCTCTCGAACGCGAGCGACGAGACGACGTTCATCGCCTCGTTGAGCATGACCTCCTGGCCCCGCGTCAACGCGTCGAGCTCGATCGCGGGACTCACCGCGACCCGCAGCTTTCGGCCGCCGGTGAAGATGTCGACCGTGTCGTCCTCGTTGCGCTGGATGAAGACACCGAAGCCGGCCGGCGGCTGGGCGAGCCGGTCGACCTCCTCCTTGAGGGCGACGATCTGGTCGCGCGCCTCCTTGAGGGTCGACACGAGCCGTTCGTTCTGCGTGGTGACGGCAGCGAGGTTGGTCTGCAGGTCGCTCACGCGCTCCTCGAGGGCACGCAGGTGGCGCGGCGACTCCGTCAAGCGACGGCGCAGCACGTCGACCTCGTCCTGCAGCGCGCTGACCTCTGCGGTCAGGTCCTCCGGCCGTCTGCGGCCGCGCGCGTCGTCGCCCGTCTGACCGTGACGATCCATGGCTGGCACGGCGGTCACCTCCCCTTGGGGCGCCCCCTGTCGGGAGCGGTCCCTCCGACCCTACCTTCGGCAGGTCAGGATGTGACCTGCATCCCTTCGTGTCGGGCAATCTCCCGCAAACGGGGGTGGGTCAGGCCTCGGTCTCGCCGTAGGCCCCCTTGGACGGCCGCCGGCGGCGCAGCGGAGGGGCCACCCCGTCCGCCAGCCGCCGGGAGGTGAGGAGGAAACCGGTGTGGCCGACCATCCGGTGCTCCGGCCGGACGGCCAGCCCCTCCAGATGCCAGCCCCGCACCAGTGACTCCCACGCGTGCGGCTCGGTGAACGTCCCATGGGCGCGCAGCGCCTCCGCGGTGCGCGACAGCTGCGTCGCCGTCGCCACGTAACAGATCACGACACCGCCGGGGACCAGGGCCCGCGAGACCGCGTCGAGGCAGTCCCACGGCGCGAGCATGTCGAGCACGACCCGGTCGACATCGGTCTCCCGCAGTGACTCGACGAGGTCTCCGACGGTGAGTGACCACGCCGGGTGCGGTCCCCCGAAGAACTCCTCGACGTTGGAGCGCGCGATGTCCGCGAAGTCCTGGCGCCGTTCGTACGACGACACGCGGCCGCTGTCGCCGACGGCCCGCAGCAAGGACATGGTCAGCGCCCCGGAGCCGACCCCGGCCTCAACCACGCGCGCACCGGGGAAGATGTCGGCCATGTGCACGATCTGCCCGGCGTCCTTGGGGTAGACGACGGCCGCGCCGCGCGGCATCGAGAGGACGTAGTCGGCCAACAGGGGCCGCATCGCCAGGTAGGCGATGCCACCGGTGGTGGTCACTACGGAGCCCTCCGGGGATCCGATCAGCGCGTTGTGGTCGATCGCGCCCTTGTGGGTGTGGAACTCCTTGTCCTCCACCAGCGTGATGGTGTGCATCCGCCCCTTGGGATCGGTGAGCTGGACGCGATCGCCGACGGCGAGGGGTCCGCGCCGGTGCGCGGCGCCGACGGGCTCAGAGGGTGAGGACACGGTCGGCGAGTCTAGGAGCGCGACGAACGTGCTCCCCCGCCGCCCCGGGTGGGCGGGTCAGCGACGTGCGACGGCCCGCTCGACGTCGGCCGAGGCCAGCACCCCGTAGATGTCGCCGTTGGCCTCCACCACGAGGTACTCGCTCGCCGGGCGCCGGGTGAGTGCAGCGACGAGGTCCTCACCGGCGAGATCGGCCTCCACGACGTGGTCGGGCTCGAGGCGCCGGGACAGGTCGCCCACGGGCACCCATGGACGGCGGTGCTCCGGCGTCGCGCGTACGGCCTCCTCGTTGACGATGCCCACCGGCGTGCCGTCGGCACTGACCACCACCAGCCCGCGCGCACCGGACTCGTGAAGCCGACGCAGCGACTCGGCCAGCGGAGTGTCGAAGGGCACCGGGATGGCACGTCGGGTCAGTGACCGTGCCGAGAGGCCGGGGATGCGGCCCTGGACGTGGGCCGTCTGCAGCGCCTGCGAGGCACCCACCCAGATGAACGACGCGAGCAGCGCCCCCCAGATCAGGTCGACGAGGTCGGGGGCGTTCCCGGCGCGCTGGCTCATGAGCGCAGGCAGCAGAAGAACGATCACAGCGACCCCGCGGCCGAACCAGGCAGCGACGATCGTGCCGGTGTGTCGCCGACCCGTGGCCTTCCACACCCCCGCCGACAGCACGCGGCCACCGTCGAGCGGCAGCCCGGGCAGCATGTTGAAGACGCCGACGACCAGGTTGCTGTACATCAGCGCCTGGGCCAACACGCGCCCGACGGTGCCGGGGGCCAGCAGCTCGTAGCCGATGTAGGCCAGCCCGCCGAGCAGGAGGGACACGAGCGGCCCCGCGACCGCGATGCCCGCCTCCCTGCCCGGCGTCGGCGCCGGCTTCTCGATCTCCGAGACGCCTCCGAGCAGGTAGAGGCTGATGCGGCGGACCGGCAGGCCGGACTTCAGCGCCACCACGGTGTGGCTGAGCTCGTGGATCAGCACGGACAGGTACAGCAGCACCGCGAAGCTCAGCGACACGGCGTACTTCCACTGTCCGATGCCGGCCACCTCGGCCTCGACCGACCCGGCGAAGCCGAAGGTGATCAGGGCCGCGACCAGGAACCAGGTGGGCGTCACATAGACGGGTACGCCGAACGGACGGCCGATGAGCACGCCTCCGCCGGGGTCGCGGCGGCTGTTCTCGGATGGGGCGCTCATGGTGTCGATGCTAGGCGGCGCGGCGGCTGTGGATCGCCACGGCATTGTCCGGGGTCCCGCATACAGTGCGTGGCATGAGCCTGGAGACCACGACCGAGACGCCGGCGCCGGTCGACGTGGCGGTCACCGCGGGGGCGGATGTCGCGCTCGCGGCCGACGGTGCTGGGTCGTCCGGTGCCCGGCCGTCGGGTGCCGAGCCGCGGCCGGCCATGTCGCTCTCCCCCAGCCGGGCCGCCGACTTCCTCAACTGCCCGTTGCTCTACCGCTTCCGGGTCATCGACCGCCTGCCCGAGCGACCCAGCTCCGCCGCCACGCGGGGCACCGTCGTGCACTCGGTCCTCGAGCGGCTCTTCGACCTGCCCGCCGCCGAGCGCACCCCTGAGCGGGCCGGCACGATGCTGCGGCCCGAGTGGGACCGGCTGCTCGCCGAGGAGCCGGTCCTCGCCGAGCTCTTCACCGACGATGCGGCCCGCGACGCGTGGCTGCACAGTGCGCAGGACCTGCTGGGGGCCTACTTCGCCCTCGAGGACCCGCAGCGCCTCGAGCCCGCTGAGCGCGAGCTGTTCGTCGAGTGCGACCTGGAGAGCGGGCTGCGGCTGCGCGGCTACGTCGACCGGCTCGACGTGGCACCGGGCGGCGAGGTCCGTGTCGTCGACTACAAGACGGGTCGGGCACCGCGCGAGGGCTACGAGGCCAAAGCGCTGTTCCAGATGAAGTTCTACGCGCTGGTGCTGTGGCGGCTGCGCGGGGAGATCCCCCGGATGCTGCAGCTGCTCTACCTCGGCAGCGGCGAGGTGCTGCGTTACGAGCCCGACGAGTCAGACCTGCGAGCCATCGAGCGCAAGCTGGGCGCGATCTGGGATGCGATCTCCCGCGCGACCGAGCGCCGCGACTGGCGGCCCAGCCCGAGCAAGCTGTGCGACTGGTGCGACCACCAGGCGCTGTGCCCGGCCTTCGGGGGTACGCCGCCGGAGCTTCCCGTGCTGCCGGTGCCGACGGTCCCTCAGGCGCTCGCGGCTGACGAGCGACCCTCGCCGCACACGCCGGGCGACGAGCTCTGACCCGACGTCCGATCTGTTGCTGCAGCAACCACGGTCCTGTCCTGGTTGGCTGCGGCAACCACCGGGGGGGGGCGTCACAGCAGCGCGGTCAAGCGATTTTTCATTGTCGGATAACGGGAAATAGCCAGCCATCACGGGGCGACCTGCCGTCTCGGGGTTCACCCTGAGATATGCCGGATGTCACTCTGAAGTCTCCCTGAATGTCATGGAAGGTTGGCGCTGCAGGCATCTACCTTGGTGACAACACCACCTGCCGAGGAGTCCACAGTGACCAGCTCCACCACACATGCACCCGCGGGCGTCGACGCCGCCCGCGCAGAGAATCTCACCAAGGTCTACGGCCGCGGCGAGACACAGGTAGTCGCCCTCGACGGCGTGTCCGTCTCGTTCCCTGCGGGCCAGTTCACCGCGATCATGGGTCCGTCGGGCTCCGGCAAGTCCACCCTCATGCACTGCCTCGCGGGCCTCGACGAGGCGAGCAGCGGTGCCGTCTTCGTCGGCGACGTCGACATCACGAAGCTCGACGACAAGCGCCTCACCCGGCTGCGCCGTGACTCGGTGGGTTTCATCTTCCAGGCGTTCAACCTGCTGCCGACCCTCAGCGCGATCGAGAACATCACGCTGCCGATGGACATCGCCGGCCGCAAACCCGACCAGGAATGGCTGGACACGGTCATTGACACGGTGGGCCTGCGGGACCGGCTCAAGCACCGACCCACGGAGCTGTCCGGCGGTCAGCAGCAGCGTGTCGCCTGCGCCCGCGCCCTGGCCAGCCGGCCAGAGATCATCTTCGCCGACGAGCCGACGGGCAACCTCGACAGCGTCAGTGGTGCCGAGGTGCTCGGTTTCCTGCGTCGCTCGACGACCGACATGGGCCAGACCATCGTGATGGTGACCCATGACCCCGGTGCCGCGTCCTACGCGGACCGCGTGCTGTTCCTCGCCGACGGGCGCATAGTCGACGAGATGGCCGCACCCACCGCCGAGAGCGTCCTCGACCGGATGAAGAAGTTCGAAACCGCACACGTCCCCGCCGTCGCGCGATGATCCGGGCGACCTTCAAGAGCCTTGCTGCACGCAAGGTCAGACTTGTCCTGTCCTCGCTTTCCATCGTGCTGGGCGTCTCCTTCGTGTCGGGTGCATTCGTGCTGACCGACAGCCTCGGCAAGGTCTTCGACGACCTCTTCTCAACCACCAACCAGAACGTCGCGGTCGACGTACGCGGCGACAAGGTCACGTCGGGCCAGCAGGGCGACGTGCGTGCCCTGCTGCCCGCGAGCCTGGTCGACACCGTCGCCAAGGTCGACGGCGTGCGGGAGGTCCAGGGTCAGGTCGAGGGCAGTGCCCAGCTGGTCGACAAGAAGGGCAAGGCCGTCACCACAGGCGGCGCGCCCACCTTCGGCTTCAACTGGTACGACTCCGACCTGCTGATGTCGGGTCAGATCGTCGACGGCCGTGCGCCGACAGGCCCCACTGAGATCGCGGTCAACGCCGGCCTCGCCGAGCGCGCCGACTTCAAGGTCGGTGACAAGGCGCCGGTGCTGACCGACTCGCCGCTCAAGACCTACACGATCGTCGGGATCGTGACGTTCAACGGCAAGAAGTCCTTCGCCGGCGAGACCGACATCTTCTTCGACACGGCGACTGCCCAGCAGGTGCTCAACCTCGAGAACAAGTTCACCCAGATCACCGTGGCGGCGCAGGACGGTGTGAGCCAGCAGGAGCTGCGCAAGCGCGTCGCTGCCGTGCTCCCCGACAACACGCAGGCGATCACCGGCGACGCGCTTGCCAAGGAGCAGTCCAGCGACGTCAAGCAGGGCTTGGGTTTCTTCAACACCTTCCTGCTGACCTTCGCGCTCATCGCCCTGTTCGTCGGGGCGTTCATCATCTTCAACACCTTCTCCATGCTGGTCGCCCAGCGCACTCGGGAGCTCGCGCTGATGCGCGCACTGGGCGCCAGCCGTGGCCAGGTCAACCGGGCCGTGCTGCTGGAGGCTCTCGTCGTGGGGCTGCTCAGCTCCCTCATCGGACTCGCCGCTGGCGTCGGCGTCGCACTCGGGCTCAAGGCCTTGTTCGGTGTCTTTGGTGCCCAGCTCCCCGACGCACCGACCATCGTGGCCACGCGCACGATCATCGCGTCGTTCGTCGTCGGCACCGGGGTGACGGCCGCGGCGGCGATCATGCCGGCGCGTCGGGCCAGCCGGGTGTCTCCCTTGGCCGCGCTACGGGAGGCCGCGACGCCTGACCGTTCGCTCAAGCGGCAGACGATCGGCGGCGGAATCCTCCTGGTGCTCGGCGCTCTGGCCATGACCAAGGCGCTGCGTGACGGCGGCCTCCAGCTGCTCGGGTTGGGCACGCTGCTTGCCTTCATCGGCATTGCGATGCTGTCCCCGCTCGTGAGCAAGCCCATCGCATCTGGCATCGGCAAGCTGTTCTCCCGCAGGCTGCCGGGCCGGCTGGGCCGCGAGAACGCGGTGCGCAACCCGCGCCGTACGGCGGCGACCGCTGCCGCGTTGATGATCGGCCTCGCCCTGATCAGCGCCGTCACGGTGCTGGGCTCGTCGCTCAAGGCCAGCGTCGCGAAGACCATCTCGGGAGCCGTCGCTGCCGACCTCGTGCTCAACACTCAAAGCAATGGCTTCCCGGACGCAGTCCTCGAACAGGCCGCTGCTGAGCCAGGCGTCGCGAACGTCGCCGGGGTCAAGGTGGACGGGATGCAGTTGTGCGACAACGCCAGCTGCAGTCGTGGCAAGCAGGTAGGTGTGACGGCCTTCCCGGCATCCGCGTTGGGCGACCTCGTGAACATCACGAAGGTCGAAGGGTCGGTCGACCTCAACTCCGGCACGCTGCTGGTGTCCGAGAGCGCCGCGAAGAAGGCGAAGCTGAAGCCGGGCGACACGGTGACGGCGCGGTTCGCCCGTTCGAACCCGGAGAAGCTCACCATCGGCGGCACGTACAAGACCAACCAGCTCGTCGGTGACTACCTGGTCGATGGATCGAAGGCCAAGAACTTCAGCGCCCAACGCAACGTCGCCGCCCTGGTCAGTGTCAAGGATGCCAAGGACGTGCCGGCTGTACGCAAGGAGCTGAACAAGGCCCTGGCCGGCTACCCCAACATCACGGTGCAGGACCAGTCCGAGTTCGTCGACCAGACACAGGGTCAGGTCAACCAGATCGTGACGATCATCAACATCCTGCTCGGGCTGTCAGTCATCATCGCACTGTTGGGCGTCATCAACACGCTGGCGCTGTCGGTGATCGAACGCACTCGCGAGCTTGGTCTGCTGCGCGCGATCGGCATGGCGCGTAGGCAGGTCAAGCGGATGATCCGCGTCGAGTCCGTGCTGATCTGCACCTTCGGGGGCCTGCTCGGGCTCGCGGTGGGCTCGGTGTTCGGCGTGGCCCTGCAGCAGGCGCTGAAGGGCCAGGGCGTGACCGAGCTGGGCTTCCCGGTGGTGACGTTGGCGATCTACCTGGTCTGCGCGGCGCTCGCCGGGGCCGTCGCAGCCGCGCTGCCGGCCAGACGGGCCTCACGGCTCAACGTGCTGCAGGCGATCGCGACCGAGTAGC
This sequence comes from Actinomycetota bacterium, assembly GCA_030841025.1. GTDB lineage: Bacteria > Actinomycetota > Actinomycetes > JACCUZ01 > JACCUZ01 > BP-173. Next base: position 8,417 of record JAVEDJ010000428.1, read on the forward strand.
AGCCAACCCGATCGCCCTACCCGACCGTTGGCCGACCGTGGCCGACCGTTGACCGACTGGACCGCACCGGCGACTGCCGGTGCGGTCCGGTGCCGTTCAGACGCAAGGCCCGAGGAAGTCGTCAGGCAGCGAGATGCTGGTCGGCCAGGCGGCGCAGCCAGCCCAGGTCGATGTCGGCGAGCGAGCCGACAACGACGTGCGGGATCGCGGGGTCCACCTGCGCGACGCTGGGCACCGCGACCGTGATGCAACCCGCCGCGCGGGCAGCCGTGGCTCCTGTCGCCGAGTCCTCCAACGCGACACAGCGGCCGGCGTCGACGCCCAGTGCCCGGGCGCCGGCGAGGTAGGGCTCGGGGTTCGGCTTCGTCCGAGCCACGTCGTCGGCCGACACCGTCGCGGAGAAGTGCTCACTGCCCACCGAGTCCAGCACCGCGTCCATGACGCGGCGGTACGACGACGACACCAGCGCCGTGGGCAGGCCGGCTGCGCGGACCTCGAGGAGCAGCTCTCGGGCCCCCGGCATCCAGGCCACCGGCCCGCGCCGCAGAGCGGCCTCCATGCGGTCGAGCAGCGCCATCGCGATGACCGCAGGCGCGATGTCGGTTCGCCCGGCGACAGTCAGCATGTACTGCGCCGAGTGCTCCAGCGGCCCCCCGACGAGCGCGGCCTGGTGTTCGGGACCCCAGTCGGCTCCGAGCTCACGCATGAGCACGGTCTCGACCTCGAACCACGTCTCCTCTGTCGAGACGAGGAGCCCGTCCATGTCGAAGAGCACGGCCGCCAACGGCTGAGGATCACTCACTTGGCGTTGAAGTAGTTCGCCTCGGGATGGTGCAGGACCAGGGCGTCCGTCGACTGCTCCGGGTGCAGCTGGAACTCCTCCGACAGCTTGACGCCGATGCGTTCCGGCTCGAGGAGCTCGACCAGCTTGGCGCGGTCCTCGAGGTCGGGGCACGCGCCGTAACCGAAGGAGAACCGCGCCCCGCGGTAGGCGAGATCGAAGTAGTCCTCGGTCTTGTCCGGGTCCTCGGCGGCGTAGCCCAGCTCCGCGCGCATCCGCTTGTGCCAGTACTCCGCGAGCGACTCGGTGAGCTGCACCGACAGTCCGTGCAGCTCGAGGTAGTCGCGGTAGGCGTTGCGCGCGAAGAGGTCGGCGGTGACCTCGGCGATCCGTGGCCCCATGGTGACCAGCTGCAGCCCAAGGACGTCCATCTCGCCGGACTCGACCGGCCGGAAGAAGTCGGCAAGGCACAGGTGGCGACCGTGCCGCTGCCGCGGGAAGGTGAAGCGGTAGCGCTCCGAACCGTCGTCGTTGTACAGGATCAGGTCGTCGCCCTTGCTCTGCACCGGGAAGTAGCCGTAGACGACGGCGGCTTCGAGCATGCGCTCGGCCTGCACCCGCTCGAGCAGTGCCCGCAGCCGGGGCCGTCCCTCGGTCTCGACGAGCTCCTCGTAGCTGGGCCCGTCCCCACGCGAGGCCTTCAGGCCCCACTGCCCCATGAACGTCGCCCGCTCGTCGAGCAGGGAGGCGTAGTCGTTCAGGTGGATGCCCTTGACCACGCGCGTGCCCCAGAAGGGCGGGGTGGGCACCGGGTTGTCGACGGCGACGTCGGAGCGGGCCGGCATGTCGGCCGGCGCTGTGGCGTCGGGCCGTCCCACCGCCGGCTTCACCCGGCGCTGGCGCAGCGCCGGCAGCTCGGCACCCGGCACGCCACGCTTGACCGCCACGACAGCGTCCATCAGCCGCAGGCCCTCGAACGCGTCGCGGGCGTAACGAACCTCGCCCTCGTACATCTCGGCGAGATCCTGCTCGACGTAGGGCCGCGTGAGGGCGGCGCCACCGAGGATCACCGGCCAGCGCTGCGAGACCCCTCGGGAGTTCATCTCCTCGAGGTTCTCCTTCATGATCACGGTCGACTTCACGAGCAGGCCGGACATGCCGACCAGGTCGGCCCGGTGCTCCTCGGCCGCGTCGAGGATCGCCGAGACGGGCTGCTTGATGCCGAGGTTGTGCACGGTGTAGCCGTTGTTGGACAGGATGATGTCGACGAGGTTCTTGCCGATGTCG
>JAVEDJ010000432.1 GCA_030841025.1 Actinomycetota bacterium
GCGCCGCCACGGTCAGCTCGGGGTCGATGCGGTCCCGACCGCGCAGGTGCCTGCCGTCGGGCGACACACCGACCTTGCGCGCCATCAGGGCCAGCACGTCGCCCAGGGTCCACGAGCGTCGCGGTGAGAGGCCGAACATCGCCTTGGGCATCCCCGCCGCGAACATGCCGTACTTCACGAGGTTGTCCTCGCGCGACGTGGCGACATCTCCGGCGATGCCGTGGTCCTGCAGGTGCTGGATCAGCGCCGCCTTACGGTCCGCGTCCGCGACCTTGGCCGTGGTCACAGGCCCAGCAACCCGCCGAGACCGTGGGCGGGGAAGACCGCACGCTGGGTCGCGAGCACGGCCCGGTCGAGCGGGTCGGCCGGGTCGAAGCCGTCGGACCAGGCCGACCAGCGCGGCGTCGCACCGTCGGTCATCCGGCTCGGCGCGGCCAGCCCGAGCCGCGAGGCCACGTGCTCGCGCCACTGGGCCGGCGTCTCGGTCCCGGGATCGATCGGCGCCCCCGCAGCCTCGGAGATCAGGTGGCTCCAGGCGCGGGGCACCACCTCGACCAGCTCGTAGCCACCGCCGCCGAACGCCACCCACTTGCCGCCCGCGTGCTCGTGTGCCAAGCGGTGCAGGGCGGCGTACGACGTCCGCTGGCCGTCGACCGTCAGCCCGAGATGGGCGAGCGGATCGAGCACGTGGCTGTCGCAGCCCTGCTGGGTGACCAGGACGCCGGGCTCGAACTCCGCCAGCAAGGGGGGCACGATCGCGTGGAAGGCGCGCAGCCAGGCCGAGTCGGCCGTGCTGGGCTGCAGGGCCACGTTGACGGCGTAGCCCTCGGCGCCGGGGCCACCGGTGTCCTCGGGGAAGCCGGTGCCGGGGAACAGGTAGCGGCCGCTCTCGTGGATCGAGATGGTCAGGACCCGGGGGTCGTCCCAGAAGGCCCGCTCGACACCGTCGCCGTGGTGCACGTCGACGTCGACGTAGGCGATGCGCTCAGCGCCCTGCTCGAGCAACCAGGCGATGGCGATCGCAGGGTCGTTGTACACACAGAAGCCGCTGGCACTCGCCGCCATCGCATGGTGCAGGCCACCGGCGACGTTCACCGCGTGCTCGGACTCACCGGTCCACACCGCCTGAGCGGCCCGGACGCTCGCGCCCGTCACCAGGGCGGCCGCCTCGTGCATGCCGGCGAACGCCGGGTTGTCGGGGGTGCCCAGTCCGTGGGCCAGATCCGGTCGGGAAGGGTCAGCGCCGACGCGTCGTACCGCCTCGATGTAGTCACGCTCGTGCACCAGCTCGAGCAACCCGTCGTCGGCCGGCTCCGGCTTCACGACATGCACGTTCTCGAGGTCGAGCAGGCCGAAGGCGCGCGCGAGCCGCATGGTGAGGTCGACCCGGATGGGGTTGAGCGGGTGGGACGGGCCGAAGTCGTAGGCCACGAGCGCTTCGTCCCACGGCAGCACCAAGGACGCGCTCATGCAGGAGACGCTATCCCGACCGACCTTTCGCCACCCGGGCGTCCCGCGTCCCCTGCTGCATGATCAACGGCGAGGGCGCCGCGGTCATTCGGTACGGAGGGCGACCACGGGGTCGAGGCGGCCGGCGCGCCGGGCGGGGGCGACGCCGAAGAAGATGCCGACCGCGGCCGACACGGCGAAGGCCAGCGCCGGCGACCACCAGGCGATGACCGCCGGCAGTGGCGACACGGCGTTGACAGCGAGCGACGCGCCTACCCCGAGGCCGATGCCGATCAGCCCGCCGGCGACGCACAGCAGCACCGCCTCGATCAGGAACTGCAGCAGGATGTCTCGCTGCCGCGCCCCGAGCGCCTTGCGCAGCCCGATCTCCCGGGTCCGCTCCCGGACGCTGACCAGCATGATGTTCGAGACGCCGACACCGCCCACGAGCAACGAGATGGCCGCGATCGCCGTCAGCACGAGGGTGAGCAGCCCGAGGATCCGCCCGATGGTGCCGAGGATCTGCGTCTGGGTGACGGCGGAGAACTCCTCGTCGGGGTACTTGTCCTGCAGCGCGGAGACAAGCCGCCCCTGCAGCGGCGCGATGTCGTCGACTGTCGGCGCCTTCACCGCAAGGGCGTCGATGCGCTCGACCCCGAAGAGCCGCTGTGCCGCGGTCACCGGGATGTGCACCTCGGCGTCCCGGTCGACTCCGAACGTCGAGCCCTGGGGTTGGAAGACCCCGATGACTCGGAACCGCACGCCGGCCACCGAGACTTGCCGGCCCAGCGGGTCGATGTCGCCGAAGATGGTCCGCGCCACCGACGAGCCGAGTACGACGACCCGGCGGCGCGTGTCCACGTCGGTGGGGGTGATGTAGCTGCCCCGCGCCACTCGGCGGTCGAACACGTTGGGGACGTTGGCGTTGACGCCGTTGACGGTCGCGAACATCTCCCGTGGCCCCACGCTGACCGTCTCCCCCGACGCGACCGACACCGCCACCCGGCCGGGGTCCCCGACCACCCTGCCCAGCAGGTCGACGTCGTCGAGGGTCAGCCGGCTCACCGTGGGGGCGGAGCCGAACTCGAACTTCCCCGGCACCACGAAGATGATGTTCGACCCGAGGCCTTCGACCTGTTGCTCGACCTCCTGCTTGGCCCCGCTGCCGATGGCCACCAGGAGCACGACGGCGGCGACGCCGATGACCACGCCGAGCATCGTCAGCCCACTGCGCAACCGGTTGGCCCGCAAGGCGTCGAGGGCGACGCGGAACGCCTCGCCCGTCCTCATCGCGGGTCCACACCGGGCCCCAAAGCACCGGTGTCCCGCTCCACGAGGCCGTCGCGCACATGGATGCGGCGCCGTGCCTGGTCGGCGACGTCGAGGTCATGGGTGACGACGACGACGGCGACACCGCGCTCGGAGTTGAGCCGGCCGAGCAGGGCGATCACCTCGGCACCGCTGCGGGTGTCCAGGTTTCCGGTCGGCTCATCGGCCAGCAGCACCGTCGGCTCGCCCACGAGGGCCCGGGCGATGGCCACCCGCTGCTGCTCTCCGCCGGAGAGCTGACCCGGCCGGTGGCCCATCCGCTTGCCGAGGCCGACCGCTTCCAGCGCCGCGGCGGCCCGGTCACGGCGCTCGGCCCGCCGGACCCCTCGGTAGACCAGCGGCAGTGCGACGTTCTCCAGCGCGCTGGTGCGGGTCAACAGCTGGAACGACTGGAAGACGAACCCGATCGTGCGGTTGCGCAGCTCCGCCAGCTCGGCGTCGGAGAGATCCGCGACATTGCGCCCGCCGAGCAGCAGCGTCCCGGACGTCGGCCGGTCCAGACAGCCGAGCAGGTGCATCAGCGTGGACTTGCCCGACCCCGATGGGCCGACGATCGCGGCGTAAGCGCCCTGCTCGATACGAAGCGTCACGCCGCGCAGCGCCTCCACCGAGACCCCGTCGAGCTGATAGCGGCGTACGACGTCGCGCGCCTCGACGGCCAGCTCGCGGCGCGCGCCGCCCACCACCTCGGCCGTCACGGCACCTGCTGTCCGTCACGCACCCGGTCGGCGCCGCGGACGACGATCCGCTCCCCCGCCTTGAGTCCCTCGACCACCTCGGTGCGGCTCTGCCCCTGGGCGCCGAGGCGCAGCAGCCGTTTGCGGGCGTTGCCGTTGACCACCACCCACACCGCGTCGCGGCGGCCGTCACGGAAGATGGCGGCTACCGGCGCGGTCACCACGGCCCGGGCGGTGCGGACGTTGAGCCGCGTGACCGCGCTCATGCCCGGCCGCGGCGTCGGAGCGATCGAGCCGTCGGCGGCCCGCCCCAGCCCGAGCGACAGGCGCACGACGTAGGTCACGCCGCCGCGGGCCGACGTCGTGGGAACCGGGTCGATGGTGGTGACCGCGGCGTCGTACGACGCGTCGGGTACGGCGTCCAGCTCGGCCGTGGCCGGCACGCCCTTCTTGACCAGCAGCACGTCGGTCTCGTCCACCTGCGCGATCAGTGACAGCGTCGACGCGTCGGTCACCGTCACGAGAGCCTGGCCGCTCCTGACGGGCTGCCCGGCGGTCACGGCGCCCGTCACCGTCGACGACGAGCCGCCGCCGCCGAGGAGCTGACCGGCCTGACCCTGCAGCGCTTCAGGCAGCTGGTCCACGAGCGCCGACGGGTCAGGGGCCGAGCCGGCGGACTGCTGTGCGGTGAGGGACACGGTCCCGGTGATCGGGGCGCGCACGACCAGGGAGTCGACCGAGCGTTGCGCCGCCGCGACGGCGGCCCTGGACTGTACGCGTTGCGCTGCCGACAGCGCCGACACCGCGCTGGACAGACTGCCGAGCCCGGCCTGGAACTGAGCGACCGCGGCACGGGCCTGCGCCTGCGCGGCGGCGTACTGCGCCTCTGAGGCCTGCAGCGCGGCGATGGCCTGGCGGCGAGCCTGTGGGTCGGCGACGCGGCCCGCGGCCCGCCGCGCCCTAGTGAAGGCGCGCCGGGCGTCGGCGTC
>JAVEDJ010000009.1 GCA_030841025.1 Actinomycetota bacterium
GCGGCACCTCGGTGCCGACGATGTCGTCGTGATAGACCGTGGGACCCGTCGTGGGACGCATCTGGGCCGCCGCGACGAAGCCACCCCGGCCCTGCTCGAGCGGGAGCCACAGCACCAGGTCGGCGAAGGACAGGTCCGCGAGCAGCTGCCAGTCACCGAGCAGGAGATGCAGCCAGTCGACGTCCGCGACGGAGAGGTCGGCGCGCCCCTGGGCGAGGTCGGTGAGCGACGGCACAGGCCCGAGCCTAGGTGTCCGGCGGGAGCCGCGGACGGATCGGGCCAGGCCGCCCCCTAGTCTCGGACGCCGTGAGAAGCGACCGTACGACCGAGCTGGTGGCGCGCGACCTGCGGCATGTCTGGCACCCGTTCACCGCCCACAGTGCGTGGCCCGACGACGAGCCGCTCGTCGTGGACCGGGCCGCGGGGATGCACTTCTGGGACACGGACGGCAACCGCTACCTCGACGGGGTCTCGTCGCTGTGGCTGACGGTGCACGGCCACGGCGTGCCCGAGATCGACGAGGCCGTGCGGGCCCAGCTCGGGCGGCTGGACCACGCCACCTTCCTCGGGCTGACCCACGAGCCGGGCATCGAGCTGGCCGAGCGGCTCCTTGCCACCGCGCCCGCCGGGCTCACCCGGGTCTTCTACGCCGGCGACGGTTCGTCTGCCGTGGAGGCCGCCATCAAGATGGCGTTCCAGGCGAGCGCGCAGCGCCCCGGCGGCGGCCCGGCCCGGCCGTACTACCTGCACGTGGCCGAGGGCTACCACGGCGACACCCTGGGCGCGGTCAGCGTCGGGGGCATCGAGCTGTTCCACGCGACCTACCGGCCGCTCCTGCTGGAGACTCGCATGGTCTCCTCCCCCGGCGTCCGCACGGCGGGGCAGACGCCGGCCGCGCGGGCCGCCGAGGTGCTTTCCGAGATGCGCGCCCTGCTCGAGGCCGAGGGCGAGCAGGTGTGCGCCGTGGTCATCGAGCCGCTTGTGCAGGCAGCCGGTGGCATGCTCACCCACGACCGGTCGTTCGTGAGCGGCGTACGCCAGCTGTGCGACGAGTTCGGTGCGCTGATGGTGGTCGACGAGGTCGCGACCGGCCTCGGACGCACCGGCCGGATGTGGGCCGTCGACCACTGCGGCGTCACACCGGACCTGATGACCTGCGGCAAGGGGCTGACCGGTGGGTACCTGCCGCTGTCGGCAGTGCTCGCCCGCGAGGAGGTGTACGACGCGTTCCTCGGCGCGCCATCCGAGGCACGCACCTTCTTCCACGGCCACTCCTACACCGCCAACCCGTTGTGCTGTGCGGCCGCGCTGGCCAACCTCGCGCTGATGGAGCAGCGCTGCACGGTTGCGCACGCAGCGCGCGTGGGTGACCGGCTCGGTGAGCTGCTCCAGTCGGTCGAGGAGTACGACGGGGTGCGCGAGATCCGGCGCATCGGCACCATGACCGGCATCGAGGTCGCTTCGGTCGGGGACCGGACGGGCTTCGCGGTGTGCCAGGCGGCCCGGCGCCGTGGGGTGTGGGTGCGTCCCCTCGGCGACGTCGTGGTCCTGATGCCGCCGCTCGCGATCGGCGACGAGGACCTCCAGACGCTGTGCGGCGTGGTCGAGGCGAGCATCCGTGAGGTGGTGCAGTGACTTCCCCCGTCGAGCCGCTGCCCGTGCCGGGCGACCCCCTGGGTGAGCTGCGCGCACTGGCGGCGCAACGCGAGACGGCCGGCATGCAGCGGACCCTGCGGCCGCGGGCGGCGCACGACGATGTGCTCGACCTGGCGTCCAACGACTATCTCGGTCTGTGCCGCGACCCTCGTGTCATCGAGGCGGGAGTCGTGGCGGTGCGGTCCTGGGGGGCCGGCGCCACCGGCTCGCGGCTGGTGACGGGCAGCACCGAGCTGCACGCCGCGCTCGAGCACGAGCTGGCCGACTTCACCGGCACCGGGGCCGCGCTGGTCTTCTCCTCGGGCTACCTCGCGAACCTGGGCGCAGTGGCCGCGCTCTCCGGCCCCGGCGCGTTGGTCGTGTCGGATGCCCTCAACCACGCCTCTGTCGTCGACGCCTGTCGGCTGTCGCGGGCCGACGTGGTCGTGGCCGGGCACGGCGATGTCGCGGCGATCGAGCGCGCCCTGTCGCGTCGTACGGCCGATCGTGCCGTCGTCGTCACCGACGCGGTGTTCTCCGTCGACGGTGACCTGGCGCCGCTCGCCGAGCTGCACGCGGTGACCCGTGCGCACGGCGCGCTGCTGGTCATCGACGAGGCGCACGCGTTGGGGGTCGTGGGCACCGACGGGTCCGGGGCCGCACGCGCCGCCGGCCTCGCCGGTGAACCCGACGTGGTGCTCACGGCGACCCTGTCCAAGTCGTTGGGCGCGCAGGGTGGCGCGGTGCTGGGCGACCCCGTCGTGGTCGAGCACCTGGTCAACACCGCTCGCGCGTTCATCTTCGACACCGGGCTGGCCCCCGCCTCGGTGGGCGCGGCGCACGCGGCGTTGACAGTGCTGCGCGCCGAGCCCGGCCTGGCGGCCGCGGCGCGGGACCGGGCGCACGACATCGTCCGTCTCCTGCGCGACCACGGGATGCAGCCGTCTGCTCCGCAGGCCGCCGTCGTGTCCGCGCCGATGGGCTCGCCGGCGGCCGCCGTGGCCAGCGCTGCGCGGCTGCTCGAACGCGGTGTGCGGGTCGGGTGCTTCCGCCCGCCCTCGGTGCCCGACGGTGTCTCGCGGCTGCGGCTGACCGCCCGGGCCGATCTCACCGAGACAGACCTGGCGCGTCTCGACGCCGCACTCGGCGCCATGCCTCGCTCCACCGGGACCTGACCCGGCACGCTGCCGGGTGCTCGTCCGACCGGTCAGCGCAGGAGTGTCCGGATCGTGCGCAGGGCCACCGACAGGGTCGCGAGGTCGAACGTGTCGCTCGTGATGATTTCCTCGAGCGTGCTCTGGGCGCGAGTCACACCTTCGCGGTTGGCCTCCTCCCAGGCCTCGATGCGCTCGGCGGGCGAGTCGGTCGAGGACGTCGACGTGAGCACGTTGGTGGTCAGGCCGGCCAGCGCCGCATAGAGGTCGTAGCGCAACGCCGAGCGCGCAAGTGCGGTCCACCGGTCGCCGCGCGGCAGCGCCGTGATGCGAGTGAGCATCCGGTCCACCTCGATGCGCTCGGAGATCGCGAAGTAGACCGGTGCGACCTCCTCGGCCGGGCGCTTGTCGGCGGCCGCGATCTCGACCACGTCGAGCAGCGAGAACGAGTCGAGCAGCCCGGCCGTCCGCAGCGCCAGGTCCTCGGGAACGCCCAGTTGCGCGAACTCCGCTGCGCGCGTCCGCAGCCGCTTCTGTTCGGCACCGACGAGCAGCTCGGGGATGCGCGGCACGAGCGCATCGATGTCGGCCTGGAAGTGCTCGACCTCCGCAGCCACATTGAGGCTGGCCTGCCGGCCCTGCAGCACCCAGCGGGTGCTGCGGTCGAGCAGCCGTCGCCCTTCCAGGTAGAGCGTCGACTGCACGTCGGTCGGCAGCTTGTTGTCCAGCGCGTCGATCGCGGCCCACAGGTCGTCGAGGCGGAAGATCTCGCGTACGACGGTGTAGGCGCGCGCGACCTGCAAGGCGCTCGCCCCGGTCTCCTCCATGGCGCGGAAGACGAACGTCGAGCCGCCACGGTTGACCAGGTCGTTGCTGATCCAGGTCGTGATGATCTCGCGGCGCAACGGATGGCGGCTGAGCCGGTCGTCGAACTTCTCGACGAGCGGGTCAGGGAAGTACCGCCGCAGCGCCATGCCGAACCACGGCTCGTCGGGCAGCGGCGAGTCCAGGATGGTCGCAGTCAGAGTGATCTTGGAGTACGCGGCCAGCACGGCGAGCTCGCTGGAGGTCAGGCCGAGCCCGGCCGACTGGCGCTGGTCGATAGCCGAGTTGGACGGCAGGAACTCCAGCGCGCGATCGAGGTCGCCCCGCTCCTCCAGGGACTTGATGAACCGCTTGTGCACCGAGAGCATGTCGCGCGCCTGCCGCCTGCCGTTGCCCAGCAGCACGTTCTGCTCGTAGTTGTCGGCCAGCACGAGCCGGGCGACATCGTCGGTCATCTCCGCGAGCAGCGCATTGCGAGCGTCGGTGTCGAGTTCGCCCTCGCGCGCGATCTGGTCCAGCAGGATCTTGATGTTCACCTCGTGGTCAGAGGTGTCGACGCCAGCGGAGTTGTCGATGGCATCGGTGTTGATGTGACCACCGGCCAGGGCGAACTCGATGCGCCCGAGCTGGGTGAATCCCAGGTTGCCGCCCTCCCCCACGACCCGCGCCCGGAGCTCAGCGCCGTTGACCCGGATCGAGTCGTTGGCCTTGTCGCCGACGTCCGCGTGTGACTCGCTGCTGGACTTGACGTAGGTGCCGATGCCGCCGTTCCACAGCAGGTCGACGGGAGCCTGCAGGATCGCGCGCAAGAGCTCGGGCGGCGACAGCGACCGCACCGACGAGGGAAGGCCCAACCGCTCCTTGACCTGAGCCGACAGCGGGATGGACTTCGCCGAGCGCGGGTAGACGCCGCCACCGGCCGAGATGAGGGCCGGGTCGTAGTCGGCCCAGGACGAGCGCGGAAGCTCGAAGAGTCGACGACGTTCGGCGTACGACGTCGCCGCGTCGGGATCGGGATCGAGGAAGACGTGCCGGTGGTCGAAGGCTGCGACCAGCCGGATGTGCTCGGACAGCAGCATGCCGTTGCCGAACACGTCACCGGACATGTCGCCGATGCCGACGACGGTGAACGGCTCGGTCTGCGTGTTCAGCTCCAGCTCGCGGAAGTGGCGCTTGACCGACTCCCAGGCGCCCCGGGCAGTGATGCCCATCGCCTTGTGGTCGTAGCCCACGGAACCGCCGGACGCGAACGCGTCGCCGAGCCAGAAGCCGTAGTCCAGTGCCACCTGGTTGGCGATGTCGCTGAAGGTGGCCGTGCCCTTGTCAGCCGCCACCACGAGGTAGCTGTCATCGCCGTCATGCCGGACCACCTGCCGCGGCGGCGACGTGACCGACTTCCCGTCGACGTTGACGAGGTTGTCGGTGATGTCGAGCATGCCGCTGATGAACGTCCGGTAGCAGGCGATGCCCTCGGCGAGGGTCGCCTCGCGGTCGGTGAGCGCGTCGCCGGTCGGGGCCGGCGGACGCTTGACGACGAAGCCGCCCTTGGCCCCGACCGGCACGATGACGGCGTTCTTGACGGTCTGCGCCTTGACCAGGCCGAGCACCTCCGTCCGGAAGTCCTCACGGCGATCCGACCACCGCAGACCGCCGCGCGCGACGGCCCCGAAGCGGAGGTGCACGCCTTCCATCCGTGGGCTGTAGACCCAGATCTCGAAACGGGGCAACGGTTTCGGCAGGTCCGGCACCAACCGCGGGTCGAGCTTGAGGGAGAGGTAGGACTTGGGGCTTCCATCAGCGTCGGGCTGGAAGTAGTTGGTGCGCAGGGTGGCCCGGACGGCCCCGAGGAACGACCGCAGGATCCGGTCCTGGTCCAGGCTCTCGACGGCGTCGAGCGCGCCGTTGATCTCCTCCAGCAACCCCTCGACCACCTCGTCGCCCGCCGCCGCGCGACCCGGGTCAAAGCGCGCCTCGAACAGCCGTAGCAGCAGTCGGGCGATGTGCACGTTCGAGCTGAGGCACTCCTCGATGTAGGACTGGCTGAACGTGGATCCCGCCTGCCGCAGGTACTTGGCGTAGGCGCGCAGCACCATGGCCTGCCGCCAGTCGAGACCGGCCCGCAGCACCAGCGCGTTGAAACCGTCACTCTCGGCTGCACCCCGCCACACCGCGGCGAACGCCTCCTGGAAGCGTGCCCGGTCCTGCTCGCCGCCGCCCTCCCCCGCCGGCTCGTAGCGCAACCCGAAGTCGTAGACCCAGGCGTCCGGACCGCCGGAGCGGTTGATCTCGTAGGGCCGCTCGTCGACTACTTCGACGCCCATCTCCTGCAGCCTTGGCAGGACGAGGGAGAGCGACACCGGCTCGCCGACATGGAACAGCTTGAGGCGGCGCTCACCCGGCTCGGCGTCCTTCGGGGTGTAGAGTGCCAGGTCGTTGTCTCCGTCTCCGTGCAGCACCTCCAGGCGGTGCAGGTCGGCGACGGCAGCCGAGGCCTGCAGGTCCTCCTTGTAGGCCTCGGGGAACGCCTCGCTGTAGGTGGCCGCGAGCCGCGACGCTTCCTCCGGCCCACAGCTGTCGGCCAGCGCATCGGCGAAGTCGTCGTCCCAGGACCTCGTCGCCTGCACGAGGCGCGCCTCGATCTCGGCCGGGTCGACGTCGGTGACGGCGTGGGCCGGATCGACCCGTACGACGAAGTGCAGTCGCGCGAGGACGGACTCCGAGACCAGAGCCGCGTAGTCGATGCTGACCCCGTCGAACGTCTCGAGCAGGATCTCTTCCATGGCCTGCCGCACCTGCGTGGTGTAGCGGTCGCGAGGCAGGTAGACCATGCACGACATGTAGCGGCCGTAGTCGTCGCGGCGCAGGAACAGCCGGAGCTGGCGACGCTCCTGCAGGTGCAGCACTCCCGTGGTCGTCGCAGCCAGGTCGTCGAGAGAGATCTGGAAGAGCTCGTCGCGTGGATAGGACTCCAGGATCTGCAACAGGTCCTTCCCGGAGTGGCTGTTCGCGCTGAAGCCGCTCCGCGCCAGCAGCTCAGCCGCCTTGCGCCGCAGCACCGGGATGCGCTGGATGCTCTGGTTGTAGGCGGCCGAGGTGAACAGGCCCAGGAAGCGCCGTTCGCCGACGACCTGCCCCGACGCGTCGAACTGCTTCACCCCGATGTAGTCCAGGTAGGCGGGACGGTGCACGGTGGAGCGGCTGTTGGCCTTCGTCACCACGAGCAGCCGCGGCTCGCGTGCACGTGCGCCCACCTCAGGGGGCAGCCGCCCGGCATCCGTGCCTTGCGCCTGGTCCGCCCGCAGGATGCCGAGCCCGGTGCCCGCGACGGCGACAAGCCTCTCGTGACCGTGCGGGGAGCCGTCGGTGTCCGCCTGCTCGTCCGCCTCGAGCAGGTACTCGCGGTAGCCCATGAACGTGAAGTGGTCGTCGGCCAGCCACTGCAACAGCTCGATGGCCTCGGACACCTCCTGGGCCGGCAGCCCGACGGGTGGCTGTGCAGTGATCTCGTCCGCGAGGCGCAGCGCCTGCGCGCGCGTCTTCGGCCAGTCCTCGACGGCCTCGCGAACGTCGCGCAGCACCCGTTGCAGGTCGGCAGCCAACGTGTCGTCGCCCGCCGCGTCCGTGCCCCGGTCGATCTCGATGTGCATCCAGGACTCGACCAGACCATCGACGGACCCGGCGGTCGGCACCGGTGCGTCGAGCACCTCGAGCAGGGCTCCGGTCACGTCGCGTCGGACGACCAGCTGCGGGTGGACCACCAGGTGGATGGCCCGGCCGTGCCGGGTGAGCTCCGCCGTGACGGAGTCGACGAGGAAGGGCATGTCGTCTGCGACCACCTCGACCACGCCGTGCCCGCCCGCCGACCAGCCGTCGCGCTCGACGGTCGGCGTCCAGACCCGGACCGTCGCGGTGCCCTGCGGCCGGTGCAGCGCGAGCTCCCGTTGCGACAGGGCCGCGGCCGCGATGTCCTCGTCGCGGCGTCCGATGAGGTCGTCGTTCGCCACGTGCCGGTAGTAACGGCGCAGGAAGGCGGCGGTCGCCAGCGCGTCACCGGCGGCGCCGTCACCGGAGGCGGCAGCCACCCGGGCGAGCAGGGTCGCCTTGTCCTCGTCGAGCCCTTCAAAGCCCGCTTGCTTCGCTGATCCGCTGCTCAGGCCGTCCCGCACGTCCGCCGACATCGTTGTCGTCGCTCCTGCTCAAGGGTGCTGCTGCGGTGGGGCTGACCCACCCGGTCGTCTCGCGCCTTGACCATAGTCCCGTCGCGGCGCCGAGCGGCCGACAGGTGGAGACAGGCGCTGACTGCCTACAGCCGCGAGCGCAGCTCCCAGAACAGCGGGTAGTAGTGCATGCCGAGGCGGCTGCGCAGGTACGGCGCGCCGGTCGACCCGCCGGTGCCCGACTTCGTGCCGATCTGGCGTTCGACCATGGTCACGTGCCGGGACCGCCACAGCCGGGCGTTCTCGTCGTGGTCGAGCAGCCGCTCCGCGAGCTCCCACACCTCGCCGTACGTCGGCCGGTCGTAGGCGACCCTGAGCAGTGAGGACAGCACCTCCTCGTCGTCGCCGGCCGGCAGGCCGGCACTGCGCAACACGTGCAGGAAGGCGTCCCAGAGGCTCGGCTCCTCGAGCCGTGTGGTCAGGCGCTGCCGCTCGTCCGGCGACAGACCGCGGAACCGCTCGAGGTAGGTCGCGTCCTTGGCGCCGGACAGGAACTCGAGCTCGCGGAACTGCACGCTCTGGAACCCACTGGCCGGTGAGAGCTTCTCGCGGAACGCGAGGAAGTCCTGCGGCGTCATGGTCTCGAGGACGCCGACCTGCTGGATCAGCACTTGCTCGATGGTGTCCACGCGCGCCAGCAGGTGCCGTGCCCACCACAGGTTGCCCTCGAACATCGCGTCCCGGACGGCGGTCAGCTCGTGCAGCAGCTGCTTGAACCACAGCTCGTAGACCTGGTGGATCGTGATGAACAGCAGCTCGTCGTGGGCGGGTGGGTCGGACTCGAGCTGCTGTTGCTCGAGCAGTTCCGCGACCCGCAGGTAGGACCCGTAGGTCAGCCGGGCCCCCTGCTCACCGAAGTGCCTGTCGCTCGGCGTCTCGGGAGTGGGCGGGTGCGTCACGCGGTCACCCTACTGACCGGTTCTCCCAGCCCTGGAAACCGGCGATCGGACGGGTCTTGGGCCACGTGCGGGCCAAAGACCTGTCCAATCTCGGAAAAGCGGCCGAGCGGCGCCGGACCGAGCGGCCTCAGCCCATGTGCGGGTAGCGGTAGTCCGTCGGGGGCACGAAGGTCTCCTTGATCGAGCGAGTGCTCGTCCAGCGCAGGAGGTTCTGGGCGGCACCGGCCTTGTCGTTGGTGCCGCTCGCGCGACCGCCACCGAAGGGCTGTTGCCCGACGACCGCGCCGGTCGGCTTGTCGTTGACGTAGAAGTTGCCGGCCGCGAACCGCAGCTTCTCGCTGGCTTCGGTGACGGCGCCACGGTCCTGCGCGATGATCGCGCCGGTCAGCGCGTAGGGCGCGACGGACTCCATCTGGGTCAGCATCGCGTCGTAGTCGGCGTCGTCGTAGACGTGCACGCCGAGGATCGGCCCGAAGTACTCGGTCGTCAAGATCTCGTTCTCCGGGTCGGACGACTCCAGGATCGTCGGCCGCACGAAGTAGCCCTGGCTGTCGTCGTAGGTTCCGCCGGCGATGACCGTGATGCTGTCATCGGACCGGGCGCGGTCCAGTGCCGCCTTGTGCTTGGCGAATGCCCTGTCGTCGATGACGGCGCCCATGAAGTTGGACAGGTCGGTGACGTCGCCCATCGTGATCGAGTCGGTCTCGGCCGCGATCTGGTCACGCAACCGCGACCAGATGCTGCGCGGGACGTAGGCACGTGACGCGGCGGAGCACTTCTGTCCCTGGTACTCGAAGGCTCCCCGCACCAGTGCCGTACGCAGGACGTCGATGTCGGCGCTCGGGTGCGCGACGACGAAGTCCTTGCCGCCGGTCTCCCCGACGATGCGCGGGTAGGAGCGGTACGACGCGATGTTCTCTCCGACCTCACGCCACAGCTTCTGGAACACCGGTGTCGAACCGGTGAAGTGGATGCCGGCCAGGTCCGGTGACGCGAGCGCCACGTCCGAGACCGGCGCGCCATGGCCGGGCAGCATGTTGATGACACCCGGGGGCAGGCCCGCCTCCTCGAGCAGCATCATCAGCAGGTGGGCGGCCAGCTGCTGAGTCGGCGCAGGCTTCCAGATGACCACGTTGCCCATCAGCGCCGGCGCCGTGGGCAGGTTGCCGGCGATCGCCGTGAAGTTGAACGGCGTGATCGCGTAGACGAAGCCCTCGAGCGGCCGGTGGTCAGAGCGGTTCCAGACACCGGGGGACGACTTCGGCTGCTCGGCGTAGATCTCCCGGGCGAACCCCACGTTGAAGCGCCAGAAGTCAATGAGCTCGCAGGCCGCGTCGATCTCCGCCTGGATCGCCGTCTTCGACTGGCCGAGCATGGTTGCCGCGTTGAGCGTCGAGCGCCACGGCCCGGCGAGCAGGTCAGCCGCCTTGAGCAGGATCGCCGCCCGGTCGTCAAAGGACATCGCACGCCAGCCGGGCGCGGCCGCGCGCGCGGCATCGAGGGCGGCACCGGCGTCCTCGGTGGTGGCGGCGCGCATGGTCCCGAGCACGTGACGGCGGTTGTGCGGCTGTACGACCTCGATGGGGTCGCCGCTGCCCATGCGGCGCCGCCCGCCGATCGTCATGGTCAACTCGTGGCTGTCGCCCTGCATGCGCTTGAGCGCACTCTCGAGCTCGGCGCGCTCGGCGCTGCCGGGCGCGTACTGGCGCACCGGCTCGTTGACCGGGGTGGGGATGTTGGTGACGGCGTCCATGCCCTCATCGTGGCACGAGATCAGGACTCCAGCTCGACGAGGGCGTTCAGCTCCTGGGCGGCGTACCACGCCAGTTCATGGTCCTCCGCGCCGTCGACCGTCAGCTGCCCGTCCTCGTCCCCGGCCTCCGCCGCGGCAAGCGCAGCAACCGCGCGTCGTACGTCATCCTGCGCCGTGCCGTCGTCCACGTGCGCGGACACGACGTCGGCCATGCGGACCGGCGCCGTAAGCCGCACTGCGGCCCGGGCGAGGCCGGGGGCCGGTCGTACCCCACCGTCGGCGACCTCGGCGGCGATGACGACGCGGCGCGCGGGACCGGCCGAGTCGGCCAGCAACCGCAGCGACTCCCGGGCCGCGGCTGCGGTCGCGACGTACTCGAGCGCCTCGAGGTCACCCTCGGTGTACCACTCGCGCAGCGAGGGTGTGACGGCATAACCGACATCTGTGTCGATGACTCCCGCGTCGAGAGCGGCGCCGAGCAGCGACAACGTCGACGGCAGGTAGACCCGCACTAGTGCGCGAGTCCTAGGTCGTCGGGCCGCGGGTCGAGCAGCGCCTGGGTGCTGGTGCGCAAGGAGGTCTCCAGGACGTCGAGCCGGCGGGTGGGATCCATCATGTTGGCACCGATGACGGCCAGGTCCTCGGGTCCCGGCGCGAGCACGGTGATCGCCGTGCCCGTGCGGGTCACCTTCCCGGCCTCGTGCAGCAGGCGGCGCGTCACCTGTCGCCGGACGCGGCGCTCGACGCGGGTCGCCAGCTTGTGCGGATGGTCGTCGACGAACGCGGCCATCGGCGCGAGCACGTAGACCTCGTCGAGCCCGTCCGCTGCCACCACGTCGACGTTGGTCGTCGACCAGGTGCCTCCGTCGACGTAGCGACGGCCACCGATGCGCACGGGTGCGTACCAACCCGGGATCGCGCACGAGGCCATGACCGCCTCATCAAGCATGGCCGACGGGGCGCCCGCACGGCCGAACGTCGTACGCCGCCCTGAGTCGTAGTCCATCGCGACCACCCACACCCCCTCGCGCTGTACCCAACCCCCTTCGCCGGCAACGGATCCGACCATGCGGCCGACCTCCGCGAGCGTCCCCGTCCCGGCCGGCGCGAGAGCGGCGAGGACCGCGAGCGGCGGAACCTGCCGCGGGCGGATGATCGTTCGACGCAGCAAGGCTGGGGAGCCCACACCGAGGCGTGGCCGAGTGGGCAACGCACCGCCGGTCGAGCGGTCGTAGTCCCAGTCGAGCCCGACCTCGTGCGGCAGCGGGAGCCCGCGCTGGTGGTCACGAAGGTCCGCAGCGGTCAGCCCGGCGCCGAGCAGTGCGGCGAGCACCGACCCCGCCGAGGTGCCCACGATGACGTCGGCCGCGTGGGGGTCGAATCCCTCGACCTCGCCGATCGCGCACAGCGCACCGATCGACCACGCTGCACCGAGCACTCCACCGGCACCGAGTACGAGACCCCGCCGTGGCTGTGGGTGCACAACACGGCTCGCGGCCACGGTCAGCGCACCGTCTCGACAAGCTCCGCGAGCGCGTCCTCGATGCACTGGGCGAGGACCTCGACGTCGGGCATGGCGTCGCGGTCGGCGTTGAGGCCGTAGAACACCTTGCCGTCATAGGAGGTCAGCCCGATGCTCACCGCCTGGCCCTTGGCCAACGGGACGACGGGGAACGCCGCGAGCATGCGAGCGCTGGCGGCGTAGAGGGGGACCTGCGGGCCCGGCACGTTGGTCACCACCAGGTTGAACCACCGCTTCGACAAGCCGCTGGCCAACCGCGCGCCGAGCGCGTGCAGCGTGGGCGGCGCGAATCCGGCAAGTCCCGCCAGGGCCTCGGCGCCGACGGCCTGGCCGGTCTCCTTGTGCGCCCGCATGCGGTAGGAAACCTGGTGCAGGCGCATGGCGGCACTCGGCTCCCCGACGGGGAGATCGACGAGGTACGACGCCACGCGGTTGCCCATGTGTCCGTTTTCCTCGTCGGAGCGGATGCTCACCGGGACCATCGCGCGCACCGTCGTCGAGCTGGTGACCGGCTCGCCGCGCATCAGCAGCCACGACCTCAGTGCACCGGCGACGGTCGCCAGCACGACGTCATTGACGGTGCCGCCGTGGGTCTTGCGTACTCGCCGGTGGTCGTCCAGGTCGAGGGTGACCGTGGCGTAGCGGCGCTGCTCGCCGATGGTGGCATTGAGCGGGCTTCCTGGAGCCGGCCGCGCTGCGGTGGCTGCGGCGGCGAACAGACCACCCACCGCGCCGGCGAGACGCTCGGCCGTGGAACGCACGTCGGACAGGCCGCCGCGCACGGTGTCCACCGCGGCGGTGGGTCGGCGTACCGTCTCGGCGACCGCACCGGCCACCAGCTCGATCCAGGACGGCTCCGGGGCCGGTCGCCAGGTGTCCTCGGGGGTGTCGGCCGGCTCGGGGCTCGTGTCGAGGATGACCTGACCGATGTCCACGGCGCCGACGCCGTCGACCATGGCGTGGTGGGTCTTGGTGATGATGGCGAAGCGGTCGTCCGAGAGCCCCTCGACCAGGTAGGTCTCCCACAGCGGCCGACTGCGATCGAGCGGGCGGCTCTGGACCCGGGCGACGAAGTCGCGCAGCTGGGCGTCGGTGCCGGGCGGCGGGAGGGCGGACCGGCGTACGTGATAGTTGATGTCGAAGTTCTCGTCGTCGACCCACACCGGGTTGGCCAGCCGCCCGGGGACCCACCGGATGCGTTGGCGGTAGCGCGGCACGAACGCGATGCGGTCGTTGATGAGGCCGACGAGCCGGTCGTAGTCGAAGCCGTCCTCAGGTGCCTGAAAGACTGCGACGCCACCCACGTGCATAGGTGTGGTCGGTTCCTCGAAGTACAGAAAAGACACGTCCAGCGGGCTGAGCCGGTCGGCCACGCACGACACCTCCCTCAGGAATCTCTCAGCCCATCGTGGCATGCTCTGCCCATGCGCCGTGCGAGTCCTGTCGCCCTGCTGTGCCTAGGCCTGCTCGTCACGGCAGGCTGCGCCGACAGCAGCACGCCTGCCACGACCACCAGCGCTCGCGCCTCGACACCGGCCAGCGACCCGCCCTCGACCACGCCGAGCCGGACGACCAGCAGCGCCGCGAGCAACGCGATCGAGATCGCCGTGTCCGTCAAGGACGGCAAGGTCTCTCCCAAGACGCACCGCGAGAAGATCGCCAAGGGCAGCGAGATACGGCTCATCGTCACCAGTGACGTCGATGACGAGGTCCACGTGCACGGCTTCGACGTCGAGAAGGAGCTGTCCGCGGGTCAGCCGACGACCCTCGAGCTGACCGCCGACCAGACTGGCCTGTTCGAGGTCGAGACGCACGAGAGCGGCCTGCAGCTGCTGCAGCTCGAAGTGAAGTGACCGGCAGCGGCACGCTGCTCGCCCACGGCGTCGGCAGCAAGCAGGACCTGCCGATCCCGTTCTCGTTCGTGGTCGTCGGTGCCGCGGTAGCACTGGTCGTCTCCTTCCTCGCGCTGATGTTCCTGTGGCGGGAGCCGCGGCTCGACACGGTGGGCGCCGGGCGTCCCCTGCCTGCGGGACTCCGGCGCGCGCTCGACAGCCGGGTCACCCGCAACCTGCTGCGCCTGCTGGGCCTGGTCATCACGGCGTACGTCGCGCTCGCCATGGTCTTCGGCAAGGACGACGCGCTCAACCCGACCGCCACCGTCGTCTACGTCTTGTTCTGGGTCGGGATCCCGCTGCTCTCGGTGGTCCTCGGACCGGTGTGGAAGCTGCTCAACCCCATCCGCACTCTGCACCTGCTGCTGTCACGGGCGATGGGCACGCGACCCGAGGACGGCCTGGCACCGCTGCCCGCCTGGGTGGGTTACTGGCCGGCAGCCGCGTCGTTGTTCGCGTTCGTCTGGATGGA
The DNA here is from genome assembly GCA_030841025.1 of Actinomycetota bacterium. Classification (GTDB taxonomy): domain Bacteria; phylum Actinomycetota; class Actinomycetes; order JACCUZ01; family JACCUZ01; genus BP-173. The sequence goes on from JAVEDJ010000009.1 coordinate 14,370, forward strand.
GCTCATCGCGCCGAACCGGGCCACCCTGCCCACGCTGCGGCTCTTCTTCGCGATCTATCTTGCGGTGCACCTCTTGGCGGGGACGTACTTCGGCTCCCGGTGGTTCGACCGCGGGGACGGGTTCGAGGTGTTCTCCTCGTTGCTCGGCCGGTTGTCGGTGCTCGGGCGTCGCGGCGACGGCGTCCTGGTGCTGCGCAACCCCCTGGAGGGTGTGGCAGGAGTTCCTCAGGCCCCGGGCCTGTTCGCCGTCGTGGGCGTGCTTCTCGGGTCCACCGTGTTCGACTCGCTGTCGAGTGCCCCGAGCTGGGTGAACTTCGCCCAGACCAATGCGCTGGGCCCGCAGCGCACTGCCACGTTGGGGCTCGTGCTGGTCGTCGGTGTCGTGACGGCGGCGTTCTTCGGCGCGTCCGCGCTGAGCGGCCGAGGAACCGGGCATCCGCCGATGCAGCTGGCCCAGGAGTTCGCGCACTCGCTGGTCCCGATCGTCGCGGGTTACTTCGTGGCGCACTACTGGTCGCTGCTCGTGATCGTCGGCCAGCAGTCGCTCATCCTGCTGTCCGACCCGCTGGGGACGGGCGCCGACTGGCTGGGCACGGGCGGCCGCGGTATCGATGCCACGCTCGCCGGACCTACCACGACCGCCGTCATCCAGGTCTGCGCGGTCGTCCTCGGCCACGTGCTGGGCGTCGTACTCGCGCACGACCGAGCCGTCGCGCTGCTGCCGCGCCGGCACGCGATCCGGGGGCAGATCCCGTTGCTGGCGCTCATGGTCGGCTATACCGTCGGCGGGCTGGTGCTGTTGTTCGCGTCGTGAGCCCACATGCTCACTCCCGGAGCGGCACGCCGAACAGGGCCTCCAGCTCGGCCGCGGTCTCGTCGTACGACGTGTGGTGCACCCCGACAAGTCCGAGCTCGGCGGCAGCCAGGATGTTGACGCGCAGGTCGTCGACGAACACCGTCTCGCCCGGCGCCACATCGAGCAGCTCCAGCGCGTGATGGAAGATCGCGGGCTCCGGCTTGCGCATGCCCACCTCACCCGAGATCACGATGGCGTCGAACATCTCGTCCCAGCCCTCGCGTGGGTACGCGTTGCCCCAGGAGTTGGACAGCAGGCCGGTACGCAGGCCGGCCCGGCGCGCCCTCAGCACCAACCCGGACATCGCCGGCGCGTCCGCGAACTGGTCGAACATCCGTTGCACCAGGCCGGCGGCCTGCACCTCCCGTCCGGTGGCCGCGCTGAGCCGCTGCGCGAACTGTTCCTCGAAGTGAGGGACCTCGATCTCCCCGCGTTCGAGCGCCGCCACCGGGTTGCTGAGCGCGAGCTCGCCCTGGTGCTGGCCGAGCCACTCACGCATCACGCCCGTGTAGTGGTCGAACTCGATGCCGTCGATGCGCGCCCACGAGCGCATGGCGGTCTCGAGCGGCTCGGTCAGGACGCCGCCCCAGTCGACGAGCAGGGCACGCAGCTCAGGCACCGCAGATCCTCCTCGCGTGACCAAGCAGGTCGGGGACGCCGGTCGCGAGCGTCGCGAAGAGCGGGTCGTCCGTCGTGCCCGCGAGGTGGCGGTGGTAGGACGCCTCCAGCAGGACCGCTAGCTTCCACACGGCCAGGGTGCGGAACCACGTGGTGTCGCCGGCCGACCGGCCGGTGCCCGACTCCCAACGGTCGACCAGCTCCGCGCGGGAGGGAAAGCCGGTCCCGGTGACGACCAGCTCACCGAGGGGGTACCGCTCCCCGGCCTCGACCCAGAAAGACAGCAGGTAGCCCAGGTCCGCGCGCGGGTCGCCGACCGTCGCCATCTCCCAGTCGACGACCGCTGCCACCGCCCCCGTGGCGGGAGCGGCGCCCTCCCCCGGCTCGGCGACGATCACGTTGTCCAGCTTGTAGTCGCCGTGCACGACCGTGGGTGGCTGCTCCACGGGTAGGTGCGCACGCAGCCAGTCTCGGACGACGTCGTAGTCCGGCAGTTCTCGGGCACGGCCACCGGCGGCTGCCGCGGCGGCCTGGATGCCCTCGCGCTGGCCGGCCCAGCGCCGCAGCTGTCGCTCGAGATAGCCACCAGGTCGGCCCAGCCCGGCCGACACGAACGGCTCGACCGGGGCGGCATGGATCTCGGCCAGCGCATCGGCGAGGTCGAGACCGAGAGCGCGCTGCACCGTGTCGTCCGCCCAGGCCGGCAGCTCGTCCCGGACCACGACCCCGGCCACCCGCTCCATCAGGTAGAACGGCGCGCCGATGACGCGGTCGTCCTCGCAGACAGCGAGGACCTGCGGCACCCGCACCGTTGCCGCGCTGCGCGCCAGCAGGTCGAGCACGTGGTACTCCCGCGCCACGTCGTGCGCCGTCGGCAGCAGCGGGCCGGCGGGTGGCCGCCGCAGGATCCACTCCCGACCGCCACCCTCGACGACGTACGTCAGGTTGCTGTGTCCCTTGTCCAGGCGCCGCACGGTCACGGGACCCTCGTCCCATCCCGCGTCGACGTTCTGCTCGACCCACCGCGACACCCGCTGCGCCATCGCCCCGTCGTCGAGCAGCGGCGCGCCCGCAGGTGCGGCGCCGCGGGTCACCTGTGGCTCCCGTTCACCGCTGGTGATCCTAGGGGGCCAGACTGCTGCCCATGGATTTTGCAGTCAGCGACCGTGCCACGCAGGTTCTCGAGCAGCTGCGGTCCTTCATGGACGAGCGCGTGTTGCCCGCGGAGCCGGTGTACGACGAGCAGCGGCGCACCCTCCGCGCGGAAGGTCGACCGCACGCGCTGCCACCCGTCGTGGAGCAGCTGAAGACCGAGGCCCGCGAGCGGGAGCTGTGGAACCTGTTCCTGCCGGACGTGTCCGGACTCTCGGTCCTCGACTACGCACCGGTCGCGGAGCTGACCGGTTGGTCGCCCGTGCTCGCGCCCGAGGCGCTCAACTGCGCGGCTCCCGATACGGGCAACATGGAGGCCCTGCACCTCGTCGGCACCGACGAGCAGAAGCAGCGCTGGCTCGACCCGCTGCTGGCCGGCGAGATCCGGTCGGGCTTCGCGATGACCGAGCCCGATGTCGCGTCCTCGGACGCGGGCAACATCCGCACCTCGATCGTGCGGGACGGCGACGACTACGTCATCAACGGTCGCAAGTGGTGGACCACGGGTGCGGCCGACGAGCGATGCAAGGTGCTCATCCTGATGGGGCGCACGGATCCCGATGCTGCTGCGCACCGGCAGCAGTCGTTGGTGCTGGTGCCCATGGACACGCCCGGTGTCGAGCTGGTGCGGTCGCTGCCGGTGTTCGGCTACGACGACCAGCACGGGCACGGTGAGATCGTCTTCACCGATGTCCGCGTGCCGGTCACGAACCTGCTCGGCCGTGAGGGTGAGGGCTTCGCGGTGGCGCAGGCCCGGCTGGGTCCCGGGCGCGTCCATCACTGCATGCGGGCGATCGGCATGGCCGAGCGAGCGTTGTCACTGATGACCGAGCGTGCCCGCACCCGGTCCGCGTTCGGCCGACCGCTGGCCGACCACGGGATGCTCCAGCGCCAGGTCGCCGAGGGGCGCATCGCCATCGAGCAGGTCCGGCTGCTGGTGCTCAAGACCGCGTGGCTGATCGACACGGTCGGTACCCGGGGGGCGGCGACCGAGATCGCCGCGATCAAGGTCGCCGCCCCGCGCGTCGCGTGCCAGGTCATCGACGACGCGATCCAGGTGCACGGCGGCGCCGGCGTGAGCGACGACACGCCCCTGGCGGCGATGTACGCCGCCGCCCGCACGCTGCGGATCGTCGACGGACCGGACGAGGTGCACCTGCGCTCGGTCGCCCGCCGTGAGCTGCGAGGGGGTCAGTCAGCTGCGACTGGCCTGGGTGAACGCGTCCAGCAGTGAGGTGGCGGTCCGGCCGAGCAGCTTCTCCAGGTCGGCCCCGTCGACCAGCAGCTCGCCGTCAGCGATGCCACGGTCCCCGTCGGCGTAGACCTGTGCGACGGCAGCCGGCAGGCCGGCCGCGACCAGGACCGCCTGGTACTGCTCGACGGGCAGGTCGGTGTAGCGGACCTGCTGCCCGGTGACAGTGGAGACGGCTTCGGCGAGCTCGGTCATGCCGAACGGTGCGCCGCCAAGCTCGTAGACAGCGCCGGCGTGTCCGTCCTCCGCACCCACCACGGCGGCTGCCGCCTGGGCGTAGTCGGCCCTGGCGGCGGCGCTGACCTTGCCGTCGCGGGCGGCTCCGGCGATGCCGTGCTGGGTGTAGGTGGGGAGCTGTCCGGTGTAGTTCTCGAGGTACCAGCTGTTGCGCAGCAGGGCGACGGGAATCCCGGATGCGGCCAGGGCCTGCTCGGTGGCGCGGTGCTCGGCGGCGAGCAGCAGCCGTGAGGTGTCGGCCCGGGTGATGCTCGTGTAGGCGATGAACCGCACGCCGGCGGCCTTGGCGGCGGCGATGGCGTTGGTGTGCTGGCGCTCCCGCTGCCCGACCTCGCTGCCGGAGACCAGCAGCAGCCGGTCGACGCCGGTGAACGCCTCGCGCAGCGACGCCTCGTCGTCGTAGTCGGCGCGCCGGACGAGGACGCCGCGGTCGGCGAGGTCGTTGAGGACCTCGGTGCGGCGACCGGTGGCGACGATCTGGTTCGCGGGCACGCCGGAGCGCAGCAGCGCCTCGACGGCGTGGCGGCCGAAGTGGCCGGTGGCTCCAGTGACGGCGATGGTCATGGGGGCGGGCTCCTGTTGCTCATTCGGGTCGCACGGTGCGACCTGCACCTCCCGAACCGGAATGCCGCGGCCTCACTTCCCATTGGAGAGTAGGCACTCGCAAGTGCCGTAGTTACCTGGAGGAGAGCGATGAGGTCACAGCCCCGAGCGGCGAACCCCTATGTGGCGGGCTGCCCCAGCCGCCAGGTCCTGGACCGCATCGGCGACCGCTGGACCGTTCTCATCATGGGGTCCCTGCTCGACGGCCCGCGGCGCTTCACCCAGCTCGCGTCCGACGTCGAGGGCATCAGTCAGAAGATGCTCACCCAGACTCTGCGCGGTCTCGAGCGCGACGGGCTCATCAGCCGCACCGTCTACGCAACCGTCCCGGTCCGGGTCGACTACGAGCTGACACCCCTCGGGGACACCCTCCGGGAGCCGATCGCAGCACTCGAACGGTGGGCCACCGAGCACATGTCCGACGTCGCCGCGGCCCGCGCGCAGTACGACGCCCGCCGGGAGCCTTCGAGCTCGTAGGGAGGCGGCGGCTCAGCCGCGGCGCAGCAGCCGGGGACGGCGACGGGGCACCGGTCTGCCCTGCAGCGTGGCGGCCAGACCGGCCAGCGCCAGCCGGACGGGAGCGTCAGGGGCCAGCTCGGTGAGCAGCCGGGCCTGCTGCACGGCGGCGTCCAGCGGTTCGCGGTCGTAGGGGAGGAACACGACGTCGCGCACACCGGCGTATCGCTCCAAGGCCCCGGCCAGCTGCGCCTCCGGGTCGGCACCAACCACCGAGCGCCGCACCTTGTTCAGCACGACCTGCGGGGCGGTTGCCGGCAGGACGTCACCCAGCTCACCCAGCCCGCGCACCAGCCGCTGGACGCCGACCGGGTCCGCGGCGCCGACCGCCAGCACGGTGTCGGCGGCTGCAAGCGTGGCGAGGGTCGCGCCGTTGCGCCGAGGTGCGGCCGTGTCGAAGGACAGCTCCTCGTCCTGCTCGAGGCAGAAGCCGCAGTCGACCACGGTGACCTGCGCGAGGCCGCGAGCCAGTGACCACACCGCCTCGAGCGCGGCCGGGCGCAGCTCGGTCCAGCGATCGGCGCGGGAGATGCCGGTGAGCACCCGCAGGCGAGGGGCGGCCGTGGGCGCGACGCGGGCCAGCGCTGCGAGGTCGAGCTGGCCGAGGTTGGCCAGCCGGGCAGCGGCCGCAAGCCCCGGCGCCTCGTCGAGGAAGCCCAGGACCTGCCCCACGACGCCGCCATAGACGTCGGCGTCGGCCAGCAGCGTGGGCACACCCGAAGCGGCGAGCTCGCCGGCCAGGCCTACCGCGACCGTCGTACGCCCGGGAGCGCCGGTGGGCCCCCAAACCGCGATCAGCCGCCCGGTGCCGTCACCGGCCGTGGGCGCGTCGGCGGTCCACGTGTCGGAGGACGGATCGTCGAGGTCGAGCAGGGCCGCCGCGGGATCGCCGTAGTCGACGGCAGAGGCAGCCCCGGCTGGCTCGAGGCCGGCCGCGACGGCCTGCGCGACGGCGGCGGCGATCTCACCCGGTGCCGCGTCGGCCCGCAGCACGTGCGCCACCCCGAGCTGGCGCAGGCGGGTCTGCGCGACCTCGTCGCCCGGGGTGAACAGCCCCACCACGGCGACCCGGGCCACCGCGAGCCGCGACAGCGCATCGCGGTCGAGCCGGCGCAGCTCGGCGGACAACAGCGCTGCCCGCGCGGTGCCTGCAGCGGCCGCGGCAAGGAGGTCGGCGAGGTCCACACACCGCCGTACGACGGTGATCCCGCTCGCGCCGCCCTCCAGCGCCGCGACCAAGGACGCCTCCCACCTCGCCCCGCTGACCGCCGCGAGGACGCGCACGTTCATCGAGAGCCGCTCGGCGAGGCCGCCCCACGTGGACTCTGCACGGTCCGGCCGGCGCCCGCGCCGCGCGCCGGCGGCACCTGGACGACGTAGACCGAGCCGTGCGCCATGGCGTCGATCAGCCCGGCCACGTCGGGTCCGTCAACCAGGAGCGCGACGCCGGCCTTGCCGCCGTTGCCGCCGAACGCGGACCCGCTGGCACGGACGTCCTCGGCCACCGTCACTTCGGCCAGGACGAGCTCGGGCGGCGAGGCGCTCGCACCCCCGGTCGCCTCGCGCACGGCGTAGACGTCGACCACCCGGCCCTTGTCCAGCCCGCCCGCGCCGAGGCGGTCGACCTCGACGACCACCCGCCGCTGCTCCGCCGCCCCTCCGACGGCCACCGCTGCCAGCGGCAGCAGCTCGCCCCGACCGACGGGACGGGTCAGCACGAGGCCGTCCAGGTCCTGGTCCGCGGAGACGTAGCGCGCGGCGGCGGCGTCCAGCCGCACCGCGCGGGCCACCAGGTCGCCGTCGGCGAGCGGCGTGTCCGCCCCCAGGTCGTGGGTCACCGTCCAGACCCGCACGCGCTCGTCGGCGTCGGCGAAGATCTTGGCGCCGACGACCACGGAGAGCAGCACCAGGACCAGGCCGGCCACCAACCGGGGCTCCAGCCACCGTGGCCGCGCGAGCCGGGCCGCCCTAGGTGTCGGCAGATCTGACACGGATCCCCCCTCGGCTGGCGCGATCAGCTCGGGTGCTGCTCATAGTGCCCCACCGCGTGCGGGATGTGGAGAGCGTTGTCCACAGGGATCCGCCGAGGTCTCGTCACCGGTCCGGTGGTCGTCACGGGCTCCGCCACGCAACCCCGGGGCCGGCGACGCGGCCGCGCACCGCAGACGGGGCTGTGGATCACCGGCGGCAAGTGCAGGCAAGCAGAGGGATACTGCATCGACCGAGGCGATATGCCGCTGCCGACATCCCCTCAGCGGCCGACCGCGACGATCCCAGCGACCGTGAGGACCTCCATGGCATCCACCAGCGGCGACGCGTCGAGCCCGCGGTTCCTGCAACTGGCGGACGTGGCCGAGATCCTCAACACCTCGTCGGCCCAGGTCTACTCACTGGTCCGCTCGGGCGAGCTGCCGGCGATCAAGATCGGTGGCCGCGGGCAGTGGCGGGTGGAGTCCAGCGAGCTCGAGAAGTACATCCAGCGGATGTACGAGCAGACCCGCGACTTCGTGAGCACCCACCGCTTCGGCCGCACCGATGACGACCCGCCCACCTGACTCTGCCGATTCGACCACGTTAGGTAGGCGCAAGGGGACGACAACAGGCCGGTAGACCTGTTGCCGTCCCCTTGCGCCTGTTGCGGCAGGTGGCCGCGGTCGGGGCTGCGGCTGGTGCGCGAGGTTGCCGAGAGTGGGCGGCAGGTGCGTCAGCCAGCGGTCAGGTCAGGGCACGCGGGTGACCGTGGCGATGCCGGTGAAGGCAATGGTCCGGACGGCGCTGACCTGAGCCGGCCTGCGTGCTTCCCCGGCCGGGTGCTCGCTCAGCTCGACGAAGTCCTTCCCGATGCGGTCGAGGGTGCCGGGCACCGTCGACCCGTCGACCAGCCCCAGGGCGACCTGTGCGCGATCGCGCGAGACGCCGCGCAACGCCGAACCGAGCCCGAGCCGGGAGAACACCTCGCCACCCTCGCCAGGTGCGCCTGAGCTCACGCCGAGGCCGGTGACCGCGACGATCGCGCGCCAGGCGACGAGCACGTCACGATCGGCAGCGTCGCGCAGCAGCAGCCACTCGGCGCCGACCTCGAGCAGCATGCCCGCGAGCGAGCCCACGCCCAGCAACTGCACGCGCACGGGATGTCCCACCGCCCCACGTGCCCGGTCGACCAGCGACAGCGCCGCCACCTCACGTCGAGTGCGATCGGCGACCTCCCCGGCCAGCTCGCTGGCCTGCGCGGCCCGCAGCTGGGCCTCGAGATCTCGGAACAGCTCATCCCAGCGCATAGCGCCTCCCCGTCTGACGTCGTCCGGCCTCGATCCTGCCATCGCCGCCGAAGCCGGGGCTGGCCATCCACAGGGGCTTGAACTGCCGTTGGCCACGGTATAGAAAGGCAAACGTAGGCAAACAGCAGTCTCCGGAGGGATCCCATGAAGGTGCGAGTCGGACCCAGGGGTTGCCGCCGGGCCAGTGCCACGATCGCGGTGACCGCCCTCCCGCTGGCGGCGGCCGCGCTGCTGGGCTGGGCCGTGGACACACCGCTGCGCGCGGTCCGTCAGCCGGGTCCCGCCCCGGTCGACCAGCTGGTCACCTTGGGAGCAGCCGCCCTGTGCGGCACGCTGCTGGCCACCTTCGCCCTCGGCGCGCTGCTCACAGCGCTCGCGGCCATGGCCCAGCGCATTGCGGGCACCGACGGCGCCGGCGGGGGCGACCGGCTGGACCGGCTCGCCGCCCGGCTGGCCCCTGGGTCCGTTCGCCGGCTGGCAGCGATGGCCCTCGGCGTGACCCTGGCCGGCACGACCTTGAGTCCCGCTGCGGCAACCCCGACGCCGGCCCCGCACTCGGCCGCGCAGGCGGCGACCCTTGCGTACGACGCCGTCGGCCGCCCCGCCACCCAAGCCGCAATGCTCGTCGCGGCTGCCCTCGAGGCGGAGCAGCAGGCACGGTCGGAGAACGCGCGCCGCGACGGCCCGACGCACCGTCTGGCGGCCGGCTGGTCTCCCGACCGCCCGGCCCCTTCCAACCGACCCGCCGCTGCTGGGCATCGGACCCGTGAGGCGGCCGTCCCTCTCCTCACGCCCCCGCCGCGTGTCCCCCCGGACGGCGCCGACGTCGTCGTCGTACGACGTGGCGACACCCTCTGGGACATCGCCGCGCGGGCGCTTGGTGCCGGCGCCACTGAGGCCGACATCGCCGCGAGCTGGCCGCGCTGGCACCACGCCAACCGCCACACGATCGGTGCGGATCCCGATCTGCTCCGGCCAGGTCAGCGCCTGCGCCCACCCACCACCCCCGCGCCGCACTAGAGCGACGCGTCCATCTCCGGCACCGCGAGGAGTCACCATGAGCCTTGGCACCACTGCACTGTCCAACGCAGCCCCGGCCGCCGCGCCTGCTCCTCTGCGGCGCCTACCGGTGCCGTGCTGCGAGCCGCCGTACGACGATGAGCTGATCGGTGACCCGACAACGGCATGGGGGCGGTCGCGGATCTTGTCCACCACCGACCCGGAGGCCGGGGTCCAGGGCACGCTCGCCCTGTCGTTCGTGCTGCCCTCCGGCGTGCCTGCGGTGCCGCAGCAGCCGCCCGAGCTGCGCCTGGTCTGCACAGGTCCGGACGCCGAGCCGGAGGCGGGCAAGGAGGCCGACACCGTCGACTTCGGCCCGCAGCCGACGCGCCGAGAGGTGCTACCGGAGCCACGCTCGTGGGCGGGACGGGTCGTGCAGGCCATCGTCGAGGTCCTCGCCGGTGTGCGGCCCGTCAGCCAGCTGGTGCGCTGGACGACGGCGGAGGTCTACGACGAGATCTCGAGCCGCGTGGCCCCGCTGCGCAGCCACGTCGAGCAGCTGGCGCCGCGCGGCGTGGTCAGGTCCGTGCATGTCACCGAGCCGGCGGACGGCGTGGCGGAGGTGTGCGCGCTGGTACGCCGTGGTGCCCGCTCAACAGCAGTGGCACTGCGGCTCGAGGGCATGGACGGCCGCTGGCAGTGCACGGCCCTCGAGCTGGGTTGAGGACGCTTCGGTCGGTGACTAGTTGGAGCGTGACCTCGGGTCGCCGTGACAACGCTTGAACTTCTTGCCGGAGCCGCAGGGGCAAGGGGCATTGCGCGGCACGTCGCCGTACTCGCTCTCCGACTGGACCACGGCCGTCTCCACCGGACCGGTGCTGGTGTCGCCGTCCAACGTGGGCGCGGAGTACTGCATCCGGGCCGGGCGCTTCGGCGCCTCGAGACCCTTGGCGACCACCTCGTGATGGTGCTCCCCCTCGGCCTCCTCGGCGTCTTCCTCCACCTGGACCTCGAGGTTGAACACGTAACCGACGGACTCCTCCTTGATGGCGTCCATCATCGCGCCGAACATGTTGAAGCCCTCGCGCTGGTACTCCACCAGCGGGTCGCGCTGCGCCATGGCGCGCAGGCCGATGCCCTCTTGCAGGTAGTCCATCTCGTAGAGGTGCTCGCGCCACTTGCGGTCGAGCACCGACAGGACGACGCGCCGCTCGAGTTCGCGCATGACCTCCGCGCCGAGCACCTCCTCACGTCGGTCGTACGCCGCCTCGGCATCGGCCGTGAGCTCCTCCACGAGGAACTCGGTGGTGAGACCGGAACGGTCACCGCCGGAAGCCTCCTCGAGCTCCTCGATCGTGATCGACACGGGGTAGAGGGTCTTGAGCGCCGACCACAGCTGGTCGAGGTCCCACTCCTCGGCGTAGCCCTCGGTCGTCGCCGCCACCACATAGCCCTCGACGACGTCGGTGGTCATGTGGCGCAGCTGCTCGTGCAGGTCCTCGCCGTGCAGGACGCGACGGCGCTCCTCGTAGATGACGGTGCGCTGGCGGTTGAGGACCTCGTCGTACTTCAGGACGTTCTTGCGGATCTCGAAGTTCTGCGCCTCGACCTGCGTCTGGGCCGAGCGGATGGCGTTGGTCACCATCTTCGACTCGATCGGGACGTCCTCGGGGATGTTGAAGCGGGTCAAGAAGTTCTCGACCATGGCCGCGTTGAACAACCGCATCAGGTCGTCGCCGAGCGAGAGGTAGAAACGCGACTCCCCGGGGTCGCCCTGGCGACCCGATCGGCCGCGCAGCTGGTTGTCGATGCGGCGTGACTCGTGCCGCTCGGTGCCGAGGACGTAGAGGCCGCCGGCCTCGGTGACCTCCTCGTGCTCGTTGGCCACCCGCTCCTTCACGGCCTCGACCGCCTCGGGCCAGCTCTTCTCGTACTCCTCCGGAGTCTCGACGGGGTCGAGGCCGCGGGCCCGCAGGTCGTGGTCGGCGATGAACTCGACGTTGCCGCCGAGCATGATGTCGGTGCCGCGACCAGCCATGTTGGTGGCGACGGTGACCGCGCCGCGACGGCCGGCCTCGGCGACGATCGCCGCCTCACGCTCGTGGTGCTTCGCGTTCAGCACCTCGTGCTTGATGCCACGCTTCTTCAACAGAGAGGAGAGGTGCTCGGACTTCTCGACGCTCACCGTGCCGACGAGGACGGGCTGCCCCTTCTCGTGCCGCTCGGCGATGTCGTCGACGACGGCGTCGTACTTGGCCGCCTCAGACTTGTAGACCAGGTCGGACTGGTCGGCCCGCACCATCGGCTTGTTGGTCGGGATCGGCACGACGCCCAGCTTGTAGATCTGCGAGAACTCGGCGGCCTCCGTCATGGCGGTGCCGGTCATGCCCGAGAGCTTGCCGTAGAGCCGGAAGAAGTTCTGCAGGGTGATCGTCGCCAGGGTCTGGTTCTCCTGCTTGATCTCCACGCCTTCCTTGGCCTCGATGGCCTGGTGCATGCCCTCGTTGTAGCGCCGGCCGGAGAGGATGCGGCCGGTGTGCTCGTCGACGATGAGCACCTCGCCATCCATCACGACGTAGTCCTTGTCGCGCTTGAACAGCTCCTTGGCCTTGATGGCGTTGTTGAGGTAGCCGACGAGCGGGGTGTTGGCCGACTCGTAGAGGTTGTCGATGCCGAGGTAGTCCTCGACGCGCTCGACGCCACGTTCGAGCACACCCACCGTGCGCTTCTTCTCGTCGACCTCGTAGTCGACGTCCCTGGCCAGGCGTTGCACGATGCTGGCGAAGTCGGCGTACCACTTGGTCGCCTGGTCAGCCGGGCCGCTGATGATCAGCGGCGTGCGGGCCTCGTCGATCAGGATGGAGTCCACCTCGTCGACCACGGCGAAGTTGTGACCGCGCTGCTGCACGAGCTCGTCCTGCGACCACGCCATGTTGTCGCGCAGGTAGTCGAAGCCGAACTCGTTGTTCGTGCCGTAGGTGATGTCGGCGTCGTACTGCTTGCGTCGCTCGTCGGGACGCATGTGCGCCAGGATGACGCCGACCTCGAGACCGAGGAAACGGTGCACGCGGCCCATCAGCTCGGACTGGTACTCCGCGAGGTAGTCGTTGACCGTGACGACGTGCACGCCCTTGCCCTCGAGGGCGTTGAGGTACGACGGGAGCGTGGCGACGAGGGTCTTGCCCTCACCGGTCTTCATCTCGGCGATGTTGCCGAGGTGCAGCGCGGCACCGCCCATCAGCTGTACGTCGAAGTGGCGCTGGCCGAGCGTGCGCTTCGCCGCCTCCCGGACCGTGGCGAACGCCTCGGGCAGCAGGTCGTCGAGTGTCTCGTCGTCGGCCAAGCGCTTGCGGAACTCGTCGGTCATGCCGCGCAGCTCGGCGTCGGACATCGCAACGAAGTCGTCCTCGATGGCGTTGACCTGCGCCGCGATCGCGGTCAGCTTGCGCAGGATCTTGCCCTCGCCGGCGCGAAGCATTCTGTCGAAGAAGGCGGGCACGCGGTCTCTCCTGCTGGTCGTCGGTCTGGCGCCGTCCGCGCGCGAGGGCGCAGCCAGCCACGTCAGGCGGCCCCGCGCTGGCGCGCCTAGGGGACACCCTTCGTCCATCTCATCGTAGGCGTACGCCGCCACTGGCACCGTTCGCCCGGGACGAACGGCGCGGCCTGCATCCCCCACGGGCCCGTTTCCCAGGGCCCACGCCTCGCCCGGCCGCCCGTGAGCCGGGTTGGATGGGTCACATGGACCCCGTCGAGCTGTCCGACGAGCGACTCCTGCTGCGCCTGCCCACAGAGGCCGACGTGGACGAGATCACGCTCGCCTGTCAGGACCCCGAGCTGCAGCGCTGGATCCCCGTCCCGGTGCCCTACGGGCGCCACCACGGCGCCCAGTGGGTGCGCGACACGCCCCGTTCGTGGGCGGAGGACCTCGAGCTGCGGTGGGTCATCGTCGAGTCCCGCCCCGACGGCACGTCGAGCGGCCCGCTCGGTGCGATCGGCCTGCACGCCCGCGACGCGACGATGCGCGAGATCGGCTTCTGGGCGGCGCCCTGGGCGCGCGGTCAAGGCGTGATGACCGCCGCCGCCCGCCTGGTCTGTCACTGGGGCTTCACCGAGCTGGGCCTAGGCCGTATCGAGTGGTGGGCCAACGTCGGCAACGACGCGTCCCGCCGGGTCTCCGAGAAGCTGGGTTTCCAGTTCGAGGGAACCTGCCGCCATCGCATCCTGCACCGCAGTGAGCGGGTCGACGGATGGGTGGCCGGCCTGCTGCCCGGTGACCTCCGGTGAGCCGGCCGGTCAGCGGGTCACCGCAGCTGGACGCGGACGGCCTGGTTCTCGGCCCGTGGCGTGCCGAGGACGCCGCAGCCCTGCTCGCGATCGCCGACGACCCGGCGTCCCGGGCCTGGTCGGGGTCGATGCGTCTGCTGCACACGGAGGACGACGCGCGGGGGTGGATCCGCCAGCGAGCCGACGATCCTGACCGGGTCGAGTGGGCGGTACGCGACCCGGCGGCCGGGGCGATCGTCGCTCGCGTGCACCTGCACCGGTTCGACCGCGACTCCCGCAACGCGGAGATCGGGTACGTCGTGCACCCGGGCCACCGTCGCCGTGGCGTCGCCCGGCGGGCCGTCGAAGCAGCCACCGCCCACGGCTTCGAGGTGCTGGGCCTGGGCCGCATCGCGTTGGTCCACGCCACCGGAAACCCTGCCTCCTGCGCAGTGGCGGCGGCCTGCGGCTTCGCGTTCGAGGGAGTCGAGCGGGCGGCCATCGACCACGGCGACGGCGTGC
>JAVEDJ010000098.1 GCA_030841025.1 Actinomycetota bacterium
CGGCCATGCCCCGTACCGACCAGCCGGCCGACGACGCGTCCGCCTGGACCGGCGCCGCGGCACCGCGCTCCTGGCGCAGCAGCTCGACGAGCTGAGCCCGCTCGGTCAGCAGCGCCGCGGCGCGCAGGGAGAGGTCCCACACCCGTGCGGCGGTGCCGCTGGTCAGGTCCACGGCGCAGGTCGGGCACTGCCGCACCGATCGCACCAGGCCTCCGCACGAGGGGCAGCTGTGGGCGTCGGTCAGGGTCCGTTCATCGATCATGCATCCAGCATCGGCAGCGAGGGGCCCGATCCGCACCCGTACAGGTACTCAGGTGGGCTCTGAGTACCCGTGCATGGCCGGCGCCGGCCCCGGCGCACGGGAGCCCAGCACGGCTGTCGCGGACTCGGGCTCGGCAGGCGCTGCGGGCCTTGCCCGTGCCACCGACGCACGGTGGCTGCGTGGCGCCTTCGCCAGCACGACCGCCGGGTCCGCCACCGGTCCCAGCGTGCCGGATCCTGCCTCGGGCAGCGGCGCTTCGATGTCGTCCGCGAAACCGGCCGGTGCCTTGGCGAGCAGCACCCACAGTCCTCCGGCGGCCGCGGGTAGGCAGACCAGCACGGCGGCGTACGTGGTGGCCATCCGGTCAGCCAGCACACCTGCAGCGCCGGCCCCGAGCGACTGGCAGGCAACCAGGACGCCCATCAGGACGCTGAACGCGCTGGCCCGGATCTCAGCGGGCAGCAGCGGCCCCACGACGACGTTGGCCGGCGCGATCACGGCGAAGAACGCGCCCGCCGCGACGAAGCCCACCACGGCCCCCAGGTGGGTGGCGCTGAGGAAGCCGAAGGCCGTGACGACGGCGCCTACCAGCGACGTCAGGCCGGCCGCCCGGATGAGCCCCCGCCGTGCGCCCTCGTTGGGCAGCGTGGCGGTCACCAGGAAGCTGACGGCAGCCACCCCGGCCAGGATCAGCCCCGGCACCCAGGGCGCTCCCTGCAGGTCACGCGAGTTGTAGACCACGACGAGCGACTCGAGCCCCACACCCGAGGCTGCGGCGAGCACGGTCACGCCCACCGCGAGGCGCACGATCGGCTGGCCGAAGACGATCCGGGCGCCCGCGCGTACCGGCCCGCTGCCGCCACCGGGCGTGACGGCGGACGAGTCGGCCCGGGTCTCCGGCAGCCGGCTGGTCAGGACCGCCGAGATGACGAAGCTCATCGAGTTGACCAGCAGAGCGACACCGGGGCTGGTCACACTCAGGATCGCGCCACCAACGGCGTAGCCCACCACGGTGCCGGCGTCGGCGGTCATCGACGAGAGCGCCATCGCGGGGCCGTACCGCTCGGGCGGCAGCAGCTCGCGGGTCATGGCGGACCGGGCGGCGGCGAAGGGCGGGGTGGCCAGTCCGCCGATAGCGGCGCCGAGCAGCAGCGCCCACGTCGGCACGGGCAGCACCAGGCTGGCGAAGACGACTGCCCGCACCAGGTCCGAGACGATCATCACGACACGGCGGCCGTACAGGTCGGCGATCTGCGAGAGCAGCTGTCCCGGGCCCAGCCAGGCGATGAGCGAGGCGCCGACGACCAGCGACATCACGGTGGCCGAGCCGGTGCGCTCGAGGACGACGACGGCGAGCGCCAGGCGGGTCGCCCAGTCACCGATGACCGAGGCCAGCTGTGCGGTCCAGATCAGCCGGAACTCCCGCACGCCCAAGGGAGACAGCAGGGCCCGCACCCGCCCGCGAGCGGGGTGGGGGCGCGCCCGCTTCCCTCGTCTGCGCACGCTCTTCCCGTCTGTCAGACGTCCGGTCGACGCCATGCGAGCGCCGGCCCTGCGGATCGCACAAGGTCACAGCAGGTCACAACATGACATAGAGCGTGATCGCTGGTCGAGGCTTTGCCCGACTCTGACCACACCTGTGCCTGTGCGTGCGGCACCTCAGACGGGGGTGACGCCGTGCCGCCGGCGGGAGAAGTGCCGGTCCTTGGTGCGGTAGAGGCGGTAGCGCTTGATCAGCTCGTCGCGCAGCGACTCGGGCGTGGCGATGTCGTCGACGACCAGCTCGCTGGCCAGGCGCACGATGTCGAGGTCGGCGTCGTACTCCGCCCGCTTCTGCGCCACGAAGGCGGCCCGCTCGTCCTCGTCCTCGATGGCGGCGATCTTGTTCGCGTAGACCGCGTTGACGGCCGCCTCCGCGCCCATCACGGCGATCTTCGCGCTGGGCAACGCCAGCGTCGCATCGGGCTCGAAGCCGGGTCCGGCCATGGCATAGAGCCCGGCGCCGTAGGCCTTGCGGACCACGACGCAGATCTTGGCCACCGTCGCCTCCGAGACAGCGCTGATCATCTTCGCTCCGTGCCGGATGATGCCCTGCTGCTCGACCACCGAGCCGACCATGAAGCCCGGAACGTCGGAGAGGAACAGCAAGGGCACGTTGAAGGCGTCGCACAGCTGGATGAACCGCGTCGCCTTGTCCGCCGAGTCGATGAACAGCACGCCGCCCTTGAACATGGAGTTGTTGCCGACCACGCCGACGGCCTCGCCGTCGAGCCGCCCGAAGCCCACGGTGACCTCCCGGGCCCACAGGGCGTGGATCTCGAAGAACGACCCCTCGTCGAGCAGCCCCTTGGCGAACCGGCGCATGTCGAAGGCCTGCCGTTCGCTCTCGGGCACCAGGGCGGCGAGGTCGACACCGGGGGCGGGTACGGCGGCGGCGGCGGGCGGGGTGCCCTCCCAGGAGGAAGGCAGGTAGGACAGGTAGGCCCGGACCGTGTCCAGTGCCTCCTGCTCGGTCTGGACCAGGAAGTGCCCGACTCCCGACTGCGTGCAGTGCACCCGCGCGCCACCCATGTCCTCGAGCGTGGTCTTCTCGCCGGTCACCATCTCAACCATGCGGTCGGAGCCGAGGTACATCGAAGCGTTGCCCTCGACCATGACGACGACATCGCAGAAGGCGGGGATGTAGGCACCGCCTGCGGCGGAGGGCCCGAACAGTGCGCACACCTGCGGGACGGAGCCGCTCGCCCGTACCTGGTTCCAGAAGATCTTGCCCGCGCCCCGACGACCGGGGAACAGGTCGATCTGGTCGGTGATGCGCGCACCGGCCGAGTCGACGAGGTAGACCATCGGGACACCCGTGCGATAGGCCGTCTCGATGACCCGGATGATCTTCTCGACCGTCCGGGCCCCCCACGAACCCGCCTTGACGGTCGAGTCGTTGGCCATCAGGCAGACCGGTCGGCCGTCGATCGTCGCCGCGCCGGTGACCACGCCGTCGGACGGCAGGTCAGCCGCCAGGACGTTGGCGAAGGCGCCGTCCTCGACGAACGAACCGTCGTCGACGAGCAGCCGCACGCGCTCGCGGACGAACAGCTTGCCCTTGCCGGCGTTGGCGGCGTGGTACTTCTGCGCACCGCCTGCCTCCACCCGGCCCCGCAGGTCAGGCACCGGAGGGTGCTCGGGCATCGGGTTGTGCTCTTGGGTCTGGACGGGGGACACGGTCACCTCGCGACAAAGGCCAAAGGCTCGTACGCCGGGGTCGCCGGCCCTCGAGCCCGTCAGGACGCGGTGAGCCTAACGGTCAGCGTCGGGTGTCGAGGCGGTCGGCAGCACCGGCGTCGCCTGGGGCGGCAGCTGCGCATGCAGGACGGCCGGATCGACGGGAGCCGGCGCGGCGGCGCCCGCCACAGCGACCGCGACCAGCGAGCGCAGCACCGGCTCGAACCCGGCGAAGGACATGCTGATGTGGTCGGCGAAGACCTCCAGCAGCCAGCCGCCCGTCGTACCGGTCGCACCGGCCGCGACGACGCCGGTGTAGCCGGCGGTCGCGAGGCTCTCCTCCTCGGCGGGGTCGTTGCCAGCGGTGCCCAGCTCGACGAGGAACGCGGTCGCGTCCCTGATAGCGGTCCGGCTGGCAGGGAAGTCATCGAGGTCGAACGCCGCCCCGATCTGCGACTGCGCGATGCCGACCTCGTCGAGGTCCTCGGCGAACCGCTGCACGGAGCTGCTGATGCTGACCAGCGCGTTCCCACGGTCGGTGACCTGCGAGACCCACCAGGCGGCCCCGTCGAGGATCAGCAGCACGTGGTCGCCCACGGCCTCCAGGCGGGTCTGCGCCTCGCAGCCGGCGAGGCGGTCGAGCAGCTCGTAGCCGGACTCGAGGATCGCCTCGGCATCGACCGTGAGATGGCCGCGACGGGCCCGCCGGTCGGTAGGCGCGTCGGGCCCTTCGGGGGCTGCGCTGCCGGCCACCACCGGGGTCCGCGAGCCGGCCCGCTTGGCGCGGTACTGCGCGGCATCCGCGAGCCGGAAGAGGCGTACCGGCGAGGCGATCGCGCCGGCGACCCCGTCGGTGGATGCGACGCCGCAGGAGATGCCGGTGCTCATGGGCTGGTTCTCGACGATGCGGCACAGCTCCTCGGCGACCCGCAGCGCGGTCGCGGCTGGTGCGCCGACCATGACGATGCAGAACTCGTCGCCGCCGATGCGGGCCGCCAGGCTGCCGTGAGCGAGCCCGCTGGCGCGGCTGACCGCGTCTCCGACCGCGACGATGAGCCGGTCGCCGGCCTCGTGGCCGAACGAGTCGTTGACCTGCTTGAGCCGGTTGATGTCGGCCAGGACGAGCGAGACGGGGCTCGCGGCGTCGGCGTACTCGCCCATGCTCGCCTCGAGCCGCTCGTCGACCGCCCGCCGGTTGGCCAGGCCCGTCAGCGGGTCCTGGTAGGCCAGCCGCTCGATGCGCGCGAGGTAGTCGGCCTGCACCACACCGGCGGCGACCTGTGTCGCGACGGCGAACGCGAAGTCCAGGTCCGCCGCGACGAACCGGCGCTGGCCACTGGTGCGGGTCGCATAGATCACGCCCCAGACGCGGGCGTCGACCACGATGGGGATGGCGAGGCAGGAGTCCTTCTGCAGCGACTCGAGGAGGGCAGCCGCCTCGTCGCCGTCGTCGACCGTGCCGACATAGCCGCGGCGCGCGTCAACCAGGGCGTGCGCCTGGGGAGAAGCAGCGGCCGCATAGAACTCGTCGGTGGGAAAGCGCACCTCGTGCGGACCCAGCACGCCGACGTTGACCAGGACGCGGAAGACCCCTTGCTCGCGGTCCCAGCGCGACACCGACAGGGACGCCGCGTCGAGTGCGCGGCGGGCCTCTTCCGCGGTCAGCTCGATCAGGTCCTCGAACTTGCTGATCGCGCCGATGACCTTGGCTATGTCCAGGAGCGCGCGCAACCGGGCAGCGTCAGGGGAGGACGCGTCGTCCTCCTGCTCCCGACCGACCAACTCGCTCATGTGTGTCCCTCCCGGGAGAAACCATCCCCCGCCGCGCGCCGCCATGTGACCAAAGCGACAGAACCTGTCCTTTTGGACTAGTTCGGGTCCCCTGCCGCCCTGACATCTATCAGCCGCGGGTCGCCGCGGCTGATAGATCATCCAGCCGATCGTGCAGGCGTCAGCCGATCGTGCGGGTCCGGGGTCCGGCGCGCAGCACCTGCGACGGGAGGGTCCGGCCCACGATGCGCTCGGCCTCGGCGGCGGCGCCGATCATGGCCTCCAGGTCGATGCCGGTCGCGACGCCCATGTCCTCGACCATGTGGACGAGCTCTTCGGTGGCGATGTTGCCGCTGGCGCCGGGGGCGTAGGGACAGCCGCCGAGACCGCCGACCGAGGCGTCGAAGTCGCTGACGCCCAGCTCGAGTGCGGCGAGCACATTGGCCAGCCCGGTGCCACGGGTGTTGTGGAAGTGCAGGTTGAGCGGCACGTCCGGCAACGCCGACCGGGTCTCGCCGACGAGTCGCGTGACCCGCGACGGGGTGGCCATGCCGGTGGTGTCGCCGTAGGACAGACCGTCCGCCCCGTCCCGCAGCGCGCGCGCCGCCACGCCGACGACGCGCTCGACCGGCACGTCCCCCTCGTACGGACACCCCCAGGCGGTCGCGACGACGACCTGGCACGTCGCGCCCTGCCCGTGCACCAGCTCGATGAGGACGGCGATGTCGTCGAGGGACTCCTCGGTGGAACGGTTGATGTTCTTGCGGTTATGGGTGTCCGACGCGGACACCACGACCTCGATCTCGCGGAAGCCGGCAGCAAGTGCCCGCTCGGCGCCCCTGAGGTTGGGCACCAGGGCCGAGTAGCGCACATCCGGGTTACGCGTCACCGCAGACCAGACCGCGTCGGCGTCGGCCATCTGCGGGATGGCCTTGGGGTGCACGAACGACACCGCCTCGATCCGGCCGACACCGGTGCCCGAAAGCGCGTCGATGAGCGCGACCTTGGCATCGGTGGGCACCGGATCCTCGTTCTGCAGCCCGTCCCGCGGCCCGACCTCCCGCAACGACAGCCGCTCGGGCAGGTCACTCATGGCGCCTCCAATGGTCGCGACGACCCTGTCGGATCGCCCAGTCGACCGACCGCTTCGACACCGGGACAGCGATCAACGCGACCCGGTTGATTCCCGGGCGGCCCGGTCACCGTCCCGGCCAGTCCGGCGGGCGCTTCTCCACCCAGGCCGCGACCCCCTCGGCGCGGTCACCCGAGAACGCGGTCGCGCGCCAGGCGCTGTCCTCCACGTCGAGCCCGGTTGCGAGGTCGATGTCGAGGCCGAGCCGCAGCGCCCGCTTGGCATTGCGCACCCCGACAGGTGAGTTGGCCGCGATCACCGCCGCCAGCTCGAGGGCGGCGTCGCGGTCGGTGCCGGCCGGGACGCGCCGGTCGATCACACCGAGCCGCGCTGCCTCGTCGACGTCTATGCGCCGCCCGGTGAAGATGAGGTCCGCCGCCCGGGAGGACCCGACGCGGCGCGCCAGCAGCTGGGTGCCGCCCCCGCCGGGGATCACCCCGACGGTCACCTCGGGCAGCCCCAGCAGCACGGTCTCGTCCGCCACGATCAGGTCGCACGACAGCGCGAACTCGAAGCCACCACCGAGCGCGAACCCGTGCACGGCAGCGATGGTCGGGACCGGCAGCGACAGCACGCCCCCGAACGCAGCACGGAAGTGCGGCCGCTGGCCCATCAGGTCTGCGTGGCTGAAGCCGTTGCGCTCCTTCAGGTCGGCGCCGACGCAGAACGCCTTCTCAGAGCTGGAGGAAAGGACGACCGCGCGCACGGTGTCCTCGGCCGAGATCCGGTCCGTCACGGTGGCGAGCTCACGTGCCATGGCGGTCGACAGGGCGTTGTGCGCCGCCGGCCGGTCGAGGACGATCTCCACCACGTGACCGCGGTCGCCGTGTCGTCGTACCGAGATGTGCTGCTGTCCGTCGCTCACGAGCGCCGAGGCTAGCGGGTCGGCCGGCGGACGACCCCCGGTCGCACCAGGCCCACCCCCCGTATCGCGCGGGTCCGCTCGAGGTCGAGTGCGAAGTCGGCGTTGTCGGTCAACGCATCCACCGTGTCACGGTCGACGAGCACCGTGCCCGGGGCGGCGAGCGCGGTGAGCCGGCTGGCGAGGTTGACGGTGCGACCGAAGACGTCGCCCATGCGGGTGACGACGGTACCGGTCGCGATGCCGACGCGTACGTCGGGCAGCACCGGGTCCTCGGCCATCGTCTCGGCCAGCTCGAGCCCGATCAACGCGGCGTCCTCGGCGCCGTCGGCGACGAACAGCACCTCGTCGCCGACGGTCTTGACGAGCCGCCCGCCCGCGGCCGCGATGACATCGGCGGAGCGCTTGCCGAACCGGTCGACCAGCGCGGCCAGCTCGCGCGCCTCGAGCTTCTGCGAGAGCCGCGTGTAGGAGACGAGGTCAGCGAAGCCGACGGACAGCACCCCGGTGACACCGTCGGTCCCGAGGCCGCGCTCCTGCGCGGCGAGCGCCCGGCCCGCGACCGCCGCGAGCTGGCGTCGCCAGACGAAGACCAGCAGCTGCTCGAAATCCTCGATGTGGTCGGACAGCATCGCGGCGGCCTGCCGGGTGGCCTCGTCCACCGGCAAGCCGTTGTCGCTGACCAGGTGCTCGATGACCGCGTCCATCTGCCACTCGGCCAGCCGGGC
Source organism: Actinomycetota bacterium (assembly GCA_030841025.1). Taxonomy (GTDB): domain Bacteria; phylum Actinomycetota; class Actinomycetes; order JACCUZ01; family JACCUZ01; genus BP-173. The sequence continues at coordinate 7,974 of JAVEDJ010000098.1, forward strand.
CGCGTTGTGGCCCATCGCGCGTGTGACGCTCACGGCCAGCTCGTCGTCGAGCACGCCGTCGCGGACGAGGGTCAGCAGCCGCCGGATCGCGGCGAGGTCCTGGTCGGTGAAGGCCACCGCCGCGTCGCCGACGTTGGCGAAGCCCATCGCGCGCCACAGCCGGCGGGCGTACTCCACGGGGACACCGGCCTGCTCGGCCACCTCGCCCCGGGTGTGCCGGCGCGCGCCGCCGAGCAACCGCGTCTCGAGCTCGTCGGTGGTCGGCTCGCCGACGGGGTCGTCCGGCCCCGGGTCACCAGCCACGGGTGTCGTCGCTGCCGGGCGCGTGCTCGCGCTCGCCGCGACGTCGCTCCTCGTCCTCTTCGGCCAGCCGGTAGACGTCGCGCTGCACCTCTTCGACACCGGGCACGTCACGCATCACGAGCTGGCCGCGCTCGCCGGCCGACTCGACGATGAGCGTGCCGCAGCCGAGCACCCGTTCCAGGACGCTGCTGTGCGCGAAGCTCACGTCGTTGATGCGCGAGAGCGGCATGTCACGGCCGTGCCGCGCGATGATGCCGACGCGGGTGATGACGCGACGGTCCGTGACGATGTACGACGTCGTCAGCCAGCGCAGGAACGGCCACACGGTCAAGCGCAGCAGGACCAGCAGCCCCACTGCGACGACCGCGATGCGCAACGGCAGCTGCGCCGACCCCTCGGGCGCCACGGTCGCGACGTAGGTCACGACGGGGCAGACGATCAGCAGCACCAGCGTCGGCCGGATCAGCTCTTTCCAGTGCGGCCGCAGCGCCATGACGACGCTCTCGTCGTCACCGAGCAAGCGCTTCGGGATCCCGGCCACGTCCGCATTGTGCCCGGTCAGCGACCTTCGGGTGCGACTCGCCGGGCGAGTC
>JAVEDJ010000097.1 GCA_030841025.1 Actinomycetota bacterium
TCCCCTGCGCAGCGCAACCGGACCTGATGAACCTGCTGCTCAGCAAGAAGGTGGACCTCTATCTGCAGGCCCACGACCACGGCTACTCGCGGACCAAGCAGCTGTCCCTGTCCGCGCAGTGCACAGCAGTCGCGGCACAGAAGTACAACCCGGCCTGCGTCGCCGACGCGAACGCGTCGTCGCAGTACACCGCCGGCAGGGGCACGGTGATCGCGACCGTCGGCTCGGGCGGAAGATCGCTCAACCAGGAGCAACCGGCCAGCCCCCAGGCGCCGTACTTCCAGAACTGGATGGGCACGAACGCGAACCCGACGTACGGCTTCCTCAAGTTCTCGGTCTCCGCCACGTCGCTGAGCGCGACGTTCGTCCGCGCCTCAGGTGGGTCGTTCAGCGACACGTTCTCCATCTCGCGCAACGGTGCACCGCCGCCTCCACCACCGCCGCCTCCTCCCCCGCCACCTCCCCCGCCACCTCCGCCGCCCTCGGGCGGGACGGTGACGCTCGTGCCGGCTGCGGACTCGTGGACCGGCAGCGACGCCCCGACGGTCAACCACGGCAGCGAGGCGACGTCGTACGTCGACGGGTCGCCGGTGAAGACGAGCTACCTCAGCTACGACCTCTCGGCGGTCTCCGGAACGATCACCTCGGCCGTGCTGCGGGTCACGACGGCACCCGCCACTGCGTCCGGTTCCCCCGACCGCCAGGTCGTGCACCGAGTCGCGGACACGTCATGGACCGAGCAGGGCCTGACGTGGAACAACCAGCCACCGGTCGACCCGACGGCGCTGGGTTCCGTGAGCGGGACGAGTGGCAACACTTCCTATGACATCGCGCTGACCCCCGGCGCACTCGCCAGCGCTGTCGGCGGTCGGCTCTCCTTGGCGATCGACAGCACCGGCGGCGACGCCTTCTACATCGCGACCCGCGAGACCGCGACACCGCCACGGCTGCTGCTCACCACGGGCTGAGCCAGGTCTCGACCGCCGCTCCTCACTGACGTGCCTGGCGCAGCGCTGCTGCGCCAGGCCGTCGCACCCGGATTTCATGCCACATGCGGGCGGACGTGACGGCGGGACGGAGACTCAGCCAGGGGGGGAGAGGCCGAGTCTCCGTTGACGTCCTGTGACGCCGACGAGGTGCAAGCCGGTCACACCCGGGCCGTTTTCGGGGAACGGTGCCCGGGTGCACCCACTTCCGGTCCTACATCTCGCCCCGCACCCTGAAGTCAACTCGCCTCCAGCGGGGAGCGCATCGGTCAAGTTACGTAGTCAGCTGTGACCGCTGCCGGCAGGGACTGGCGTGACAGGCGCTCGACGCGACCCCGTGTGTCTGCCTCTGCCAGGACCGTGTGTGCGCCGTCGCCGGCCAGGTGCAGCACCCGCGCGCAGGCGGCGACGGAGCCGTCTACGACATCGACCTCGACCCAGGTCGACGTGACCGGTGGCAGCGTGGTGTCGCCGGGTCTCGGACCACGGAGGGACCAGGTCCCTGTGTTGAGGTAGGTCATGGGCGAGGCGTGATCGTGGCTGTCGAGCAATCGCGCGTCGGCGGCGTGGCTGTGGCCCATCACGAGGAACGGAGGGGCTGCATCGCCGAGCGCCTGACGGACGTCGTGCGCGGCCGCGACGAGGTAGCCGGGGTACCGGCCACGGCGGGCGGCCTGACTCAGGAGCCGGGCCACGACGGCCGCCGGGTGGCGCTGTCCCAACCGGTCGAGATCGAGCACTACGTCGCGGGGCAGCTGTACGTCCGCGGCGTAGCGCGGAAGAGCGTGCTGGCGGTATTCACGCCGGCGTCGCCACCGTCGGGGTCCACTGCGGCGAAGCGCCTCTCGAGCAGCGGCCTGCGTCGCTCGGGGCAGGAGATGTGCTCCCCGGTGCTCGTGACGCAGCCGAGAGAGCTGGCCCCCGAACGGTTCGTCGGCAACGCGATCGTCGGACGCGAGAGGCGTGAGAACAGTGTCGAACGCGTTGATGTCGTGGTGCTGGTTGCCGTGCTCGGCGAGTAGAACTCCGGGCACGTGATGGAGCCACGGATGGAACCGGACCGACGTCGCGTCCCCGTCCGCAAGGACACGCAGCAGAGCCGATCGCACGGTGACGCCCGCCAGCTCGACGTCGTGGTTGCCCTGCACGACATGGATGCGGGTACCCTGCCGAACGAGTTCGCGCAGAGACGCCACCACGTCCGCGTGCGCACGCAGCACGTCGTACAACCTGTCGGGGGCCGGGGGCTCGGCAGAAGCAGACGGGTGCCCACCGCCGAGATCAAAGGTGTCACCCAGCAGCACGACCTCCGCCACGCACGGGTCCGCCGCGAAGTCCTCGAGCAGCGCGGCAAGAGCTGCGTCGGCGCGGAACTGCTCGTGCTTGCCACCAGCCCCCATGTGCAGGTCGCTGAGCAGCACCGTTCGCCGCATCAGTGCGGCAGCCAGTACGGAAGGATCATGACGACGAGCACGTTCAGCAGGGCCCGACCGGTGCAGGCTCCGACGATCAGGCCGGTGCGGCGCACGGCAATGCTGAACACGACGTTGGCTGCCACGAGGGCGAGCAGGATGCCAAGCTCCACGTCGGCGTGTGTGACGGCGTAGAGAAATGCTGATGCCGCCACGCCGGAAGTGCCCATCACCTCTCCGAGGGCAGGTCGCAGCACGGCCTGGTAGAAGATCTCGTCGAATACCCCGCTGGCCGCAAACAGGAAGACGATCACCCAGAACTGCCAGCTGAGGTCCCACCAGTCCAGTGCGGGGCGTGGATGGCTCGCCAGCACGGCGCCGAGGGCCAGCGGGAGTGCTGCGGCCGCGACGAGAGCCTGTCGCCCGGACGGATCCCCCCATGCACTTGTCGGTCGTGCCCCACAGAGCCGCGAGAAGCGCATCAGTGCGAGTGCGCCGGGAAGGGCCGCGAAGGCGAACCCACCGAACCATGTGGTGCTGAAACCGCCCGTCGCCAGGCTCGCGATGCGCATCAACGCGACGATGCTGAGCAACAGGAAGATGGGGGTCGGGGAGAGCCCGCTCGTGCCGCCCCCGTCACGTCCTCGGTCCCGGTCACCGATCGGGCCCCAGACGACGTCCCGTGCCATCTGCTGGTTCAGGAGCAGCAGGCAGGCGACGCCGTACACCACCCCACCCGGCAGCCGACCCCACACATGCACCACCACCTCGGCGGCGCCAAGGATGGCGATGTCGCGCCGGACCCACGAGGCGGGTCGACCGAGCAGCCCGGTGCCCAGCGATGCGTGGGTCGGCCCCGGCAGCGCCTCGAGCTGGCTGACCGACGGTGCTCGCAGCTGCATGGTCACGTGACCAGCTTTACGGCGCGGATCAGCCCGATGGCGACCACCAGGATGCCAAGGGGGGCCACGAGCACCATGAGAGTCGGTGCAGCCCTGGCCATCCCGCGAGAGCTCTGGGCGCGGATCAGCTCCAGCTCCACGAGAAGTGCGATCAGCAGCAGGACCGGCGCGATCGAGGTCCAGCTCAAGATGCGCTCGTATGCCGAGGGCACACCTTGGCCCGCTGCGAGAAGGGCATCGTTCACGTCACGTCTCCCCAGCCATAGTCCGCCTCTGCCAGCAGTCCTGAGGTGGCGTCGCCAGCCGTGGCGGCCACGAGATTCCGTGCCGCAGACAGGATCACGCCGAGAGCACACAGGCCGGCCAGGCACGCGAGGGTCGACATCGGCGTCCAGACGCCGGCGTAGAACAGCACCAAAGAGACCAACGATGTCGTCGCGATGCTGGTAGGCAGCAGCATGGCCAGCTCGACCTCCAGCCGGAACCGGGCAGGTGCAAGGACGGCCAGCCCCGGGCTGACGAGGAAGAACACCCCCGCAGCCGCCGACCGCCAGGCGACCGGTGCATCCCCGAGCATCACCCCGAAGACCGCGAGCGTGGGAAGCACCATGAGCGCCGCTTCCACGTGCCGACGAGCCTGGTCAGTCAGCATGTCGCCCCCTTGGCGCCACATGCCTGCCACACCTGCACGTCGCGGTTGCGATAGATGGACCGGAACTCCGGAGACCCGTTCACCACGCGAGTCAGGCCCTCGAGGGACCCGGCGGGCAGGGTGCCGAGCATGTTTGCCTCCTCGCGCTGCGACGTGGTGATCACGAATACGGCGCCGGTGGGGTACTCCCGCATCCGAAGGGCGATCAGGTGCGCCGTCCCCACGAGGTCATTGGGAACCCAGGCCCGATCCACCTCGAGGGACTTGTGTTCCGTGTATCCCTCGAACTTCCACGGGAACGACCCCGCACCTGCCACGATCAGTGCTCTGGGTGGCGCCAGGTCGTACATCGCACGGGTGCCCTGCAGCTCTGCTGCGGTGAACTGGTCCATCCGCTCGTTGCCGTAGCGCGCGACGAAGCTGGCCCCGAACAACCCGGCGAGCAGCACCGCGAAGGTGCTCCATTGCGTGGCCCGGCCGACCCACGCCAGGCGCGGCGCGGCGGCATGCCTGCGGACGCCGAGGCGTTGCTTCACGGCTCGCGGTCCCGGCAGCACGGTCGAGGCCAGCAGGAGTGCCGTGCCGGGCAACGCGAACCAGAAGACGCGCAGCAGCATCTCACCGCCATAGGGCTGGGCGAGCACGAGCAGCAGCGGTGACCAGGTGAGAGCCAGTGCCGAGCGGTCCACGCGGCGCCGCCTCCATTGAGCCAGCGTGGCCATCGCGGCCATCCCCCAGACGAGGGTGGTCAGCACGAGCCGCACCCGGATGACCGCAATGTGGTCGTCGCTGCCAGCCACCCTGTTCGCGATGTTGGCGGACGCTGCGTTCTGCACGTCGCCGACGGAGCCGAAGATCGCCTGGGCGTGACCGCTGATGTAGGGCAGCGCGACGTAGCCGTCCCACAGAACGATGAAGATCAGCAGCAGGAAGGGAAGGGACAGAAGAGTGCAGCGACGAAGCAGCACGAGCGCGGCCACGACAGTGAGCAGCGCGAGTGGTGTGAGCTGGTGCGAGGGCACGAGCGCGGCGCAGAGCAGGATCACCAGCAGGACGGCCGCTGGACGGCTCTGGTCGGCACGAGGTGTGCTCTCCAGGTCGAGCTCGTTGCCGCGGTGGGCGGCACCGAACCGGTCGAGCCAGGTGACCTTCCCCCCGGGGCGGGGCACGCTCTTGCCTCGGGTGGGCCGGAAGACGGCGACGAGCAGTGCAAGCACTCCCAGGTAGAGCACATAGCCGAAGCTCTGCGGCGCGAAGTAGTCCTGGTTGATCCAGTTGAGTGCGCAGAAGAACCAGACGGCCAGCCAGAGCCTGCGCCGGTCCTGCGTCAAGGACCCGATCAGCAGCAGGACCGGCGGGACGCAGAGCAGGTTGACGGCCAGCGGTGACCAGCGAGCCAGCTGAATCGGGTCCGAGAGCCCGGCTACCTTGCTCACGGTGGCTGCGAACGTGAAGAAGCCCGGCCAGTCGAAGTAGGCATCGATGCTGCGGTCGATGGTCCCGGCACTGATCAATGCGTTGGTGATCCCCGCGTGGCGGAAGGCAATTGCCCCTCTGGGGACTTCATAGAGCCAGCTCGACAGCCCGAAGAAGCAGGCGCAGAGCACGACCACGTTGAGAGCCAGGATCCAGTGCGGCGGCTTGCGATCGAGCAGTGCCACCGCCATGGCCAAGGTCAACAGACCGAATGCGAGCCACATCCGCGCGTTGACCACGGAGGCGAGGCCAAGATCGTTCATCCGGTCGAGGTCTACGTGTGCTGCCGCCGTCACCCAGAGCACCACCGCAACGGTGACCAGGAGCAAGGAAGCGCGCGTCGCCGTGGATACCAACACGACGTCCGTCGGCCGTTCGGTGTCGGTCGCGGCCGCGGTAGGAGCGTCGAGCTCGTCGCGAGTCTCCTGCGGGCTGCGCTCAGGCCGCACGAGCACGATGCTCGCCACTGCGGCGACCGACAGCGTCCCCACCCAACAGAGGGCGATGCCCGTGAGCCCGAACCGAGTTCCGACTGTGGCTGCAAGGACCAGGCCGCCCGCGGACGTGCCGATACCGGTGATCAGGGCTGGCGCGAGTCTGCTGGTGGCCCGGCAGATCGCGTAACGGACCTGGAGGACGGACAAGGGCACGACGCCGGTCAGCAGCACCAACAGGGGTATGACGCCGTCGGCGGCATAACCGGCGCCGAGCAGGCGCAGCAGAGCCGGTCCGATGAGCGCCACCACGATGGCCCCGACCAGACCGATGCCCAGCGAGAGCTTCAGTCCGCGACGGGTCAGCGCGCGGATGCTGCCCGGCTCCCGTGCCACCTCCGCGAACAAGGCGATACCGACGGAGTTGGGGACGGCGTAGACCACCCATGCGGCCATCCAGACGATGTACCAGCGCGCGTTCGCGGCCGGGGAGAGCAGCTGGGTGACAAGCACCGCGAGCAAGGGCCCAGGGACACGGTCGGAAAGGGTGAGTGCCCAGTTGGGAACACCGTGCCGCAACAGCTCCGCGAACAGTGCCCTGTTGGCAGGCTGCCGTTCGCTGGTGCGCTCGGGAAGCTCACGACGGATCAGCCGCCACCCTCCGACGCACGAGAGCAGCAGGCCCGGCAGCCAAAGCGCGACGAGCCCGGGGGCCGAGACATCGCTCAGCAGGCCCGGGATCAGGAACGGCAGCAGCGGGACGCCGCCGGCGACGGCACCGCGTAGCGCGACGTTGCGACCGCGTCCGAAGGAGACCGCAACGTGGTCGAAGAGGATGTTGAGCGTGCCGAGCAGCACCAGCGCGACGAAGCACCCAGCGAAGAGCGGGTTCAGCAGCTCCGCGAAGCGCGGCAGCTGCGCGAGAACCGCGAGCGCGCCGATGCCGACGATGAGCGAGAGCATCGCGACGAGCGCCGTGGCCGCCTCGAGCACACCCCGGGTCGGGTGACGCTGCTCAGAGGTGACCGTGATGACGGCTGCACCTAGCCCCAGGATGGCTAGCTGGGTGCACAGCATCATCGCGGCGATGACACCAGCCGCGAGGCCCACCTCGTGCGGGACGGTCGCGCGCGCAGCCAGTAACCAGAACAGGAAGCCGCATCCCATGGCGGCGCCCTTGCTGACCAGCAGCCCGGCTGCGTTCTCGACCAGCCGTCCGGCGCGCAGCACGCGCTCCGGCAGCAGGGCACGCGCCATCGACGCGTAGTTCCCGACGACGTATGCCAGGTAGTAGACGACCCACTCCGGCTGCAACCGCAGCAGGGACAGACCGATGCCGCGCACGGCAGCGGCCAGCGGAAGCAACACCAGAAGGGATCCACGCAGGCCGTGCCGGCGGGCCATCTGGCCGAGGCCGTAGCCATCCATGCGCCACTGGTCACGGGCGAAGGCGAGGTCGTCCCTGGCGAACCGGTGCTCAACGATGACGTTGTCCAGGACGCCGATGCGCTCACCCGCCCGGGCGAGCCGCCACCGGATGTCGATGTCTTCACCGGAGCTGAAGACGTCGTCGAAGCCGTACGCCAGGAGCTTGTCCCGGGCGAACACCGTCGCCACGAGGCCGAACCAGTTGCGGCTGCGGCCGGTGCGATGGTGCATGGCCAAGGCGCGACCCCAGTAGCCCGGACCACCCGTGCTCTCGAGGCTTGCCTGCAGAGCGGTGTAGTTACCCGCTCGGTGCTCTTCGGCCAGTGCTTCCAGGGCACCGTCGATGAGCACGACGTCCGCATCGATGAGGGCGACTCGGTCCTGCTGCACCATGCTCGCTCCGAGCATGCGCGCAGCCGGCAGCCCGGCCCCCTCGTCGGAGATGACGGTTGCGCCGTGGCGGCGAGCAATCTCGACCGTGGCGTCCGTGGACATGCCGTCGACGACCACGAGTGCGGCGGGCCGCGACGCAACGATCGAGGCCAGGCACGCGTCGAGAATGGCTTCGGCGTTTCGGGCCGGGACCACCACTGCAACGTCCGCCAGCGCGGGCGTGGGCGGCGAGCCGTCGAGAAAAAGCCTCGCGGTGCCGGCCGCCGCCGTACCACTGTCGTCCGCAGTCTCGACGGGTGCGCTGCCCGGGCGGATGGACGTCGGTTCGACACCGCTTCTTGGTCGCCAGATCACGCCGCACCCGGGTCGGCGAGCTGCCCGACCGCGCGTCGCAACTCCGCCACGATCGCATCCGATGCCTCGTCGGCGCTCATCGCGGACGGCACCTGCAGGAGCGCTATGCGCGAAGAATCCAGCGCCGTGTGCAGGATGGCGGCCTTCCGGCCGAAAATCTCGTCAAGCGAGAGCACGCCCGAGGCCCCGAGGGCGGTGAGCACGTCGCGCGAGTGCCGGGCCATCTCGATGTGCCAGTTGCCGAGCATCCGGGCTGCCATCCACGCCTTGTCCCGCTCGAGCAGTCGCACGTCCGATCCCTGCCACCGCTCGACGAAGACAGCGAGCCGCAGTGGGCATCGTGAGCTGATCCGCTTTCCCTGCAACGCCTGCTTGGGTTCAACCATCCGGTGCTCGGGGGACCACCTGCGGCTGAACGCCGCGAGCTTGGGACGCCGCGCGAAAGCCGGATGCACGATCGTGGTGAGCCGGCTGACCGGCCCGGACAGCGCGGGAGGAATGAGCGGCTTGCGCACCCCTTCGAAGAGGTGCGGGTAGATCGGACGATGGTGGGGCTTGATGAACATCGGCTTGGCGTAGCCGAGCAGCTCGCTCTGGTCGGAGACGAAGGCCCAGTCATCGCCCATGAAAGCGGTGTCGGCCCACCGCATCGCCTTCGCGATGGTGCTGGTCTTCCCGGTGCCGCCGGCGGCCGGCATCGCGATCCCCACCCCGGCGATGTCCATCGTGGCCGCGTGGATCATGGCGTAACCGTGCTCGACGGCAACGATGTCGAGGATGGGCAGGACGGTCGTCAACAGCTCACCGGCGCCCTGCACCTCCCACTGTCCCCGTCGCCGGATGACCTGCACGCCCGCGTGCGGCATGAGGACCGTCTCGTCGTCGTACGCGAGCTCGTGCTCGAGCACCGAGAGGCCCGAGCGGTTCTCGACGGCTCCCTTGACGACGATGTCCGGATGCTCCGCCGGGGCGGCGCTCCGGAACGCCCCGAACATCGTGCTGAGCTGGTCGGCCGTGGGTGCGCTGGCGTCGACCTCCATCGTGGCGAGCCCGTGCAGGTCGAAGTGCAGACTGCCGCCAGGTCGCGCATCGTCGGACGACGTGCTGCGGGTGGGAAGGGGGGCCAGGCTCATGACGACTCCTCCGGGATGGCGGTGGCCACCTGACCGACGGTGGTCACGAGTGCTCCCGCGGCGAGTGCCGGCGTGAGGGATGGGGGCCTGCGTCGCTCGCGGGCCGCCGTGATGCCTCCGGCGAGGTAGCCGGCCGTGGTGAGCGACAGCCCTGCGACGATCCAGCCGGCCCGGGCCAGTCCGGCCGGGTCACCGTGCAGGGTGTCCCGCATGCCGTTCAGGGCACCCCGTGGGAGGACCCGGCGGACGTAGGTGCGCTCCGCCGCCAGGCCCGGTCCCGCTCCGACCAGGCCCGCGACGACGGCCTTCGACCGACCCTCGGAGAAGCATCGCGACCGGAAGTAGGCCCACGTCTGTCGCTCCGGACCGACCAGGTGGTGCACGACGGCAGCCGGCTCGTAGATGAAGCGTCCGCTCTGCATCCTCGCGAGTGCGCGGATGC
>JAVEDJ010000149.1 GCA_030841025.1 Actinomycetota bacterium
TGGGTCGCCGTCGGGCGCGTGCCCTCGGCCACCACGGCATCCGCCACAGTCGTTCCCACCCCACGGTGTCTCCCGTTCAGCCGCCAGCCGTGCTGATCCGTGCACCGAGGGCAGCATCGCGCGACGAGCCCACGAAAACCTTGACCTGAGGGTGACAGTGAGTTCTACCGCGATCACGTCGCGTGCTGACCTCTTCGTTCCCAAGCGCGGCAACCGCACCTGCGGACACCGTCGTGGAGGGGGCCGCACTGCAGCAACCCACCGCAGCTCAGCCCAGCGCAGTGGCCAACCCGGCGATGTCGGCCGAACCGACGCGACAGCACCCGCCGACGTACGTCGCCCCGGCCGTCACCCACTCCCGCGCCATGGCCGGGTCCACCACCGTGCCCGGGCCGCTCCACGAGCGGGCTTCGGCGTCCCAGCCCTCGCCGCTGTTGGGGTAGGCGATCGCCGGTTTCCCGCTCGCCTCCACGGCCGTCCGGACCAGCGCGGCCACGTGCTGGGGTGCCGTGCAGTTGACACCGACCGCGACGAGACGGCCCGAGGAGGCAGCGAGCTCGAAGACGGCGGCCACGTCCTCTCCGCGCCGGGTACGACGCGCGTCGGCGCAGGTCAGGGACAGCCACGCGGAGGTGCCCGCCGGCATCTCCTCGAGCAGCTCGAGCAGGACAGTGGCCTCCTGCTGCGACGGCACCGTCTCGAGAGCCAGCAGGTCCGCGCCTGCATCAGCCAGCACCGCCATCCGCGACCGGTGGAAGTCACCCAGGTGGGCATCGCTCACGCCGTAGTCCCCGGAGTACTCGGACCCGTCCGCCCGCACCGCGCCGTAGGGCCCGACGGACGCCGCCACCACACGACGTACGCCGTCTTCCGCCTCCGCCAGCGACGCCGCCACCCGAGCCAGCTCGACACTCGACCGCATCAGCTGCTCCGCCTGTGATGTGGACAGCCCGTGCCGAGCGAATCCGTCGAAGCTCGCCTGGTAGCTCGCAGTCGTGGCGACGTCGGCACCGGCCCGGAAGAAGCTCAGATGTGTCGCGATGATCTCGTCGGGGTCGTCACGCAGCAGCCGCGCCGACCACAGGTCGTCGGAGAGGTCGTGACCGCGACGCTCCAGCTCCGTCGCGAGGCCCCCGTCCAGGATCGTTGGCAGCACGGCATCCACCACTGCAGCCTGGCAGACCGTGATCTGGCGGCAGCAGGCATGCGGGTTAAGGTCGCGTGCATGACGACCGCGGCAGAGCTGTTCCAGCAGCACGAGCAGACCCTTCAGCGCGCACTCACCGCGATCCGGGAGCGCACCTACTGGTCGGCCTATCCGGAGAACCTGAAGGCCTACGGCAGCTCCGAGGAGCCCGACGGCACCCAGGCGGCCTCCGAGGGTCAGGCGGCCTTCGACGGCTACCTGGACAAGCCGTTCCCGCTCGAGCAGTCGGCCACCGACGGCGAGGTCACCGGCGAGCGGTCGCCGTACGGCGTGGACCTCGGTGTGGTCTATCCCCACGCGGACTCGGAGCAGCTGCTCGCGGCCGCCAAGCAGGCGATCCCCGCGTGGCGCGACGCCGGACCGGACGCCCGCGCAGGCGTCGCCCTCGAGATCCTGCGACGCATCAACGCCCGCAGCCACGAGCTCGCGCACGCCGTGATGCATACCAGTGGGCAGGCCTACGCCATGGCCTTCCAGGCCGGCGGCCCGCACGCGCAGGACCGGGCGCTCGAGGCCGTTGCCTACGCCTACGCGGAGATGACGCGGCACGCCGCCGAGGCGACGTGGGAGAAGCCCCAGGGAAAGCGTCCGCCGCAGCGCATGACCAAGCGCTTCACCGTCGTACCCCGGGGCATCTCGCTGGTGATCGCCTGCAACACCTTCCCGACCTGGAACTCTTATCCAGGGCTGTTCGCGAGCCTCGTCACCGGCAACGCGGTCGTCATCAAGCCGCACCCGCGGGCGATCCTGCCGCTGGCCATCACGGTGCAGATCGCGCGCGAGGTACTTACGGAGACGGGCTTCCCGCCCGACCTGGTGTCGCTCGCACCCGAGCAGCAGGGCGAGGGCCTGGCCAAGACCCTCGCGCTGCACGAGGACGTGCGGGTCATCGACTACACCGGCTCGACGGAGTTCGGCACCTGGCTCGAGCGCAACGCCCCTCAGGCGGCGGTCTTCACCGAGAAGGCCGGCGTCAACACGGTCGTGCTGGACTCGACCGACGACTACAAGGGGATGCTGGCCAATCTCGCGTTCTCGTTGTCCCTCTACAGCGGGCAGATGTGCACCACCCCGCAGAACCTCCTGATCCCCCGGGAGGGCATCACCGCGGACGGTGAGCGCAAGTCGGTCGACGACGTGGGGCGTGACCTGGCGACCGCCGTCGACGGACTGCTCGGCGACGACGCTCGCGCGACAGCCCTGCTGGGCGCGATCGTCAACGAAGGCGTGATGGAACGGCTCGCGAGCGCACCGTCGTACGGTGACGTCGTGCTGGCGTCGCGCACAATTGCCCACCCCGAGTTCCCCGGCGCCACGGTGCGTACGCCGGCGGTGGTCCGGCTGGACGTCACCGATCGGGACACCTACCTGCAGGAGTGCTTCGGCCCCGTGACGTTCCTGGTGACGACCGACGGCAGCGAGCAGTCCATCGACCTGCTGCGCGACTCGGCTCGCGAGCACGGCGCCATCACCGCGGCGGTCTACTCGACCGACGAGAAGGTCCTCGACGCGACGGAGCAGGCAGCCCTGGATGCTGGGGTCGCGCTCTCGTGCAACCTGACCGAGACGGTCTACGTCAACCAGTCCGCGGCGTTCAGCGACTTCCACGCGACCGGCGCCAACCCGGCCGCCAACGCCGCGCTGACCGACGCGGCGTTCGTCGCGAGCCGCTTCCGCATGGTGCAGTCGCGTCGCCATCTCCCCGCCGAGGCGCCGACGAC
>JAVEDJ010000411.1 GCA_030841025.1 Actinomycetota bacterium
GAGTCGGCGTCATGCTGCAGGACGGTGGCGTCTACCCGGGGGTCAAGGCCTTCGAGATGCTGCGGCACGTCGCGTCGCTGCACGCGCACCCGCTCGCCGTCCATCCGCTGGCCGAGCGTCTCGGACTGGGCTCCGCGGGGCGCACGCCGTACCGCCGGCTCTCGGGGGGCCAAAAGCAGCGGCTGTCCCTCGCCCTGGCCGTCGTGGGCCGGCCGGAGCTGGTGTTCCTCGACGAGCCGACCGCCGGGCTCGACCCGCAGGCCCGCCGCGCGACCTGGGAGCTGCTGGAGGACCTGCGCCGCGACGGGGTGAGCGTCGTGCTGACGACCCACTACATGGACGAGGCCGAGAAGCTGGCGGACTGTGTGGTCATCGTCGACCACGGCCAGGCGATCGCATCCGGCACGCCGCGGGAGCTGACCGCCAGGGACGCGGGCGGGACGCTGCGGTTCAGCGCGGCGCCGGCGCTGGACATCCGCTCGCTGACGGCCGCCCTGCCCGCCGGCACCACGGTGAGCGAGGCCCTCCCGGGGCAGTACGTGGTGACCGGGAACGTCGGTCCCCGGCTGCTCGCGGGCGTCACCGGCTGGTGCGCCGATCGCGACATCATGCCCGAGGAGCTGTCCGTCGGCCGGCGCACGCTCGAGGACGTCTTCATCGACCTGACCGGTCGGGACCTGCGGGCATGAGCCTGTCCTTCGCACCGGCGCCCGGGGCGGCGTCGCTGGCCCGCATGGTCCGCGCGCAGGCCGGGCTCGAGCTGCGAATGATCCTGCGCAACGGTGAGCAGCTGCTGCTGACCATCGTGATCCCGGTCCTGGTGCTGACGGTGTTCGCCAGCGTCGAGGTGATGGACCTCGGCAGCCGGGCGAGCCGGGTGGACTTCCTGGTGCCCGGTGTCTTCGCACTCGCCGTGCTGTCGACCGCCTTCACGGGGCTGGCGATCGGCACCGGGTTCGAGCGCCGGTACGGGGCCCTGAAGCGGCTCGGGGCCACTCCCCTGCCGCGCTGGGCCTTGCTGGTGTCCAAGGGGCTCGCGGTGCTCGCCGTCGAGGCGCTGCAGGTCGTGCTGCTGTCGGCCGCGGCGTTCGCACTCGGCTGGGGGCCGCGTGGCTCGGTGCCGGCCGTTGCGGTCCTGATGGTCGCCGGCACTGCTGCGTTCAGCGCGCTGGGGCTGCTGATGGCCGGGACGCTGCGGGCGGAGGCCACGCTCGCAGCGGCCAACCTGGTCTACCTGCTGTTGCTGGTCACCGGTGGGATCGCGGTCCCGTTCGACCGCTTCCCGGCCGGCGCGCGTCCGTTCCTGGAGGCGCTACCGGCCGGCGCGCTGTCGGAGGGTCTGCGCGAGGTCCTGCGGGACGGTGCCGTACTGCCCTGGGGACACCTGGCTGTGCTGCTCGGGTGGGCCGCGGTGGCCGGTGCGCTGGCCGCCCGCACCTTCCGCTGGGAGTAGTCGCGCAGCTGCCGCCGGGAGCAGTCAGCCGGTGGCCAGCACGGTTGCTGCGTACAGCTGGCGCGCGAGGGCACGCCACCGGGGCCGGAAGGCGTAGAGGCCGGCCAACCGCATCCGGACCAGGTCACTCAGCACGGCGACCCTGGCGAGGGTGACGTCGTCGGGCGCGAGACCGTCGAGGAACGCGTCCCGCGCCATGACCCCGGCCGCCGGGGTCATCAGCAGCTGAGCCACGCGCAGCTCGAGGTGCACCAACAGGTTGGCGACGTCGATGGCCGCCTCTCCGCGTGCCAGCTGGTCGACGTCGAGCAACCCGATGCGCGACACCGCGGTCGTGCAGTCGGCGACGAGCTGCTTGTCGTGCAGGTCACCGTGCAGGACGACGTCGGCTGCGAGCCCCTGTGCGGCGGGCAGCTCGGGCACGTCCGGGCCGTCGGGCAGCAGGCCGAGTGCGCGCGCGGGTGCGAGCCAACGGGTCGCGGCGCGGCGCTCGTCCTCGACGCCCCGCGTAGCCAGGCCGTGGGTGTCAGCGACGTGCAGGTGCGCGATGGCCCGGCCGGCCTCGCGCCAGCTCCCCGCCCCGCCGGCGGTGGGGGTCGAGGTGGTCGATGTAGAGGCCCAGTCGTGCAGTGTGCTGCCCGGCAGCGCCGTCCACACGAGCGTCCCGCGGACGGCGTCATGTGCGAGCAGCGTCGGCACGTCGACGTGCCCCGCGAGCGCAGCGGCGGCAACGGCCGCGGCGCGCGCCACCGCGTCGCTGCGGCCCGGTCGGACCACCTTGACGTAGCAGCCGTCGGCACGGCGTACGACGGCGCGCCGCTCGGCGCGGTGCGAGAGCAGGCACGCCCCCGGCTCGGCGAGGAGCGGGGCGAGACCGCGCAGCTTGCGGTCGGCCCCCGCGGGTTGCAGCAGCACACCGGTGTCCGGGACGACGAACGCCGGCTGCGGCGTGCCGGCCAGGACGCGCCGACGCTGGTCGCTGTCGCGGATCCACTGGCCGGCGACGGGCTGTCCGGTGGGGCCGACGTACTCGAGCAGCACGTGGTCGGGCGTGCTCGGCCAGGCCCGGCGCAGCTCGAGCCTCCCCGTGGGCAACGGGAGGACGTCGAGGTCGGTGAGCTGCACCGGTCGGCTCACGCGGGGACGGCGGACAGACCGGCGGCGGCTCGCACAATCTCGCCCACCCGGTGCGCCCAGGACGCCTGCCGGAGCCGGAAGGGCTCGCCGGCGCGCTGGAGCAACGCCGCGGCGGCGTACAGCCGTAGCTCGGGGCCCAGGTCGGCACCGCCGGCCTCCTGATAGGCCGCGAGCAGGGGGGCGAGCGCCTCCTCGGGCTCTGTTCCCGGCGGTACGTGGCCGGCGAGCACCTCGGCGGCGAACCACGTCGCGACGTCCCACTCGGGAGCGTCCTGCCGGAGCCGGTCGAGGTCGAGCACGGTGAGCCCCGTGGACGTGCGGACCAGCTGGTCCACGGAGAAGTCGCCGTGCACGAGAACGCGCTGCGGGGTGGCCGCGGACAGCCGGGCCGCGACACACCGGGCCACCGACCTGACGTCATCGGCCAGCTCGGGCACCAGCTCGGTGACGAGCCCCGCCGTGGCGCGCATCGAGGGCAGCACGTCCCCCTCCGGCAGCCGGAACCGTCCGAGGCCCGGCTGCCGGGAGTGCCAGTCGGCGAGCGCGGTACCGGCGAGCCGCTGGATGCCCTCGTCGAGGGTTCCGTTGTCCGACACGGAGCCGACGACGAAGGCCGATGCGATCACCCCGCGGCGGCGGTGGTGACCCAGCTCACGCGGCACGGGCAGCTGTTGGGCGACCGCCGTACGGAACCGACGTAGGTGCCCGTCCACCTCCTTCGGCTCCACGATGCGCACCACCGCGGCTGGTGCGCCATCCGACTCCACCACGGCCACCGCCCGGCGGAGCGGCCGGTAGCGCAGCACCCGCAGCCGACCGTCCGAGAGACCGTCCGGCAGCGCCCGACGCGCGCCGCGCATCCCACCGCGCAGGCCCGGGAGGGCAGGGTCGTTCTCCAGGGTCGACACGACCACGTGCCGGCGTGCGTCGGAGGCGAGGGGGCGGTGCAGGCCCGACGACCGGTGCAGCCCGGTCATCTTGGGCAGCTTGGCAGCGAAGTCGGCGCTGCCGGCGACCCCGAAGGCGCGCACCTCACCCAGCGGGGTGTCGAGCAGCAGGCTGCAGGTCAGGCTGGTCCCGGGCTTGTAGCGCAGGTAGTCGATCCGGACCTCGCCGCCCGGCGTGAGGTAGTCGGACAGCAGCTCGCCCAACGCCTCGCCGTCGAGCAGGGTGGCAAGGCCTGGCAGGGCCCGGTCGCGCGCGACCAGCTCGCGGTCATCCGACGTCAGCATGACCGGTCCTCGTCGAGATGGCGCGCAGCCGCCCCTGCTGGAGCCGGACGACGACGTCGCAGTGCCGCACCGCCTCGGGGTCGTGGGAAATGACGAACGTCGTACGGTCGGCGCACAGGCGCTCGAGCGCGGCGCGGACCTCGCGCTCGCTGTCGCCGTCGAGCCCGGCGGTCGCCTCGTCGAGCACGACGATGGGCGCGTCGCGCAGCATCGCCCGGGCGATCGCGATGCGCTGGCGTTGACCGCCCGACAACGTGGCGCCGCGCTCCCCGAGCTCGCTGTCGTAGCCGTCCGGAAGCGCGCGGATGAACTCGTCGGCGCGGGCCAACCGCGCCGCGTGCTCGACCTCCTCGTCGCTGGCGGTTGCCGACCCGAAGCGGATGTTCTCGCGCACGTCGGTGGCGAACAGCACCGACTCCTGCAGCACGATCGCGACCTGCGAGCGCAACGAGGCGAGGGTCAGGTCACGCATGTCGTGGCCATCGACCAGCACCCGTCCCGAGACGGGGTCCTGCAGCCGAAGCAGGAGGCTGGCGAGGGTGGACTTGCCGGCGCCGGACTCCCCCACCACGCCGACCGTCGACCCCGCCGGCACGTCGAGGGTCACGCCCTTGAGCGCCACCCGCCCCGCGCCGTACGCGGCCGTGACGTCATCGAACTGCACGTGGCCTGCGAACCGCGGCGCGGGCTTGGCGTGCGGGAGGTCGCGGATATCGACGTCGGTGGTCAGGACATCGACGATGCGCTCGCCCGAGGCCGCGGCCTTGGCGATGCGGCCGGTGTACTTGGCCATGTCGCGCATGGGCTTGAACGCGCCCTTGAGGTAGGTCACGAAGACGATGAGCTCACCCGGCGTGAGGTGCCCGGAGAGGACCTGCGAGCCGCCCGCGAACACGACCGCGGCAGTGGCGGCACCGATGAGCAGGTCCGTGCGGCGCTCGAGGCCGGCGGACAGCCGCGTGGTCTTGGCGCCCTCGCGCAGGCTGCGGTTGTTGTTGGAGGCGAAGCGGTTGCCCAGCTCCTGCTCCAGGCCGTAGGCGTGCACGACCGTGATCGCGCCGAGGCTCTCGGAGACCGTCCCGGCCAGGTCGCCCTCACGGCGCCGCTGCACCCGGGCGGCCGAGGTGATGCGACGGCCGTCCCGCGCGCTGGTCATGAGGAAGACCGGGAACGCCGCGACCACGATCAACGCCAGCATCGGGTCGAGCCAGATCATGACCACGGTCATCCCGATCAGCGTGACGACGTTGCCGGCGAGCGGCACGACTGCCGACACCGCGACGTCGGTGAGCCGAGAGATGTCACCGGTGAGCCGGTTGACCAGGTCGCCGGTCTTGGCCTTGCCGTGGTAGCGCACCGACAGGCTCAGCATGTGGTCATAGACGTCCCGGCGGACGCGGGTCATCGCGCGGCTGCCCGCCAGCGAGAGCGCCACAGTCATGAGGTAGGACGACAGCGCCCGGAACGCCGCGACCACGATGATCGCGATTGCTGCCAGGAGCAGCACTCGAAGGACGCCCGGCTGGCTACGTGCGTTGGGCTTGACGATCGCGTCGACCACGACCTTGAGCGGCCAGGGCTCGAGGAGCCGGAACGCCACCTCGCCGAGCAGGGCGAGGAAGCCACCGGTCATCAGCGCCCGCTCCGGTCGCACGGACGGCCAGACGAGTCGCATGGTGCGGCGCAGGCCGGGAAGCGCGGACCGGAGATCGCCGGCTGGGGTACGGGAGCGTCTACCCACGTGCGGACACCCCCACGAGCAGCTGCTGGTTCATCGCGGTGTCGAGCACCCGGGCCAGCATCGCGTCCCAGGTGCGCCCCAGCGCGCTGCGCCGGGCGGCGGAGCCGAGCCGCACCCGCAGGACCGGATCGTCCCGGAGCCGCGCGAGGGCCGCGGCCAGCGACGGCACGTCACCGGCCGGCACGAGCAGGGCGTCGTGGTCGTGCGTGACCAGCGCCTCCACCGGGCCGGTGCGGGTGGCCACCACGGGCAGTCCCGCGGCGAGGTACTCGAGGACCTTCAGCGGCGAGAAGTAACCGCCGGCATCCACCGGCGCGGTCGCCACGCCGACATGCATCTGGTGCAGCAGACCCGGGATGTCGCCGGGCGGACGGGGGCCGGCGAAGTGAACGCGGCCGTCCAGGTCGGGCGCAGCGGCGCGTCGCTCGCACCCTTCGCGCGTCGGACCGTCTCCCACGAGCAGCAACCGGATCCCCGGCGTCTGGGACGCCGCCTCGAGCAATGTCCCGAGACCGTGCCACGGCCGGAAGCTGCCCACGAAGCCGACGGTGAACGGCTCGCCGGGCGGCGTCGTCGCCGGACGGATCCTCCCGACGTCTACTCCGTTCGGGGTGACGACGACGTTCGTCGCCCCGGTCAGGTTGCCGACCCAGGCCCCTACCGGGTCCGACACGCACACCACGACCGAGGCGTCGGCGACGGCGCCCCGCAGGACCTCCTTCGCCGCCCGGCGGTCGGCGAGCACGCGATGGCGCTGCTGCTCGTCGATGAGCGGCGAGTTGACCTCCAGCACACCAGGCACCCCGTGAGCGGCCGCGTGCGCCATGCCGGCCCGACCGGCCAGCGAGTAGCGCTCATAGACCAGATCGACCGGCTCCATGGCGCGCAGCTGTGCCGCGACGGCCACGTCGTCGCCGACGACCTCGTGCACCCGTACGCCGCGCAGGTCGGCGGGTGGCTGGCCGCCCGCGCGCACGCAGACGAGCTCGACCTCGTCGCCGCGGCGGCCGAAGGTACGCAGCATCTCCTGCACGTGGACGGACGCGCCCTTGACGCCGAACACCGGGACCCCGGGATCGGCACAGACGTACGCGACACGCATCAGGCCACCGCCCGGGTCCGCCTGATCGAGCGCCGGTGGAGGTCTCCGAGCGCTTCCGCCTGGCGACGGCTGTCGTACCCGTCCTCCACCACCACCCGAGCTTGGCGCGCCAGCCGCACGGCCAGCTCGTTGTCGTCGAGCAGCCGGGACAGGGCGCCGGCCAGCTCGACCGGGTCCCCCTCCGGCACGAGCAGCCCGGTCTGCCCGTCACGCACGATCTCGGGGATACCGGTGACCGGCGTGGAGACCACCGGGGTGCCGAGCGCCATCGCCTCGAGCAGCACAGTCGGGAGTCCGTCGACGTTGCCGTCGGTGCCGGTGACGCAGGGCGCAGCGAGCACGGCCGACCGCGTCAGGAGAGCGCGGACGTCGTGCTGAGGCAACGGTCCGGGCATCTCCACGAGGTGCGCGACACCGAGCGCCGCCGCCTGCTCGCGCAGCACATCCTCCAGCGGGCCGGCGCCGGCCAGCACTGCGCGCACCGGCCGCCCAGCCCCGTGCAGCAACGCGAGGGCTCGGAGCAGGACGGCGAAGCCCTTCTTCTCCACGAGCCGGCCGACAGCGGCGACCACGGGCTCGCGGTGCAGCGGCGGACGGTAGAAGAAGTCGTCCATCCGCAGCCCGTTGCGCACCGTCACGAGGCGGTGCGTCGACGCGGGGAACCGGGTGCGCAGGTAGGTGGCGTTGTAGTCGCTGACCGTCACGGCTGCGGCCGCGTCCCGTAGCTTGGCCTCCAGGTCGGCGGCCTGGACACTCTCGTGGAAGATGTCCTTGGCGTGCGCGGTGAAGGTGTATGGCACACCGGTCAGCAGTGACGCCAGCCGCGCCACCGTCGTCGCCACCGACGCGAAGTGCGCGTGCAGGTGCGTGATCCCGTGCTCCTCCAGCTGCAGAGCCAGGTGCAGTGCCTGATAGGCGTCGTCGACCTCGCTCGCGGCGAGCTCCGGCAGCACCGAGGGAAGCCGCGGCAACCGCCCGACGGCCTCCCCGACCAGGTCCCACAGCTCGGCTGCCTTGATCCGGGCATGCGGCAGGTAGGTGACCGGCGCTCGTACGTCGGCAAGCATCGCGTGGAACCGGCCGTCGGCGGGCGGCCGCAGCGAGAACACCCGGATGTCATGGCCCAGCGCCTCGCGGGCCAGGATCTCCGAGACGATGAACGTCTCGGAGAAGCGCGGGTACATCTTCAGCACGTAGCCGACCCGAACGGGCGGCCCCTCGCGCGGGAGCTCCTCAGACTGCAACATCGACGACCTCCGGAGCGAACGTGCGGTGCCCGGCGAGCGACCGCAGCAGACGCGGCACCGTCGCGATGCCGTCGATGTCGATGTCGGGCCTCCCCGTCCCTCGGGAGCGGCCCTCGACCCCGTGCAGCCAGCTGGTGAGGCGGTCCGGCGTCACGACGTCGGGGTGCAGCACGTCCAGCAGGCCCAGCTCGGCGAGCCGATCCGCGCGGACGAGCTGCTCGAGCCGGGGGCGCACCCGCGGCACGACAAGCGTGGGGATGCGGTAGGCGAGCATCTCGCACACCGTGTTGTAGCCGCCCATCGTCACGGCCGCGTGCGCGCCGGCGACGCGGGGCATGAGGTCGGGCACGAAGTCGACGACCTCCAGGTCGGCGCGGCCCGCGGCCGCACGTCGTACCTCGTCACGGTCGCTCTCGGCCATCTGCGGTCCGAGGACCAGCAGGCCATCGCCCGCCGGCCAGCTCGCCAGCGCGAACGCCTCCGCGAGCGGCCGTCCGTCGCCGCCTCCGCCGACGAGACAGACCACCTCGCCACCCGCGGGCCGTTGCTCGAAAGTCGCCGGGGGCTGCGGGGCATGCGGGGCGAGGTACCCGGAGTACCGGACCCGTTCGCGCCACGACGGCGGCAGGCGCAACGCGTCGACGCAGTCGAAGACGCGAGGGTCGCCGTAGACCCAGACCTCGTCGTACCACTCGTCGAGGGCGGCGGTGCCCTGCTGATCAGCCCACTCGGCGCGCGCTACCCGTGGCTCGTCCAGCACGTCACGCAGCCCGAGGACCACCTGGGTGTCGGGCGGCAGGGCGCCGAGCGCCTCTTCGAGCTCGCCGGCAAAGCCCCTCGGGTGCCGGTCCACCACGACGACATCGGGAGCAAAGCTGGTCAGGGCGGCGGTGAGCACGGCGCCGCGCAGGCGTACCAGCTCGGCAAGCGAGAGGTCGAGGTGCCGCGCGCCGTAGCGACCGCTGGCGGACTTGGTGAGCGCGGGCACCCCGACGACGTCGCACCCCTGGGGCCGCGGCAGCGCCGCGGCCTCGTCGGCGCCGGTCAGGACGAGGGTCTGCGTGGTCGGGTCGCCCGCTCGCAGCCCGGAGGCCAGGGCGAGGCTGCGCCGGACATGCCCGAGCCCTTGGGAGTCGTGGGAGTACAGCGCAACCCGAGTCATACGGGGCAGCATCCCCACCCGCCGCATAACCGAGCGCTAAACGACTCCTACCTGAACGTTCCCTGAACGTCGAGTTATGTCAACGGGGCGCCGTGCTCCCGGCGCAACGGCCCGCCGTAGGCTGGTCCCGTGCTCGACAGCCTCCGCCAGCTGCGCTCCTGGGCGCCCTCGCCCACCGTCATCCGCCGGGCGTTCCTCGGTGCGCTGGTGATGAACACCGTCATCGTGGTGACCGGAGGGGCGGTGCGGCTGACCGCGTCCGGCCTGGGCTGCCCCACCGTGCCGAAGTGCACCGAGACCTCGATGGTCGTGACCCGAGAGATGGGCGTGCACGGCGTGATCGAGTTCGGCAACCGGATGCTGACCTTCGTGCTCACCGCGGCGGTCCTCGCCGCGCTGGTGACGGCCTGGCGGGCGGCGCGCCGCGACCTGCGGCGGCTGGCCGGCGTGCTCGTGCTCGGCATCCTGGTGCAGGCCGTCCTCGGCGCCGTCACGGTGCTCACGGGGCTGAACCCCGTCACGGTGATGGCTCACTTCCTGGTCTCCATGGGCCTGCTGGCGGTAGCCGCCTACGCGTACGACGTCGCCAGCGGCCCGCGGGTGCGCGCCACCGCCGTCGTACGGCCGGAGATCCGCGTCGGTGGGTACCTGCTGGCGGCGCTCGTCGCCGCCACCCTCGTGGCCGGCACGGTCGTCACCGGCACCGGTCCGCACTCGGGCGACGAGAACGCCTCGCACCGGCTGCCGTTCGACCTGGCCGACGTGACGCAGCTGCACGCCGACCTGGTGGTGCTGTTCGTGGGGCTCACGGTGGGCCTGATCATCGCGCTCAGGGCGACCGATGCGCCGCGGGAGGTGCTCCGGCGCGCCATGGCGCTGCTGGGGATCGCGCTCGCCCAGGGCCTGGTCGGCGGTGCGCAGTACCTGACCGACCTGCCCGTGGCGCTGGTCGGTCTGCACGTGCTGGGGGCCGCGTTGGTCTGGATCGCGACGCTAAGGCTGCTGCTGTCGATGACACCGCGGGTCCAGGAGCCAGTGGCAACCGGTGAGCGGGCTCACGACGACCTAGTCGTCGCTCCCGCCGCCGCCGCCAGACCCTGAGCCATCGCCGCCACCGCCACCGCCACCGCCACCGCCGCCGTCACGGTTCTCGACGCTGAAGGCGGGCTTGCCCGCGGCGCACCACGCGTCGACCTTGACCTTGCTGTCGCCGTCGGCGGACTGCTCGAACTCGGCCTCGCCGGAGGCGCTGTAGCCGCCGCTGACGCCGTCGAGCCGCCAGCCGACCGCGGGCGACGCGCTGAGGGCGATCAGGCCCGACCGGCAGGTGCCGGAGACGTAGCCACCGCGGGTGGAGACGCTGCCATGGGTGACGGTCGCGCTGGCGGCCGCCTTGGTGCCGCTGGAGCCACCGCCGCCACCGGACGAGCGGGTCGCGCGGCTGCGCGGGCTCGCGGACTTGCTGGCTGCGCGCTTGGTGCCGGCCGCGGTGGCGGCGCGGACGGCTGCGGACCTACGAGCCGAGGCCGACTTGTTGGCCTTCGCCGACGTGGCCGACTTCGCCGTCTTCGCAGACTTGCTGGGAGCGCTCGAGTCCTCAGCGGGCGACGTGGCCACCGAGGAGCTGCTGTCACTGGGGATCGACGCAGCGTTGGCCGCCCCCGCCTGGTTGCCGCGTGAGGCGGACCCGACATCGGTGAAGGGCGTGCCGACCAGGCCGGCTGCACCGAAGCCGACACCGACAGAGGCGGCAGCGAAGACCGCCCACAGGGCTACGAGCGCGAAGCGTCTGTTCACGGGGCCCAGTGTGCCGCGCCGTGGTTAAGGCGGGGCTAACCCAGCCACATCCGCCCGCAGGTGTCCACCTGGTGGCCCATGGCCCACTACCGTCTGTGAACTGTGGCCCTCTTGCTGCTCATCGAAGACGATCTCAACATCCGGTCGGCGCTCACGCGCGCCCTCACCCAGCGGGGCCATGCCGTGGCCTCCGAGCCCGACGGCATGCGCGGCCTGCAGAAGGTGCTCGATGAGCCGCCGGACCTGGTCGTGCTGGACCTCGGGCTGCCCGACCTCGACGGCATCCAGCTGCTGCGCATGCTCCGCCCGGTGAGCTCCGTGCCGGTGATCGTGGCCACCGCTCGCGACGACGACACCATGACCGTGGCCGCCCTGGACGCCGGTGCCGACGACTACATCGTCAAGCCGTTCAGCGCCGAGCAGCTCGACGCGCGGATCCGCGCGGTCCTGCGGCGCACGAGCAGCCCCTCGGGTGGGACGGGCCACCGGCTCGAGGTGGGCGATCTGGTCATCGACCTGCGGGCCCGCACCGCTGTGCTGGCCGGGATCCTGCTCGACCTTCGTCCCCGAGAGTTCGACCTGCTCGCCTACCTCGCCGCCCGTCCGGGTGAGGTCGTCACGAAGCGCAACCTGCTCGTCGAGGTGTGGCAGTCCCCCTACGGCGGCGCCGACAAGACAGTCGACGTGCACCTGTCCTGGCTGCGGCGCAAGCTCGGTGAGACCGCCGCGGAGCCCCGCCTGCTGCACACCGTGCGCGGGGTGGGCGTCAAGCTGATGCCCTCCGGCACGGCGGATGGGGAGCTCGCCAGCCCGGAGCCCGAGATGGAGCAGGCGGACGCAGTGCCGAACGCAGGCCCCGACCCGGTGGCAGACCCGGCCGCTGACCCGGCGCCGGACCGGGAATGAGGCGACGGCTGGCGCTGCTGGTCGCGGCGACCACGTCCGTGGTGTTGCTCGCCTTCGCACTGCCCCTGGGACTGCTCGTCAGCCGGGCCGCGTTCAGCAGCGCCGTGTCCGACGCGACGAGGGAGAGCCAGACCCTCGTGTCCTTCATCACCAGCGGCGCGTCGCTGGCCGACGCCAAGGGGCTGGCCCGGCAGCGGGCACTCCAGGCGCCCGGCCTCTCGATCCGGGTCACCCAGGCGAGCGGTGAGGCAGCACCACGGGAGACGACGCTGCTCAGCACTCCCGGCGGCGGCCGGGTCCTGCAACAGCCCGTGGTCGGTGCGGGGACCACCTACGTCATCACGACCGAGATCACCCAGGCGCGGCTGCGCGAAGGCGTGCACCGCGCCTGGCTGGTCCTCGGCCTGCTGGGCCTCGTGCTGGTCGGACTGTCGCTGCTGGTCGCCGACCGGTTGGCGCACACCATGACCCGGCCCATCAGCGAGCTGGCCCTGACCGCGGAACGGCTCGGTCGCGGCGACCTGACGGCGCGGGTCCAACCTGACGGCCCCGACGAGGTCCGCGAGGTGGGCAGCGCCCTGAACCGGCTCGCGGCCCGCATCGAGGAGCTGCTCGCCCGCGAGCGCGAATCGGTCGCCGACCTGTCGCACCGGCTGCGCACCCCCATCACCGCGCTGCGCCTGGACGCCGACGCGCTGCACGACAAGGACGACCGGGAGCGCCTGGGCTCGGACGTCGACAACCTGAGCCGGGAGGTCGACGCACTCATCCGCGAAGCCCGCCGACCGGTGCGCGAGGGCGTCGAGGCCCGCTGCGACGCCCGGTCGGTGGTCGAGGACCGGGTCGCGTTCTGGGCGGCCCTCGCCGAGGACCAGGGGCGCGTCGTGGAGCTCGAGCTGCCCGCGGACCCGTGCGCCGTGCGCACGAGCGGTGCCGACCTCGAGGCGGCGCTGGACGCGTTGCTCGGCAACGTCATCGCCCACACGCCCGACGGCACCAACTTCGCCGTGTCCCTCGAGCCGCTGCCGGGGGGTGGCTGCCTCATGGTCGTCGCCGACGAGGGCTCGGGCTTCGCCGACAACGACGTCGTACGACGCGGTGAGAGCCGCGCAGGGTCCACGGGGCTCGGGCTGGACATCGTCCGGCGCACCGCCATGGCCTCCGGTGGTGACGTCCGGCTCAGCCAGACGTCCGCGGGGGGCGCGCGGGTGTCGGTCCGGCTCGGTCCCCCGGTCGCCTGAGGCAGCGAGCAAGCAGTCCGGGCGGGCGCGCTAGAACGGCAGCAGCGGGTCGATCGCCACGGCCACGAACAGCAGCGTCAGATAGGTGATCGACCAGTGGAAGAGGCGCATCGGGGCAATGGTGACGTCGGACGGGGCACTGCCGGAAGGGGTACTGCCGGCCTGACGCGCCCGGTGCAGCAGGCGGTGCGCCTCGACCAGGAAGCCGGCACCGAGCACCGTCGCCGCTGCGGCGTAGAACGGCCCGGTGGGGGCGACCGGCCACAGCAGCAACGAGACGGCGACCATGATCCAGCTGTAGGCCACGATGCGTCGGGCCACGACGACGGTGTCGGCCACAACCGGCAGCATCGGCACGCCGGCCGCGGCGTAGTCGTCACGGAAGCGCAGCGAGAGCGGCCAGTAGTGCGGCGGCGTCCAGAAGAAGATGACACCGAACAGCACCACCGGGGCCCAGGACAACGACCCGGTCACTGCGGCCCAGCCGATGAGGACCGGCATGCAACCAGCGGCCCCGCCCCAGACGATGTTCTGCGGAGTGCGCCGCTTGAGCCCCAACGTGTAGACGACCACGTAGAACGCGATCGCACCGAACGCCAGCGCAGCGGCCAGCCAGCCGACGGTCAGGCCCAGCCACGCCACGGACATGAACCCGAGCACCGCGCCGAAGACCAGCGCCTCGCCAGGGCTGACCAGGCCGGTGGCCAACGGGCGCCGCTCGGTGCGGTGCATGACCATGTCTATGTCGCGGTCGAAGTAGCAGTTGAGGGTGTTGGCGCTACCGGCCGCCATGGAACCGCCGACCAGGGTGGCGGCCACGAGCCAGAGGGAGGGAACGCCACCAGCAGCCAGGAACATCGTCGGCACCGTCGTCACGAGCAGCAGCTCGATGATGCGCGGCTTGGTCAACGCGACGTACGCCGACACGGTCTGCCGCGGGGTACGACGTGCCCGAGAGAAGGCCGAGTCCGCCGCGGGGCGGGAATCGACGGCCGTCACAGGCAACCTCATCTGGATGTCATCCGGAGCGGTGGGACACCCGCAACTCTAACCGCCGCAGGAGTGGCCCGGGCACACGCGGGTAGGCCGGGAACAGCCGCGCCCGCGCGAGTACGCTCGCGAGCGGGATGATCGATTTTGATCGATGCCCGCCGCTGAGTCGAGAAGGAGCCCTGACCCCCGGTGACCGCCAACAAGCAGACGATCGACTGGAACGAACTCGACCAGCGCACGGTCGACACGGTGCGCGTGCTGGCCATGGATGCCGTCCAGAAGGTCGGCAACGGCCATCCCGGCACCGCGATGAGCCTCGCGCCCGCCGCCACCCTGCTGTTCCAGCGATACCTGCGCCATGACCCCACCGATCCCGGCTGGCTCGGGCGTGATCGATTCGTCCTGTCGGCGGGGCACTCGAGCCTGACGCTCTACATCCAGCTGTACCTCTCGGGCTACGGGCTCGAGCTTGACGACCTCATGGCGCTGCGCACATGGGGTTCATTGACCCCCGGGCACCCGGAGCACGGACACACCGTGGGCGTCGAGACCACGACCGGTCCGCTCGGCCAGGGTGTGGGCAACGCGGTCGGGATGGCCATGGCCGCCCGTCGCGAGCGCGGTCTCCTCGACCCCGAGGCGCCGGAGGGCGAGAGCCCGTTCGACCACAACATCTGGTGCTTCGCGTCCGACGGCGACATGGAGGAGGGCGTCAGCAACGAGGCGTCCTCGATCGCTGCTGTACAGCGACTGGGCAACCTGACGCTGCTGTGGGACGACAACCACATCTCCATCGAGGACGACACGAGCATCGCGCTGAGCGAGGACGTCGCCGGACGCTACGAGGCGCTGGGCTGGCATGTGCAGCGCATCGACTGGCTCGACAGCAAGGGTGCCTACAACGAGAACATCCAAGCGCTCGCTGCCGCCTACGACGCGGCACTCGCGGTGACCGACCAGCCGTCGTTCATCGCACTGCGCACGGTCATCGCCTGGCCGGCGCCGAACGCGCAGAACACCGGCAAGGCCCACGGGTCTGCACTCGGTGACGACGAGGTCGCGGCCACCAAGCGGCTGCTGGGCTTCGACACCTCGAAGACCTTTGACGTCGATCCCGAGGTGCTCGCCCACGCGCGCGAGGTCGTCGAGCGGGGGCGCGGCCAGCACGCCGAGTGGCAGCCGAAGTTCGATGCCTGGGCGGAGAGCAACCCGGACGGCAAGGCCCTGCTCGAACGCATGCAGACGCGCCGGCTGCCCGACGGCTGGACGAAGGCGCTCCCCGAGTTCCCGGCCGACGAGAAGGGCATGGCGACCCGCAAGGCGTCCGGCACCGTACTGACCGCCATCGCCCCCGTGCTCCCGGAGCTGTGGGGCGGCTCTGCCGACCTGGCCGAGTCGAACAACACGACACCGGAGGGCGAGCCGTCCTTCCTCCCCGAGGACCGGCAGTCCAAGGAGTTCCCGGGCGGTCCGTACGGCCGGGTGCTGCACTTCGGCATCCGCGAGCACGCCATGGGTTCGATCCTCAACGGCATCACGTTGCACGGTGGCACCCGCGTCTACGGCGGCACCTTCCTCGTCTTCAGCGACTACATGCGCCCGGCCGTGCGCCTCGCGGCCCTGATGAAGCTGCCGGTCACCTATGTCTGGACCCATGACTCGATCGGGCTCGGCGAGGACGGGCCGACCCACCAGCCCATCGAGCACCTGGCCGCGCTGCGCGCCATCCCCGGCCTCGACGTCGTACGGCCGGCTGATGCGAACGAGACGGCGGTCGCGTGGCGCACGGTCCTCGAGCACACCGACCGGCCGGCCGGGCTGGCGCTGACCCGGCAGAACGTCCCGACGTTCGACCGCACCGTCTATGGCTCCGCCGAGGGCACCGCGCGCGGCGGGTACGTGCTCGCCGACGCCTCCGACGGCCAGCCGAAGGTCATCCTCGTCGCCACCGGCTCCGAGGTGCAGCTCGCCGTGGCCGCCCGTGAGGTGCTCGAGGCCGAGGGCACCCCCACCCGGGTCGTGTCCATGCCCTGCGTGGAGTGGTTCCACGAGCAGGACCGCGCCTACCAGCAGCAGGTCGTCCCGACGGGCGTGAAGGCACGCGTCAGCGTGGAGGCCGCCGTCGCGCAGGGTTGGCGCGAGATCGTCGGCGACGCCGGCGAGATCGTCAGCATCGACCACTTCGGGGCCAGCGCGGCACACACCGTGCTGTTCGAGCAGTTCGGATTCACCCGCGACCGCGTCGTGGCCGCGGCCCACGCGAGCATGGAGCGCGTCGGTCTGATCACCGGCAGCACCACGGGCAACTGAGTCGACCGAGTGCCGACACAACTGGGAACCAAACCGACGTCACCAGCCACCAGAACCGAGGTTGAACAGCGATGACTGATCCGCTGCGTGAGCTGAGCGAACAGGGCGTGGCCATCTGGCTCGACGACCTGAGCCGCACCCGCCTCGCCACCGAGAACCTGGCCGACCTCGTGCGCGACAAGTACGTCGTGGGGGTCACGACCAACCCCACGATCTTCCAGAAGGCGATCAGCGAGAGCGAGCTCTACGACCGCCAGGTGTCTGACCTCGCCCTGCGGCGGGTCGACGTCGAGGAAGCCGTGCGCATGATCACGACCTTCGACGTGCGGTGGGGGTGTGACGTCCTGCGCCCGGTCCACGACGCCACCGACGGGGTGGACGGTCGTGTCTCGATCGAGGTCGACCCCCGGCTCGCTCACGACACCGACCGGACGGTGGCCGAGGCCCGACAGCTGTGGTGGTTGGTCGATCGACCCAACCTGTTCATCAAGATCCCGGCCACCGAGGCGGGCTTGCCGGCCATCGCGCAGTGCCTCGCCGAGGGCATCAGCGTCAACGTGACGTTGATCTTCTCGCTGCAGCGCTACGCCGCCGTGATGGACGCGTTCCTCGACGGCTTGGAGCGGGCCCGCGCCGCGGGCCACGACCTGTCCCGGCTCACGTCGGTGGCGTCGTTCTTCGTCAGCCGCGTCGACACCGAGATCGACAAGCGCCTGGACAAGATCGGCTCCCCCGAAGCCAAGGCCCTCAAGGGGAAAGCCGCGATCGCCAACGCGCGGCTGGCCTACCAGCAGTACGAGGAGGTCTTCGCGAGCTCCCGTGGTCGGGCGCTGTCCGATGCGGACGCACACCCCCAGCGTCCGCTGTGGGCATCGACCGGTGTCAAGGACCCGTCCTACGACGACACGATGTACGTCGTCGAGCTCGTCGCGCCCGGCGTCGTCAACACGATGCCCGAGGCCACCCTCAACGCCGTGGCCGACCACGGGGTGATCCGCGGCGACACCATCCATCCGTTCTACAGCGACGCGCGCAAGGTGCTCGACGACCTCGCTGCCGTCGGCATCGACTACGACGACGTGGTCAAGGTGCTCGAGGACGAGGGCATCGAGAAGTTCGCGACCTCGTGGAACGAACTGCTCGAGTCGACGAAGGCCGAGCTGGAGCGCCTCGCCGCCCACCCGGCCGGCACCGAGAAGTCCCCGTGAGCACGACGGGAAAGTCCGCCGGCGTCGTACGGGTGAGCACCGCGATGCCGGTCGCCCTCGAGGAGCTGCGCGGCCTGGCCAAGGCGTTGGTGGCCAAGGACCCGGACCTGTGGGGCCCGGAAGCGCGCGAGGAGGCCGAGCAGCGGCTCGGCTGGCTCGACCTGCCCGAGACGTCGGAGGCGCTGCTCCCCCAGCTGCGGGCGCTGCGTGACCGGTTCGCCGCTGCGCAGCTCGATCACGTTGTCCTCGCTGGCATGGGCGGCTCATCGCTCGCGCCCGAGGTCATCACGCACACCGCAGGCGTCGAGCTGACCGTGCTCGACAGCACCGACCCGCACCAGGTCGGCGCGGCGCTCGCCGACCGTCTCGAGCGCACCGTCGTGGTGGTCGCGTCCAAGAGCGGCGGCACGATCGAGACAGACAGCCACTACCGGGCCTACTCGCAGGCGTTCACCGACGCCGGCATCGACCCTGCGGAACGCATCGTGGTGGTCACCGACCCGGGATCGCCGCTGGAGGACCGTGCCCGCAAGGCCGGCCAGGAGGTCGTGCTCGCCGACCCCAACGTCGGTGGCCGCTACAGCGCGCTGTCCGCCTTCGGGCTCACCCCCAGCCTGCTCGCCGGTGCCGACGTCGAGCGTCTGCTCGCGGACGCACGGGTGCTCAGCACCGAGCTGGCCGAGGACGAGAACGCCGGCATCGTGCTCGGCAGCGCCATGGGCCACGGCGCACTGGCGGGCCACGACAAGCTGGTGCTCGCCGACCACAACTCGGGCCTGGTGGGCTTCGGTGACTGGGCAGAGCAGCTGATCGCCGAGTCCACAGGCAAGGAAGGCACGGGCATCCTGCCGGTGGTCGTCGAAGGTCTGGACGCACCCGGGTTCGCCGAGGC
>JAVEDJ010000303.1 GCA_030841025.1 Actinomycetota bacterium
CGCCCAGCTGGGCCTGGCGCCGGTGGCGTGCCTCAGCGTCACCGTCGACGGCGCGGGTGGTCCCGAGGCGGCGGCCCGGCGGGCCCGCTACGCCGCGCTGGACGAGGCGGCGCGACGGCTGGGCGCGGTCGCGGTCCTGCTGGGGCACACGCGGGACGACCAGGCCGAGACGGTGCTGCTCGGCCTGGCCCGCGGTTCCGGCGGACGCTCGCTCGCCGGCATGGCCGCGCAGTCCGGCCGCTACCGGCGCCCCCTGCTCGGCCTCGCCCGGGCGGAGGTCCGGGCTGCGGCGCAGGGCCTGGACACCTGGGAGGACCCGCACAACGCCGACCCGGCATTCACCCGCAGCCGGGTGCGGCACGCCGCGCTCCCGGCTCTCGAGGCGGCGTTGGGCCCCGGCGTCGCATCGGCCCTGGCGCGTTCGGCCGCCTTGTTGCGGGCCGATGCTGACGCGCTCGACGCGTGGGCCGCGACGGCGTACGACGACGCGCGCAGGGACGCTGCCGACGGGTTGCCGGTGGACGTGCTGGCGCGGTTGCCCCTCGCCGTACGCACGCGTGTGCTGCGCCGGGCAGCGCTGGCCGCCGGGTCGCCGCCGAGCGACCTGTCCGCCGGCCACGTCGGCGAGCTGGACCGGCTCGTCACCGACTGGCACGGGCAGGGTCCGCTCGACCTGCCGGGGCAGGTCCGGGCCGCGCGCCGGTGTGGCAGGCTGCACCTGGCAGCGGCCCCGGTAGCTACCCGCCCCGAAACCAGGCCCGAACCAGCCCCGAACGCCACGAGCACCAGTCAGGAGCAGGATCGCGCGTGAACGAGAAGGACCTCGGCTCCGATCTCGAGAAGGTGCTCGTCAGCGAGGAGCAGATCGCCGACCGGCTGCGGGAGATGGCGGCCGAGATCGACCGCGACTACGAGGGCAAGGACCTGTTGATCGTCGGCGTCCTCAAGGGCGCCGTGATGGTGATGGCCGACCTCGCCCGGGCGCTCAGCTCGCACGTCGAGATGGACTGGATGGCGGTCTCGTCCTACGGGTCCGGCACCAAGTCGTCGGGCGTGGTGCGGATCCTCAAGGACCTCGACCGGGACATCACCGGGCGCAACGTCCTGATCGTCGAGGACATCATCGACTCGGGGCTGACGCTCTCGTGGCTGATGTCCAACCTGTCCTCGCGCGGGCCGGCCTCCGTCGAGGTCTGCACGTTGCTGCGCAAGCCGGACGCCGCCCAGGTCGACGTCCCGGTGCGCTACGTCGGGTTCGACATCCCCAACGAGTTCGTCGTCGGCTACGGCCTCGACTACGGCGAGCGCTACCGCAACGTGCCGTTCGTGGGCACCCTCGCGCCGCACGTCTACTCCGGCTGACGGTGCGGCCGCCCCGCCGCCGCGGACCCGGGGGCGTCGGCCGGCTGGGGAGCACTGCGGCGGTCACAGTCCGCTGAGAGCGGACACAGAGGGGAACGGCGACGTTACTGGCGCCGTTGAGAAGACACCGGGCCTGGTTCGCGTATTGGGCTATTTCCGTCCCGTGCCCGCTACCGGTGTACCGTTCAACTTTCGACATACCCACGTTCGGCAGGAGGGACGGGGCGACCCGCCCCGGTTCGATGGACGTCAAACGCTATTTTCGAGGACCGTTCTTCTGGGTCGCGCTGATCATCGTCAGCGTGCTGCTCATTACGACGCTCTCTTCCGCCGCAGGCGGCTTCAAGAAGGTCGACACCTCTGTCGCGATCACCGCGATCGAGCAGCAGCAGGTCAAGGAAGCGAAGATCATCGATCGCGACCAGCGCCTCGAGCTGACCCTCAAGGACAACGCCAACGTCGCTGGCACCGGAGGCGCCACCAAGATCCAGACTGACTACGTCGAGGCGCGCCAGCGCGACCTCGTCGACCTGCTGCGGGAGAACCCGCCGAGCCAGGACTACACCGACAGCGTCCCCAAGCAGAGCTGGCTGGTGACGCTGTTCATCAACTTCCTGCCGATCCTGATCCTGGCCGCGCTGATCCTGTTCTTCTTCAACCAGATGCAGGGCGGCGGCTCGCGCGTCATGCAGTTCGGCAAGTCCAAGGCCAAGCTGATCAGCAAGGACACGCCCAAGACGACGTTCAAGGACGTCGCGGGTGCTGACGAGGCGGTCGAGGAGCTGCACGAGATCAAGGAGTTCCTCGAGAACCCCGCCAAGTTCCAGGCCATCGGCGCCAAGATCCCCAAGGGCGTGCTGCTCTACGGCCCGCCCGGCACCGGCAAGACGCTGCTCGCCCGCGCCGTCGCCGGCGAGGCCGGCGTGCCGTTCTACTCCATCTCCGGCTCGGACTTCGTCGAGATGTTCGTCGGTGTCGGCGCCTCCCGGGTGCGCGACCTGTTCGAGCAGGCCAAGGCCAACGCCCCTGCCATCGTCTTCGTGGACGAGATCGACGCCGTCGGCCGGCACCGCGGCGCCGGCATGGGTGGCGGGCACGATGAGCGCGAGCAGACCCTCAACCAGCTGCTGGTCGAGATGGACGGCTTCGACGTCAAGGGTGGCGTGATCCTGATCGCGGCCACCAACCGTCCCGACATCCTTGACCCCGCGTTGCTGCGGCCGGGTCGTTTTGACCGGCAGATCGCCGTCGAGCGCCCCGACCTGCTCGGGCGGCACCAGATCCTGCAGGTGCACGCCAAGGGCAAGCCGATAGACGAGGGCATCGACCTGATGGCCTTCGCTCGTCGTACCCCCGGCTTCACCGGTGCCGACCTGGCCAACGTGCTGAACGAGGCGGCCCTGCTGACCGCCCGCAACGACAAGAAGCTCATCGACGCCGAGGCCCTCGACGAGGCGATCGACCGCGTCATCGCCGGACCGCAGAAGCACTCCCGGTTGATGAACGAGAAGGAGAAGAAGATCACCGCCTACCACGAGGGCGGACACGCGCTGGTGGCGGCGTCGTTGCCGAACACCGACCCCGTGCACAAGATCACGATCCTGCCGCGCGGTCGCGCGCTCGGCTACACGATGGTGCTGCCCGACGAGGACAAGTACTCCACGACGCGCAACGAGATGCTCGACCAGCTGGCCTACATGCTTGGCGGCCGGGCGGCTGAGGAGATCGTGTTCCACGACCCGACGACGGGTGCGGCCAACGACATCGAGAAGGCAACCGCGGTTGCTCGCGCGATGGTCACGCAGTACGGCATGACGGAGCGCATCGGCGCGATCAAGCTCGGCTCGGAGAACGCAGAGCCGTTCCTCGGTCGCGACATGGGCCACCAGCGCGACTACTCCGAGGAGGTGGCCGGGGTCGTTGACGAAGAGGTCAAGAAGCTGATCACGGTCGCGCACGACGAGGCGTGGGAGATCCTGGTCGACAACCGGGACGTGCTCGACGAGCTCGTCCTGGCGCTGCTCGAGCGCGAGACGCTGGACAAGAGCGAGGTCGCGCACATCTTCACCAACATCCGCAGGCGGCCGCCGCGTCCGGCGTGGACCGGTTCCGACAAGCGCGCTCCTCAGGCCGGTCCGGTCATGACGCCCAAGGAGCTGGCGTCGCCCGGCACCAACGGTCAGGACAAGGAGCACAGCATGGGCGTCACCGGGCCCACCGACGTGCCCGACTCGCCCCTGCCGTCTGACGACATCCCGGGCCGCCCGCTGGGCTTCGAGGACTGACCTCGGTGGTCGACGCGACCGACCGCGCGGGCGCGGCGATCCCACCCCGCGCTTCCCACCGGCATGGGCCGGGTGGCACGGGCGTCTACGACCACGACGGCGTACGGCGTGCGGTGCACGACTTGCTCGTCGCGATCGGAGAGGACCCCGAGCGCGACGGGCTGAAGGACACCCCTGACCGTGTCGCCCGCTCCTACCTCGAGATCTTCGCGGGCCTCTGGCAGACGCCGGAGGAGGTCCTGACGACGACGTTCGACATCGGTCACGACGAGATGGTGCTCGTCAAGGACATCGAGGTGCGCTCGATGTGCGAGCACCACCTGGTGCCCTTCGCCGGCGTGGCGCACGTCGGCTACATCCCGTCGCACGACGGGCGCATCACCGGGCTGTCCAAGCTCGCCCGGCTGGTCGACGTCTTTGCCCGGCGCCCACAGGTGCAGGAACGCATGACGACGCAGATCGCCGACTCGTTGATGGAGATCCTTGACCCACGCGGCGTGATCGTGGTCGTCGAGTGCGAGCACCTGTGCATGTCCATGCGCGGCATCCGCAAGCCGGGTGCGCGCACGGTGACGTCCGCGGTCCGTGGTCAGCTGCGCGACCCCACGACGCGCGCCGAGGCGATGAGCCTCATCGTGGCGAGGTGACCAGCGACGTGACGGAGCGGCCCGCGGATGCGACGCCGGCTCGCGTGACACCGCGTGGTCTGCCGGCGGCCCTGGCCGACGTCGACCGCTGCCTCGTGATGGGTGTGCTGAACGTGACGCCCGACTCCTTCTCCGACGGCGGGTCGTTCCTCGACACTGATGCAGCCGTCGCCCACGGCGTCGAGATGGCTGCGCAGGGCGCCGACATCGTCGACGTCGGTGGTGAGTCGACCCGCCCGGGTGCGCACCGCGTCGACGCCGCCGAGGAAGTGCGGCGCGCGCTCCCCGTCGTACGTTCCCTCGTGGCCGCAGGGATCCCGGTCAGCATCGACACGATGCGCGCGTCCACCGCATCGGCCGCTCTCGAGGCCGGTGCGTGCCTGGTCAACGACGTGAGCGGGGGACTCGCCGATCCCGACATGGCACATGTCGTGGCCGACAGTCATGCGCCCTTCGTGGCGATGCACTGGCGTGGGCACAGCGTCGACATGGCTGAGCGCGCGGTGTACGACGACGTGGTGGCTGATGTCATCGCGGAGCTGCAGGCGCGCGTCGACGACCTGGACAGGCGCGGTGTCGACCGCGATCGCGTCATCGTCGACCCCGGGCTGGGCTTCGCGAAGAACTCCGCGCACAACTGGACGCTCCTGGCACGGCTTCAGGAGCTGAACGTCCTTGGACGGCCGCTGCTCGTCGGCCCGTCGCGCAAAGGATTTCTGGGCCCGTTGCTCGCCGACGCCGCAGGCCGGCCGCGCCCCGCGCAAGGGCGTGACCACGCCACCACCGCCCTGTCGGCGCTGATCGCGGCGGCCGGCGCCTGGGCGGTCCGGGTGCACGACGTTGCGGCGACGGCAGATGCCGTCCGCGTCGTTGCTGCCGTCCGATCGGCGGAGAGCCGCGGGTGAGCGACCGCATCGGCCTGCACGGCCTGCGCGCAACCGGGCACCACGGCGTCTACGCCGAGGAGCGCGCGAGCGGGCAGCCGTTCGTGGTCGACGTGTTGCTGGACGTCGACACCCAGGCGGCCGCGGCAAGCGACGACGTGACCGACACCGTGCACTACGGGGAGCTGGCGCAAGACGTCGTGGCCGTCATCGAGGGTGAGCCGGTCAACCTGATCGAGACGCTGGCCTCGCGCATCGCCGACCTGTGCCTGAAGCGTCCCCTCGTCGCGTCGGTCGAGGTGACAGTTCACAAGCCGGAGGCGCCGGTCGGCGTCTCCTTCAGCGACGTCACGGTCTCGATCGTCAGGTCGCGGGCATGAGTCGGTCCTCGCGCCCGGTCGTGCTGGCCCTCGGCAGCAACCTCGGCGACCGGCTGGCGATGCTGCAGGGCGCGGTCCACGCACTGGGCGCCGTTGTCGACGTCGTCGCGGTCTCGCCGGTCTTCGAGACCGACCCCGTCGGCGGGCCTGAGCAGGACGACTTCCTCAACGCCGTCGTCCTCGTCGACTCGACACAGTCCCCTCACGAGCTGCTCGACCTCGCCCATCGCGTCGAGGATCTGCACGGCCGGGTACGCACCCAACGCTGGGGACCGCGCACGCTCGACGTCGACCTGATTGCCGTCGGCGAGGAGCAGATCGACGAACCAGACCTGGTCATCCCGCATCCGCGCGCCGCCGAGCGGGCGTTCGTCCTGGTGCCCTGGTCGGCGGTCGATCCCGAGGCAGCACTGCCCGGGACCGGCCGGGTCGTCGACCTGTTGAGCAGGGTGGACGCGTCCGGCGTACGTCCGCGTCCCGACCTGGTGCTGCGCCTGGGCGTCGGGGAGGTCTCGTGAGGCCGACCCGCATCAGCTCATTGGTGGCGCTGTTGCTCGGGTTCGCGGCCGCATCGTGGGGACTGTTCCGCCTCATCGAGATCCGCGGCGGCGTACTGCCCCCGTTGTCGTGGTCGGCACCAGCCGGTGTCTTCGCGCTGGGCATCGTCGTGCTGGTCACCGCCCTCGGTCTGCGCAGCCGGATCGCCAGCGGCCACAAGCGGCCGCACCCGCTGTCGATGGCCCGGATGGCCGTGCTCGGGAAGGCCAGTGCCCACGTCGGGCCCATCGTCGGCGGCATCTACGCCGGCTACGCGCTGGTGCTGCTGCCCGGACTCGACATCGTCAACCGCCGCGACCGGGCCGTGCTGGCCGGTGGAGCACTGGTCGCCGCACTGGTGCTGACGGCCGCCGGCCTGCTGCTCGAGCGCACCTGCCGGGTGCGCGGTGTCGACGACAGCGACGACTTCGGCGCACCTGCCTGACCAGCGACCTTCGGGCACGAAACGCCCGGCGTGTCGCCCCCGAAGGTCGCTGGTCAGTGGACGCCGGCCTCGACCGAGTGTCGTAGGGCGGCATGCACGCCCGACGGCGTCAGGATCCCGAGCGGCTGGCCGTCCTGCCCGATGACCACGAAGCCCTTGTCGCTGGACAGCATCACGGCCAGGGCGTCGCGCAGCGAGCTGGGCAGGGAGACCGTCGGCGCGTCGCCGACCCCACCGTCGGGCAACGGTTCGAGGTCGTCGGGGCTCACCGGCGTGACGGCGAGCCGCTTGAGCCCACGGTCGCCGCCCACGAACTCCGCCACGAAGTCCGTCGCAGGTGCGCCCAGGATCGTCGCGGGTGTGTCGTACTGCTCCAGGTGGCCGCCCTCGCGCAGCACGGCGATGCGGTCCCCGAGCCGCACCGCCTCGTCGAGGTCGTGGGTGACGAACAGGATGGTCTTGCGGACCTCCTTCTGCAGCCTCAGGAACTCCGCCTGCAACCGGTCGCGCACGATGGGGTCGACTGCTCCGAACGGCTCGTCCATCAGCAGCACGGGCGGGTCTGCCGCCAGCGCCCGGGCGACGCCGACGCGTTGCCGCTGGCCGCCGGAGAGCTGGTGCGGATAGCGGTCGGCGTAGTGGTCGGGGTCGAGACCGACGAGTTCGAGCAGCTCATTGACCCGGCCTCGGATCCGCGTCTTGTCCCAGCCCATCAGGCGCGGCACCGTCGCGACGTTCGCCGCGATGTTCTGGTGCGGGAAGAGCCCTACCTGCTGGATGACGTATCCCATGCGCCGGCGCAGCGCGACCGGGTCACCCTTGGTCACGTCCTCCCCGTCGAGCAGGATGCGCCCGCTGGTCGGCTCGATGAGCCGGTTGACCATCTTCAGCGTCGTCGACTTGCCGCAGCCCGACGGTCCGACGAGGACCACCAGATCGCCCTCGGCCACGGCGAGATCCAGCTCGTGCACCGCGACGGTGCCGTCGGGATAGCGCTTGCCGACTCCTTCGAGGCGGATCATCGCGTTCGGGGTAGCGTCCACCCGTGGCCTCTCTGTCCAGCTTGGCGTCTGCGCATCTTCTTGCCGCGGACGCTCCGTCGAACCCATGGTTCACGTGGCAGTACGTACAGGACAACAAGGACGCCATCCTTGCTGCTTTGCAACAGCACGTCATCCTTACGGCTCAGACGATCGCAATCGCCCTGTTGATCGCCTTTCCACTGGCCTTGCTCGCGTTCCGTTTCAAGCGTCTCGCCGGACCCGTCCTGGGACTCACCGGTGTGCTCTACACGATCCCGTCCCTCGCGCTCTTCGCCTTCATCGCGCCCATCAACGGCTTCGGTCTCACGCCCCGAACGGTGCTGGTGGGCCTGGTCATCTATGCACTGCTCATCCTCGTGCGCAACATCCTCGTCGGCCTGGACGGCGTTCCAGACGAGGTGCGCGAGGCGGCCCAGGGGATGGGCTACAGCCGTGCGCGCATGCTGTGGAAGGTCGAGCTGCCGATCGCCGTCCCGGCGGTGATGGCAGGCGTGCGGGTGGCCACGGTGTCGACCATCGCGCTGGTCACCGTGGGTGTGATCGTGGGGTACGGCGGCCTCGGTGCGCTCATCATCGGCGGCTTCCAGAACAACTTCTACCGCGCCGAGATCCTGACCGGTTCCGTGCTGACCGTCGCGCTGGGCCTGACCGCTGACCTGCTGCTCGCCGGCGTCACCCGGCTGTTGACTCCGTGGTCGAGGACCCGGTCATGAGTGCGCTCGACGACGCCCTGGTCTGGCTCAACGATCCGCTCAACTGGCAGGGCAGGAACGGCGTTCCCTACCTGACCTACGAGCACCTGTACATCTCTGGTCTGGCGGTTGCCCTCGCGGCGGTCGTGGCACTTCCGACGGCGCTGCTGCTCGGGCACACCGGGCGCGGCGGCGCCCTGACGGTGCTGGTCACCAACGTCTCGCGCGCGATCCCAACCTTGGCGCTGCTCACGGTCTTCGCGGCCACGGCGATCGGTTTCGGAAACCGCGCAACCATCCTCGCGCTGGCGGTGTTCGCGGCGCCGCCGCTGCTCACCAACACCTACATCGGCATGCGTGGGGTCGACCCCGACATTGTCGAGGCCGCCCGCGGCATGGGCATGTCGGAGCGCTCGCTCCTGGTGCGGGTCGAGCTGCCGCTTGCGCTGCCGCTGATCGCCGCGGGATTCCGCACCGCCGCAGTGCAGGTCGTCGCCACGGCCACCTTGGCGGCACTGGTCGGGGGCGGAGGTCTCGGCACGATCATCAACAGTGGCTTCGGCCGTCAGGACCAGGGCCAGATCCTGGCCGGCGGCGTGCTCGTTGCCTTGTTGGCGCTGGGCACCGAGGGCGCCCTCGCGCTGCTGCAGCGCTCGGTCACACCCGGCAGGGTGCGTCGTTGGCACCGTCTCACCGACGTAAAGCCGCGCGAAACGGCGGACGCCGTCTCCCTTTCGTAACCCCTCGCGGCTTGCATCCCTCGCGAGCGCGGGGTTGAGTTGTCTTGACGCGGGTCCCCAGTAACCGACCCGCCAGACACGCGCCGCGGCAGCTGCCACGGCGGGACACAGAAGGCGGGCTCCACATCATGCGCTTGCGATCACTCGGCACGGCCGGGCTGCTTCTCCTGACTCTGACCCTGGCGGGCTGTGGTGACAGCGGCTCGTCGTCGGGGACACAGACCTCTGACACGCCTTCGTCGTCCGGCGCCACCACCGCTGCCGCGACAAGTTGCGACGCCGTGCCGGGCGAACAGCTCGTCGCGCTCGAGGACGACAAGGGGTTGCAGGCCTCTGACAACATCATCCCCGCCGTCAACGCGAAGGCAGCGACCGAGCCGCTGCTTGCGGCGCTCAACAAGGTGTCGGCGGCGTTGACACAGGACAAGCTGGTCGGGCTCAACAAGCAGACCGACATCGACCGCAAGACTCCGCCCAACGTGGCCAAGGAGTTCGTGACGTCGGAGGGTCTCGCCGACGGTCTGTCGGGTGGCTCGGGGAAGGTCGTCGTCGGTGCCGCCAACTTCTCCGAGAGCCAGACGCTGGCAAACATCTACGCAGAGGTCGCCAAGGCCGCGGGCTTCCAGAGCAGCGTGAAGACCGTGGGCAACCGCGAGCTCTACGAGCCCGCGCTGGAGAAGGGCACGATCCACGTGTTCCCGGAGTACGCCGGGACATTGACCGAGTTCCTGAACAAGAAGCAGAACGGGCCGGACGCGCCCGCCAAGGCAACAGGTGACATCACCGAGACGGTGAAGGCACTGGCCGACCTCGGCACCAAGGCCGGCTTGAAGTTCGGCGAACCTGCTGCGGCCACCGATCAGAACACGTTCGCCGTTACCAAGGGTTTCGCCGACAAGTACTCCGTGGCGTCGCTCACCGACCTTGCGGCCAAGTGCGGCAGCGGTCTGGTCCTCGGAGGCCCCCCGGAGTGCCCTGACCGTCCGTTCTGCCAGCCGGGACTCGAGAAGACGTACAACCTCAAGTTCGACAGCTTCTCGTCGCTCGACGCAGGCGGACCCCTGTCGAAGACCGCGCTGAAGACCGGCAAGGTCAACATCACGCTGGTGTTCTCGTCGGACGCGGCGCTGGCCGGCTAGCGCTCGCGACGCGCTAGTCGTCCTTGGCCGGCATCAGCTCGCCGCCCCGCACAGGGGCGGCGAGCGTGTTGCCGGGCGGGGCCAGCGGACACACCCACGCCGGGTCGTAGGCGCAGGACGGGTTGTAGGCGAAGTTCAGGTCCACGACCAGTACGCCGCCGCGGACGTCCCCGCCCAGGTCGGCGCCCTTGACAGTGTCGAGCAGGTACCGGCCACCGCCGTACGTCTCGTGTCCAGCCAGCGCGTCCTTGACCGGGAGGAAGATGCCGCCGCCGTACGAGTCCAGCCACCACACGTCCAGGTCGCCGAGGCCGGGCAGGTGGACGGCGCCGATGCGGGAGAACGGTACGACGCCGTCGGTGGCCGTCGGGACCTCGAAGCGGCGCGGCTCGACGTCCCCGTCCACCCGCGCCTCGAAGCGCAGCGCTGGGTCGTAGGGGGCGATCGGCAAGCCGGTGAAGGACGCGCGGTCGTCCGGCAGCAGGGGAGTGTCGGGATGGGTGGCGAACAGGTCATCCCGGCCTCGGCGCCACAGGTCGTGGGCGGCGGCCGGGTCAGGGTGGGC
The DNA here is from genome assembly GCA_030841025.1 of Actinomycetota bacterium. Classification (GTDB taxonomy): domain Bacteria; phylum Actinomycetota; class Actinomycetes; order JACCUZ01; family JACCUZ01; genus BP-173. The sequence continues at coordinate 10,720 of JAVEDJ010000303.1, forward strand.
GCGGACCTCGGCGTACAGCGCGTGGACCCGGCGTCGCCAGTCGAGCAGGGAGAGGCTCATGTGGCTAGCGTGACACGTGGGACACGCCGGAGCACCTCCCACGCCTGACGCCTGTCTCGGCGTACCGTCCTGCGCATGGCAGGACGGCATCGCAGACCACCGGCTTGGCGCCGGCTGCTCATGAGACTCAGGCGCTCCGATCGGGCTGCCCGCATGGCGGCGCTGCAGGCGGAGGTGGTGGCCCTGCGGGTCACGGTCGCCTCGCTGCGCGCGGACCTGGCGAGCGCTCAGGCATCGGCGACCGCGGCGATCGCTGCCGCAGCGGCCGCGGCCCCCGCGCGCGAGCTGCGCTGGGTCAGTCTCGACCTCCCCATGGTGCGCGCGGCGGTGCCCGCGATCACCGTGGTCCCGGAAGTCGTCGAGATCGACCTCACCGAGGCGGGTGACGACGTACCGGCCGGTGCCACGACGATGGAGATCGACCTGCGCGACATGAGCGCGCCGGTCGAGGCCCGTCGCTCGGCGCTGCCCGAGGCGGCGCTGCTGGACCCCCGGCTCGCCCGCGACCAGGACGTCAGCGACCCAGCACTGGCCGGGAGCACCGAGCGGGCCACGCCCGAGCGTCGCATCGCCTGACCCTGCCGCCCCGGCGACCTTCCTCGTCACGGTCGCTCGCGCCACCTTCCGCGTCACGGCTGCTTGCGCGGCAACAGGCGAGATGGGACGACAACAGGCCTCTAGGCCTGTTGCCGCGCCATCCCGCCTACCTAACGTGGTCGAATCGCCAGCGGGCGGGGCTACTTGTCGATGTCGCCGACGACGAAGAACAGCGAGCCGAGGATGGCCACCATGTCGGCCACCAGGGCGCCGGGCAGCAGCTCCGTGAGCACCTGGATGTTGTTGTACGACGCCGAGCGCAGCTTGAGTCGCCACGGTGTCTTCTCGCCCCGGGACACCAGGTAGTAACCGTTGATCCCCAACGGGTTCTCGGTCCACGCATAGGTGGAACCCTCTGGCACCTTGAGCACCTTCGGCAGCCGGGTGTTGATCGGACCGGGCGGCAGCGCCGCCAACCGGTCGAGGCAGGCATCGGCCAGGTCGAGCGAGACGTAGGCCTGTTCGAGCAGGCACTCGAACCGCGCCAGACAGTCGCCGTCGGTGCGCCTGACCACGGGCACCGACAAGTCGCCGTACGCCAGGTACGGCTCGTCGCGGCGAAGGTCGAAGTCCACGCCGGAGGCTCGCGCGATGGGTCCGCTGATGCCGTAGCCGTGCACCATTTCCGACGTGACGACGCCGACACCGCGGGTGCGGGCCCGGAAGATCTCGTTGTCCATGAGGAGGTTCTCGAGGTCGGGCAGGCGGCGTCGTACGTCGTCGACGGCGCGCCGGGCACGGCCGGTCCAGCCCGCGGGGAGCTCCTCCTTGAGGCCGCCCACGCGGTTGAACATGTAGTGCATGCGGCCGCCCGACACTTCCTCCATCGCGGCCTGCAACGTCTCCCGCTCACGGAACGCATAGAAGATCGGCGTGATCGCGCCGAGCTCGATCGGGTACGAGCCGAGGAACATCAGGTGGTTGAGCACCCGGTTCATCTCGGCGAGCAGGGTGCGCACCCACACGGCCCGCACCGGTACCTCCATGCCCAGCATCCGCTCGACCGCCAGCACGACGCCGAGCTCGTTCGCGAACGCGGACAGCCAGTCGTGCCGGTTGGCCAGCACGATGATCTGCCGGTAGTCACGGACCTCGAACAGCTTCTCGGCGCCGCGGTGCATGTAGCCCACGATCGGCTCGGCCCGCACGATGCGTTCGCCGTCGAGCACGATCTGCAGCCGCAGCACGCCGTGCGTGGACGGGTGCTGCGGCCCGATGTTCAGCACCATGTCGGCGGTCGCAAGCCGGTCGTCGGGGCCCACCAGGTCGCCGCCCGCGCCGATGGCCACCATGCGCTCGGTGGTCACTGCCCCACCTCCGCGTCCGTCCTCATCCGGCAGAGTCTGCCAGGCTGGGGCGTGTGAGCGAGCCCTTCGATCCCCCGGGTGAGCCGTGGGTGCGTGTGTCCCCCCGGCTGGCGACGCTGCGTCGTCTGCTGTTGGTGGCCATCGGCGTGCCGGTCGTGCTGGCCGCCGCCGTCGGGCTGTGGCTGCTGACGGCGTGGCTCGGCGTGCTGGTCGGCGTGGTCGGCCTCGCCGCACTGGCCTGGGGCTGGGTCGTCGTGGGCCGGGCAGTCCGCTCGTGGGGGTACGCCGAGCGCGCGGACGACCTGCTCGTGACCCGAGGCATCCTCAACCGCCAGCTGGTGGTGGTGCCCTACGGGCGCATGCAGTACGTCGACGTCACCGCCGGTCCGCTGGACCGGCGCTTCGACCTGGCGACGGTTCAGCTGCACACGGCAGCCGCGGCCACCGACGCGCAGATCCCCGGGCTGCTCCCGCCGGAGGCGGCTCGGCTGCGCGACCGGCTCGCGGCTCGCGGCGAGGCCTCGTCGGCGGGGTTGTGACCGACCGCGGCGGCTCTGGCTACGGCGGGGACACTCCCTACTTCCCGCCGCCACCGGACCGGGGCACGCCCGTCCCGGACGGCCCGACCCCGGACGCGCCCCGCCCGGAACCCCCGACCCCGCCGGCGCAGCAGAACACGACCGAGCTGCGTCGCCTGCATCCGCTCACACCGGTGCTGCGCGGCTGGAAGGTGTTCGCAGCGGCCGTCGCCATCGCCACCCAGCAGCTCTACGGCGACCTGCAGCTGGGGTGGCTGCTGATCGGCATAGCGGCAAGCATCCCGCTCGGGGCGGCCTACGGCTTCATCTCGTGGCGCGCCACGCGGTTCCGCATCGACAGCGAGGACCTGCGGCTCGAGACCGGCGTGCTGTTCCGTCGCTCCCGCCGGGTGCGGCTGGACCGACTGCAGGCGGTCGACGTCGTACGGCCGCTCGTCGCCCGCGCGCTCGGGCTCGCGGAGCTGCGCCTCGAGGTGGCGGGCGGGTCCTCGTCCGAGGCACCGCTGGCCTACCTGAGCGAGCCGGCCGCCCAGCAGCTGCGCGCCGAGCTGCTGGCGCGGGCCGCCGGCCTGCACCACGACACCCCCGAAGCGCCGGAGTCGGTGCTGGTCAAGGTGCCGCTGACCAGGCTGGTCGAGGGTCAGCTGCGCTCCGTGGGGCTGATCCTCACCGTCACCGCCGCCGTCCTACTGGTCACCGCCGCCGTCGTGACCGGCGAGTGGGCCATCCTGACCTTCGCGATCCCGGCGGCGGTCGGCATCGTGCCCGCCATCGCCCGCTCGGTGATCGTGCACTTCGACTTCACCGTGGCGGAGTCGCCGGACGGGCTCCGGCTGCGCCACGGCCTGCTCGAGACGCGGGCGCAGACGGTGCCACCCGGCCGGGTGCAGGCGGTGCGCATCATCGAACCCCTGCTGTGGCGGTCGAAGGGCTGGTGCCGCGTAGAGGTGAACATCGCCGGCTACGTCGGCAGGGAGGGCCAGGCCCTGGCCAACGTGCTGCTGCCCGTGGCCTCGCGCGAGGAGGCCTTCGCCCTGTTGAGCCGGGTGCTGCCGGACGTCGACGTCCGGTCGATCCCGACGTACGGCGTCCCGCGGCGGGCGCGCTGGTGCGATCCGGTCTCCTGGAGAGGCAACGCCGCCGGCGCCGACGACCGGGTCTTCATTGCGCGCCGTGGCCGGCTCCAGCGGGAGATCGACGTGGTTCCGCACGAGCGGGTGCAGAGCGCCCGGCTGACCCAGGGCCCGCTGCAGCGCCGACTGGGCCTGGCCACGGTGCACCTCGACACCTCGCCCGGGCCGGTGCACCCGACGGCCCATCACCGCGACGCCAAGGATGCGCGTGATCTGCTCGACGCCGAGGTCGCGCTGGCCCGTGCGTCCAGGGCCGGCGCGCGTCCAGAACGGTGGATGCGACCTCCCGACGCGCCGGCTGGCCCTACGGTTACGCGGTGACCTTCGCTCTCGACCTGACCGACCCCGCTTTCGTGGCCGATCCCTACCCGACGTTCGCGCGGCTGCGTCGCGAGACGCCGTTGCTGTGGCACGAGCCGACGGGGCAGTACCTCGCGCTGACCTACGCGCTCAGCAACGCCGTGCTGCGTGACCGGCGATTCGGGCGGCTGTGGCACGACAAGGAGCCGGTCGAGCGATTCGAGCCGTTCAACAACCTGCACCGCAACCAGATGATGGAGACGGAGCCGCCCGACCACACCCGGCTACGGTCGCTCGTCGCCAAGGCGTTCGCCCGCGGCCACGTCGAGCGGCTGCGACCGCGGGTCCAGGAGCTCGCGGACGAGCTGCTCGACAAGGTCGCGGACAAGCAGGAGCTCGACCTCATCGAGGACTTCGCCGAACCGCTGCCGGTGGCCGTCATCGCCGAGCTGCTCGGGGTACCTCCGTGCGACCGCCATCTGCTGCGGCCGTGGTCACAGAGCATCGTGAAGATGTACGAGTACGGACGCACGCCCGCCACGGAGGACGAGGCGATCAGCTCCGCGGGCGAGTTCGCCGACTACATGCACCGGCTTGCGGCGGCGCGCCGGGCCGAGCCGCGCGACGACCTGGTGAGCCACCTGGCACTCGCCGAGGAACGGGGCCAGACCCTGACCGACGATGAGCTGGTCGCGTCGGCGATCCTGCTGCTCAACGCCGGGCACGAGGCATCCGTGAACGCCTTCGGCAACGGCGTCGTGACACTGCTCCAGCACCCTGAGCAGCTGGAGCTGCTGCGTGCGGACGAGGGTCTCGTCCCGACGGCGCTCGAGGAGATGATCCGCTACGACGCGCCGCTGCAGCTGTTCGAGCGGACAGCCAGCGAGGACATGCAGGTGGGCGACGTGACCGTGCGGGCGGGTCAGAAGGTCGCGGCCCTGCTCGGGTCAGCCAACCGCGACCCGGCCGCCTTCGAGGACGCCGACCGGTTCGACATCGCTCGTCAGCCCAACCACCACATCGGTTTCGGGGCGGGGCTGCACCACTGCCTCGGTGCGCCGCTCGCCCGGATGGAGCTGCAGATCTCGATGCCCACGTTGCTGCGCCGGTTCCCGCGGCTCGAGCCGGCGGGACCGCCGGTGCAGCGGACGACGTTCGTGCTGCGCGGGTACGAGTCCGTGCCCCTGCGCACCTCCTGACGCGCGCCACATTCCGGCGTTGATCATGCAGCAAGGGACACGCTCCCGGATCGTCGCAGGTCATAGCCCCCGAATCAGGCAGTCGATCATGCAGCAAGGGACGGCCGTCACCTGAGCCGAACCGGTCGACCGGTCAGGGCAGCTGGTCGAGCAGGCGCGGACGCGGCGCCCCGCGGCCCTGGACCAGCCAGCCGAAGTCGCCCAGCCCGCCGCGACGGGTCAGCTCGGCGTCGGCGCTCGCGCGCGAGAGGGCGGCGAGGTAGGCCGCCGGGTCACGACGGGCGTCGTCGTACGACGGCTTCGGCCGGCCGGCGCCCAGGGCCTGGAGCGCCTGACGCTGCGTCGTGTGCACGGTCCACGTTGCACCGGCGCGCATGCCCGCCGCGGCGCACGAGTCCAGGGCCACATGACTGGTGATGTCGCACGAGCCGTCGGGCACCGGCGGGACCTGCCGTCCGGCGAGGTAGCCGGCGAGGCTGCCCGCGAACGGCCGCTCGGCGAGCCGGTGCTCGTAGTCGGCGGCGACCGCGATGCCCCGGCGTATGGATCCGACCGTCGCAGCCCAGGCGTCGTCGCGCGGATGACCGATCTCGGCCCGGCCGCCGTCCGGCAACGGCCACCACAGGTCGAGCCAGTCGAGATCGCGGCCGGTGACGGGCGCGCCCGGAGCCTCGGCGCCGGATGTCGGGTCGACCACGAGCAGGCGTACGTCGTCGCCGGCGCGCCGCGCGATGTCGACCGGCACGTTGTCCAGCCACTCGTTGGCGACGACGAGCGCGTCGAGGTCCGACGGAAGGCTGCTGCTCCACCCGATGACGTCGGGCAGGTCGTCCGGCCGGTCCGCCAGCTCGACGCCGACCAGGCGCAGGGTCGGGTCCAGCGCGTGCAGCGTCCGCAGCAGCTCGCCGCGGCCGCTGCCGAGGTCGACGACGACGTCCAGATCGGCCGCCCGGGCCAGTGTCAGCAGTGCCTCGGCGAAACCGGGTGACTCGTGCACCGAGGTCCGGAAGTGGTCCACCGGTCCCGTGCCACGGCGGTAGAAGCCACCGTCGGCGTACAACGCCTGCTGGGTTGCCGCACACCAGGTCATCCACCGCTGGCCGGTGCCCCCGCTCATCCACAGACCTTCGCACACGCGGTGGACGCACCGGGACGCAAGTCGCTGCGCCATGAGTTGCTCCCGGCTCGGCCTGCGGCAGCTCCGCCGCTGACCAACCGCTGCGTCGGCGCAATCGTGGCACGCCGTACGCTGATCGCGCCCGTCCGGTACCCGTCCCCGAGGACTGGAACGACCACACGATGTCGCATCCTTCGACTTCACACTCCACGACGCAGCGCCCGGCCCGTCTCGCGGTGGGCGTCGTGGGTGTCGGTCGCGTCGGTGGTGTCCTGGCGGCCGCGCTGCGCAACGCCGGTCACCCCATCGTCGCGGCCTCTGCCGTGTCCGACGCGTCGGTGGCGCGCGCGCAGTCGTTGTTGCCCGATACTCCGCTCGTCGATCCGACTGCCGTCGTCGCGGCGTCCGAGCTGGTACTGCTGACTGTCCCGGACGACGCGTTGCCCGGCCTGGTGGAAGGGCTGGTCAGCGCCGACGCGATCCGGCCCGGGCAGCTGGTCGTGCACACCAGCGGGGCGCATGGCGTCGCGGTCCTCGAGCCAGCGACCCGACGCGGGGCGCTGCCGTTGGCGCTGCACCCGGTGATGACGTTCACGGGCCGCCCCGAGGACGTCGTACGCCTCGCCGGCTGCTCGTTCGGCGTCACGGCACCCGAGCCGCTGCGCCCCATCGCGGAGGCGCTGGTCCTCGAGATGGGCGGTGAGCCGGAGTGGGTGGCTGAGGAACGGCGCGCGCTGTACCACGCGGCCCTCGCGAACGGCGCCAACCACCTGACCACGCTGGTCAACGAGTCGGTCGAGCTGCTCGCGAGATCTGGTGTCGAGCACCCAGCCCGGATGCTGGCCCCACTGCTCGGCGCCGCCCTCGACAACGCGCTGCGTTCCGGTGACCTGGCGCTCACCGGACCGGTGTCCCGCGGCGATGCCGGCACGGTTGCCGCGCATCTGCGCGAGCTGCGTGACGTCTCACCTCAGGCGCTCGGCGCGTACATCGCCATGGCCCGACTGACCGCCGACCGGGCGCTCGCCGCGGGACTGCTCAAGCCCGAGGCAGCGGAGGCCCTGTTGGACGTGCTCGCCGAAGGATCCCGGCCGTGACAGCTGCCGCGACGACCCGGCTGGTGCACAGCCGCGTGGACCTCGCGCATGCGGTGGGCCCGCGCGGTCCAGGTC
>JAVEDJ010000416.1 GCA_030841025.1 Actinomycetota bacterium
CTGGCAGGCCGACACGCTGCAGAGCGACGACCAGGAGCACGCCCGACGGGTGCTGCGCGCGATGGTGGTGCGGCTGGGCGAGCTCGCGGACACGGGCGCCGACCCCCGGGGGCAGGTCGCCCCCGTCGTCGACGTCCTGCTCGAGCTGCGCGCTTCCGCCCGTGACGGTGGCGACTTCGCGTCCTCCGACCTCATTCGAGACCGGCTCGCCGCCGCGGGCATCCAGCTGCGTGACACTTCCGGCGGCACGGAATGGTCGCTCGACGAGGTTTAGCCCCCGGCGTGTGACTCACCTCACCGCAGTCGTGCTAGCTAGCCGCTTGCCATAGTTAGCACTTCGGGCAAGACTCGTGGTGTGGCAAGCCTTCACGTGTCGTCCGTCGGCGACTACATCCGCGAGCAGCGTGAGCATGCGCAGGTCTCTCTGCGACAGCTCGCGACGTCCGCGGGCGTCTCGAACCCCTACCTCAGCCAGATCGAGCGGGGACTGAAGAAGCCGAGCGCGGAGATCTTGCAGCAGATCGCCAAGGGTCTGCGCATCTCCGCCGAGACGCTCTATGTGCGGGCCGGTTTCCTCGAGGACCGCGGCGCCACCAGTGACGTGGTCGGCGCCATCCTCGCGGACCAGGCGCTCGACGATCGGCACAAGCGAGTGCTGCTCGACATCTACGAGTCGTTCCGCGCGGAGCGTGCCGCGAACCCGCCAACGGGTGGCAGGTCGCGACCCACCCAGAAGGCGACCGCGAAGAAGGCGGCCGCCAAGCGGGCGACCGCGAAGAAGGCGACCGCGAAGAAGCCGAGCGCCAAGAAGTCAGCCACCACCACGACCTCGACCAGCAGGAGGACACAACCATGAGCGTCACCAAGACGATCACCACGAGCAAGCCGTTCTACGTCGTCGCCGGTGCGGGCGACCTCGCCGTCAAGGCCGTCCGCGAGGGCACCGACCGCCTCGCGTCGTTGCGCATCGAGCGCAAGGACGTCGAGACCACCATCTCGGCACTGCAGAGCGAGACCAAGGCCTTCCCGGCCAAGGCGCAGACCGTCGCCGTGACGCTGGCCGCGGATGTGGCCGGCGTGGTCGGCACCGGGTACGACGAGCTTCTCGGCCGGGGCCGCAGCGTCGTGACCCGCATCCGCCGGCAGAAGTCGTCACAGGACCTCAAGCAGCAGTCGACGACGACGGTGCGCCGCAGCAAGGCGACCGTGACGACCGCCAAGAAGGCCGCCGCCGACACGCGCAGCTCGGCCCGTGGCACGGCCACAACGGCCAAGAAGCGCGCCACCGCCACCAAGAAGACCGCGAAGTCGGCCGCTACCTCGGCGCGCAAGACGACGTCGACTGCGCGCAAGGCGACAGCAGCTGGCGCCTCGAAGACCGGCCGCTAGTACCACCGGCACGCAGCCGACGGCCCCGCTCCCACCGGCGTGACGCCCAGGACGGGCGCCACAAAGGGCGAGCGGGGCCGGGCCGCACTAGGCTCGGTATGTGCTCGACTACGTCAAGGACCCGGCTCTACTGGCCTCGCTCGGCGTCACCGGCTTCCTCAGCCTGATCATCTGGGCGGCGCTGCTGGTGGTGAAGGTGTTCGCGCTGATCGACTCCCTGCGCTACTCGAACAACCAGTACGTCAGCGCGGGCAAGCGCAGCCGCACTCTGTGGCTGGCGCTCACCGGTGCATCTCTCGCGTTCCACCTGATCACGGGGCCGGTCAGCTTCATCAACATCGCCGGCACGATCGCCTCGATCATCTACCTCGTGGACGTGCGGCCCGCGCTCCAGCAGGTCTCGGGACGGGGTGGCAACCGCAACATGGGCCCCTACGGCCCGTGGTGACCGGCCGTCCCCGCAGGAGGGTCGGACGCTGATGGCCCTCGACACCCACGGGCGCACCCACCGGCTCGAGCTCGAAGACCAGACGCTGCGCGAGTGGGACGCCACCGTGCTCGACTCCTCCGACCAGGGCGTCGTACTCGACCGCTCCGCGTTCTACCCCGGCGGCGGTGGCCAGCCACCGGACCACGGCGTACTGCTCTGGGGCGGCGTGCAGACCCGCATCGTCGGGCTGCGCAAGGGTGACGACCTGGTGCTCGTGCCGGCCGAGGGCGACCCGGTGCCGCCCGCCGGCACCGCCGTACGAGGTGCCATCGAGGACGAGCGGCGTACCGCGTTGATGCGCACCCACTCGGGACTCCACCTGCTGTCCGGCGTCGTCTTGCGCGACTTCGGGTCGCTGGTGACCGGCGGCAACATGGAGCCGCTCGAAGCCCGCATGGACTTCAACCTCCCCGAGGTCCCGGAGGGCTTCAAGGACCGGGTCGCCGCGGCCTGCGCGGCCGAGGTGGCGGCGGACCGCGCCATCGAGGTGAGCACGCTGCCGCGCCAGGAGGCGTTCAGCGCCCATCCCGACCTGATCCGCACGGCGACCGACCTGCTTCCGCCGGACCTCGAGATCGTGCGCATCGTCGACATCGTCGGCCTGGATACCCCGGCCGACGGCGGCACCCACGTCACGTCGACCCGGCAGATCGGCCGGATCGAGGTGGTCAAGGTGGAGAACAAGGGGAAGGGTTTCCGGCGGCTGCGGATCAGGCTGACCGACGGCGTGTAGCCGTCCGTCGTCAGGCCGTGACTCACGCCGGGCCCCGGCGGAAGGCTGGTCGATGGACATCGCGCTCGTGCTGGGCGACATCACCGAGCAGGACGTCGACGCCGTCGTGAACGCCGCCAACTCGTCGTTGCTCGGCGGCGGCGGTGTCGACGGGGCCATCCACCGACGCGGCGGCCCGGCCATCCTCGAGGAGTGTCGGGCGCTGCGCGCCGGTGAGCTGGCCCGTGGGCTGCCGGCCGGGCAGGCGGTGGCGACCACGGCCGGCGACCTGCCGGCCCGCTGGGTCATCCACACCGTCGGTCCCGTCTATGCCAAGAGCGAGGACCGTTCAGCAGCGCTCGCGTCGGCCTACCGCGAGTCGCTGCGGGTGGCCGAGGAGCTGGGCGCCGGCCGTGTCGCGTTCCCCGCGGTGTCCGCCGGGGTCTACGGCTGGCCGTTGGACGACGCCGCCCGCATCGCGGTGTCGACGGTGCGCGAACACGAGCCGCAGTCCGTGCGCGAGGTGCGGTTCGTGCTGTTCAACCAGGACGTGTACGACGCCTTCGCCGCCCACCTCTGACGCCTGACCAGCGACCTTCGGGCACGACACGCCGGCGTGTCGTGCCCGGAAGGTCGCTCGTCGAGGGGCGGCGAGTGTCAGCTGGTCGTGCGGTGCACCTTGTGCTGGGCAGCCTGGGCCAGCGGCCGCACCACCAACAGGTCGATGTCCACGTGCGGCGGCCGGGTCACGCACCAGGCGACGCAGTCGGCGATGTCCTCGGCCGTCAACGGCTCCTTGACCCCCTGGTAGACGCCGGCCGCCTTGTCGGCGTCGCCGCGGAAGCGGTTCAGGGAGAACTCCGGCGTCGCGACCATGCCCGGGGCGATCTCGGTCACCCGCACCGGCTGGCCGCTCAGCTCGAGCCGCAACGTCTCGGCCAGGGCAGCAGCACCGTGCTTCGCCGCGGCATAGCCGCCACCGCCCTCGTAGACGATGCGGCCAGCGGTCGAGCCCATCACCACGACGTGACCCTGGCCGCTCCCGACCAGGCGGGGCAGCAGGGCCTGGGTGACGCGGACGGCGCCCAGCACGTTGACGTCGTACATCTGCCTCCAGTCCTCCACGTCGGAGGTCGCGACCGGGTCCAGGCCCAGCGCCAGGCCCGCGTTGTTGACCAGCACGGTGCACTGGGGCACCTGATCGGCCAGCGCGGCCACCGACTCGGGCGAGGTCACGTCCAGCGTGACCGCCCGGGCACCGATCTCCTGGGACAGCGCCTCGAGCCGGTCGCGCCGTCGGGCGGCGACCACGACGTCGTACCCCTCCTGGGCCAGGCGCCGCGCCGTCGCCTCTCCGATGCCGCTGCTCGCCCCGGTCACGACCGCCGTCCCTCGCCTCATGAGCCACATCCTGCCAGCGGCCGCGCCGGCCGCGAGTCGGCGTGTCCGCGCCGGGGGGCCATCGTTCGTCCCGGACGGGAATCGGGCAGGATCGGCCCGGTGTTGGTCCATGGTTGACGTGGCAAGCGATGTGGTGGAGCGCTCCGGAGGTGGACCGATGACGAACCGCGTGATGCCGGTCTGGGCGCGGCTGCCTCGGCGGGTGGCCATGGTCAGCGTGCACACGTCGCCGCTCGACCAGCCGGGCACCGGCGATGCGGGCGGCATGAACGTCTACGTCGTCGAGCTGTCCCGCCGTTTGGCCGCCCTCGGGGTGCAGGTCGACGTCATCACCCGGGCGACCAGCTCCGAGCTGCCGCCCGCGGTCGAGCTGACCCCCGGCGTCACCGTCCGCCACGTCACCGCCGGGCCCTTCGAGGGCCTGGCCAAGGAAGATCTCCCCGCGCAGCTGTGCGCGGTCACGGCCGGCCTGATGCGCATCGAGGCTGTGCGCGAGCCCGGCTGGTACGACGTCGTGCACTCCCACTACTGGCTCTCCGGTCAGGTCGCGTGGCTCGCCGCCGAGCGCTGGGACGTGCCGCTCGTGCACACCATGCACACCATGGCGAAGGTCAAGAACCTCGCCCTGGCCGATGACGACACGCCCGAGCCGCTGGCCCGCGAGATCGGGGAGGCGCAGGTCGTGGCGGCGGCCGACCGGCTGGTCGCCAACACCGACGAGGAGGGCAAGGCGCTCATCGAGCTGTACGACGCCGACCCGGCCCAGGTGGTCACCGTGCCGCCCGGCGTCGACCTCGACATGTTCCGACCGGGCCCGGCCGCCGCTGCCCGGCAGCGCCTCGGCCTGCCCGCCGCCGCATCGGTGCTGCTGTTCGTGGGACGGATCCAGCCGCTCAAGGCTCCCGATGTTCTGCTGCGCGCGGTGGCCCGGCTGCTCGCGGAGCAGCCGTCGTTGCGCGAGCGCCTGGTGGTGGCCGTCGTGGGTGGCCTGTCAGGAAGTGGTCTGGCGCACCCCGACTCGCTCAGGGGGCTCACCCGCGAGCTCGGCCTGTCCGACGTGGTGCGCTTCACCGACCCGGTCCCGCAGCCGGCGCTCGCCGACTGGTACCGCGCAGCGGACCTCACCGTGGTCCCGTCGTACAGCGAGTCGTTCGGTCTCGTGGCCATCGAGTCGCAGGCCTGCGGCACACCGGTCGTCGCAGCGGCCGCCGGCGGTCTGCGTACCGCGGTGCGCGACGGCGTCTCGGGGGTGCTGGTCGACGGCCACGATCCGGGTGACTACGCCGCGGTGCTGGGAGAGCTGCTGGCCGACGACCAGCGCCGCCGGGCCCTGGGTCGGGCCGCGATCGCGCACGCAGCCGGTTTCAGCTGGGCCGCGACGGCCTCCGGAATGCTCGACGTCTACGGCGACGCGCTCGCCGACCGGGCGCAACGACCGCTCGTCGTGAACCGTTGACCGCTGCTGCAGACACACTGCGGGCAGCGTTCGATGCGGCCGAGGTCGACTACGAGGAGCCGCAGCCGGGCACCTTCGTCGTGGTGCTGCCGGGTGAACGCAAGCTCGCGACGACGGTCTCGTTCGTGGTCGGCGCGCACAGCGTGTCGGTCAACGCGTTCGTGGTCCGGCGTCCCGACGAGAACCACGAGGCGGTCTACCGGTGGTTGCTCGAGCGCAACGTCAAGATGTACGCCGTCGCCTTCGCGCTGGACCAGCTCGGTGACATCTATCTGACCGGCCGGCTGTCATTGCACGCGATCACGACCGACGAGGTCGACCGGCTGATGGGGTCAGTCCTGGAGTACGCCGACGCGGCGTTCAACACGATCCTCGAGCTGGGCTTCGCCTCGGCCATCCGCAAGGAGTGGGCCTGGCGACGGCTGCGCGGCGAGTCGACGCGCAACCTCGACGCGTTCCAGCACCTCGCACCACCCGAGGACCCGGTCTGACCGACCTGCTGGGCAGCGTCTGCAAAGGTGATCAGTGAACGACGACGGGCGGCACGCCCTGGTCGTCGAGCAGGTGCGTCTCCTCGCGCTTACGAGGCAGGAAGAAGACCGGCACGAACGTGAGCATCACCAGGCCAAAGG
>JAVEDJ010000351.1 GCA_030841025.1 Actinomycetota bacterium
GGGTGGCGACGACGACCCCGCCGGGTAGCGACTGCGCGTCTTGACGCTGAAATCGATTTCTGAGACGGTGCACGGCATGCCTCGTCCGGCGGTCCTTGGTGTGGACATCGGTACGTCCAGCAGCAAGGCCGTTCTGGTCGGCCTCGGCGGGGAGCTGGTCCGCTGGGCCGTCCGGGAGCACACTGTCGACCGCCCCCTGCCGGGCCATGTCGAGATGGATGCCGACGTCTGGTGGGAAGAGTTCGTCTCGCTCACGCGTGAGCTGCTCGGCGCCGGCGACAGCGACGCCGACGTGGTCGCAGTCGGCCTGAGTGGCATGGGCCCCTGCGTGCTGCTCACCGATGACCAGGACACCCCGCTGCGCCCGGCGATCCTCTACGGCGTCGACACGCGCTCGGTGGCGCAGATCGCCCGGCTCGAGCAGGAGCTCGGGGCGCAGGAGGTGCTGCGGCGTTGCGGCTCGGCCCTCACCACCCAGGCGGCCGGCGCCAAGATCGCCTGGGTCGCCGACGAGGAGCCCGAACTCTTCGCCCGGGCACGGCGGCTGTACATGCCGAGCTCATGGCTCGGCCGCAAGCTCACCGGGGCCTACGCCCTCGACCAGCACTCGGCGAGCCAGTGCACGCCGCTCTACGACACGATCGCGCGCGGGTGGTACGACCCGTGGGTCCAGCTGATCGCGCCGCAGCTCCACCTGCCCCCGTTGCGATGGGCCGGGGAGGCGACCGGGAGCGTCACCGCCAGCGCCGCGTCGCTGACCGGTCTGCCGCAGGGCATCCCGGTCACCACCGGGACGATCGACGCGTGGGCTGAGGCGATCAGCGTCGGAGCACAGGGCGTGGGTGACCTGATGCTGATGTACGGCACGACGATGTTCCTCGTCCACACGGTGCCCGAACGCCTGAGCAGTCCAGCGTTGTGGGGCACCGTCGGCGCCTTGCCCGACACCCGGAACCTGGCCGGCGGCATGGCGACGTCGGGCGCGATCACCGGTTGGCTGCGTGACCTGTTCGGCTCCGCCGACTACCCCGAGCTGCTCCGCCTCGCTGAGGAGTCCGGCGTCGGGGCGGGTGGGCTGCTGATGCTGCCCTACTTCGCTGGCGAGCGAACGCCGATCATGGACCCGCAGGCCCGGGGCCTCATCGCCGGCCTGACCCTGTCCCACGGCCGGGGCGACCTGTACCGCGCGGCCCTCGAGGCGACCGGCTTCGCGGTGCGCCACAACATCGAGGCGATCGAGGCCGCCGGTGGCGACATCCGTCGCATCGTCGCAGTCGGTGGTGGCACGCAGGGCTCGCTGTGGACCCAGCTGGTCTCGGACATCACGGGCCGCGACCAGGAGCTGCGCATGCAGTCGATCGGTGCAAGTTACGGCGGGGCACTGCTCGCCGCCCAGCTCGTGGGCGAGGCGGACATCGACCACTGGAACCCGGTCAAGGAGGTCGTCACCCCCCACCGCCACGTCGCGGCGTCGTACGACGAGGTCTACGCCCTCTACCGCGCGCTCTACGCCGGATCGGCTGACGTCACCCACGCCCTGGCCGCACGGCAGCACCGCACCCGCCACGCACCATGAAGGAGCCACCGATGACCTCGTATGCCATGCCGCAGCCCGTCGAGCCGCCCGCAGCGGAGCCCGGCGTCGTCTACACGGTTGCCAGCGGGGACCTGCGGCCGAGCGCGAACGTCACCTGCTGGCCCACGCAGGAGCAGCTCGAGGCAGACCTCTCGGCAGCGGTCGAAAAGCTCGGGTGGACGGTGAGACGCGGTCACCCGTTCGACCCCGAGAAGGGCCACGGCTTCATCGACGGACAACGCGCCGGCATCGAGGTCTTCAAGACGCTGCCTGTGGACGCGCCGCTCATCGTGGTCGAGGGTGTCTGGCAGTACAGCCACCACGTGCTCGCCGGGCTCCGCAGCCATCGCGGGCCGATCCTCGTGGTCGCCAACTGGAGCGGGCGCTACCCCGGACTGGTCGGTCTGCTGAACCTCACCGCAAGCCTGACCAAGGCCGGCACGGCGCACTCGACCTTGTGGAGCGAGGACTTCACCGACGACTGGGCAGTCAGCGGCCTCATGACATGGCTCAAGACAGGTGCGCTGTCCCACGACATCAGCCACGTCCGTGACCTGCCCACGCTGCCGGGCGGCCCGGAGGTCGAGCTCGGTGCGGCGCTCGCTCGCCAGCTCACGACCGAGAAGGCGATCATCGGCGTCTTCGACGAAGGCTGCATGGGGATGTACAACGCGATCATCGACGACGAGCTGATCAACCCCCTCGGAATCTACAAGGAGCGGCTCTCGCAGAGCGCGCTCGTAGCGGAGATGGGCCGGGTGAGCGACGAGGAAGCCGACGATGTCCGCCGCTGGCTCGATGCGGCCGGCATGACCTTCCATACGGGCACCGACGAGGCCACCGAGCTCACCGACGCGCAGTTGCGGAGCCAGTTCAAGATGTACGTCGCGGCGCTTCGCATCGCCGACGACTTCGGCCTCGACGCCGTCGGAATCCAGTACCAGCAGGGCCTCAAGGACACCGTGCCGGCGAGCGATCTCGCGGAGGGGCTGCTCAACAACGTGGAGCGGCCGCCGGTGCGCAGCCGCGACGGCTCCCGCGAGCTCTACGCCGGGGCCCCGCTCCCCCACTTCAACGAGGTCGACGAGGGTGTCGCGATCGACTCCCTCGTCACCAACCGGATCTGGACGGCGATGGGCCTCGACCCAGCAACCACGCTGCACGACATCCGGTGGGGGGAGGACTACGAGGGCCGGTTCGTCTGGGTGTTCGAGATCTCGGGTTCAGTGCCTGCCTCGCACAACGGCGGCTACGACAAGTCCTGGAGTATGCGCCAGCCGGCCATGTACTTCCCGCTCGGCGGCGGCACGCTCTCCGGGGTCTCGAGACCCGGCGAGATCGTCTGGTCCCGGGTGTTCCTCATGGATGGCGCGCTGCACCTCGACCTCGGCCGGGCTACGGCCCTCGAGCTGACCGAGCAGGAAACCCGCCGCCGGCTGGACGCCACGACCCCGCAGTGGCCGATCATGCACGCCCTGCTGCATGGCGTGACCCGCGACCAGTTCATGGCGCGGCACAAGGCCAACCACCTCAACGTGGCCTACGCCACCGACGCGGAGACCGCCGACAAGGCGCTGCTCGCGAAGGCTGCTGTGTTCGCCGAGCTAGGCGTGCGGGTGCACCTCGTCGGTGACGTCGCGCTCTGAGAGGCGGCCTGACAACGCCGACCCTGCCGAGCTGCCGCCAGGCATCTTGTCGGGTAGCCCGGCACCCGTCCCTTCGATTCAGGGGGATCGCCGGGCCCGATCAAGGCCGGCTCAGCGGCGGCGGGCCACCCGCAGGATCATGCCGTCGTTGCCGGTGGTGACGACCAGTCCGTCACGCGAGAGCCGGGTGCGGGTGGGCTGGTTGGGGTCGGGTTGCGCGTCCTGCGGATCATCGAGGACGGCGCGGATCTGCGCGTCCGAGATGTGCATGCCGGCCGCAGCGGCGCGAGCGCCCTTGAGCATGCGCAGCCCGCTCGGGGCACCGGCCTCGACGCCGCGGGCGCTGCCACCGCGGTTGTCCGTCGGCCGGACCGCCAGCTCCTCGGGGACATCGTCGGTGTCCTCCTGGGGCGGGGCCGGCGGAGCTTGGAACAGAAGGGTCATGGGTCCGGCAGTGTCGCCGGTAGAGCAGCTGTTCATGCAGTCCTTTCCGGACGGTCTCCGGCCTACTTGTGGCGGTAGACCAGCCGTCCGCGGGTCAAGTCGTAGGTGCTGAGCTCTACGACCACGCGGTCCTCGAGCATCACCCTGATGTAGTTACGGCGCATCCGCCCGGACAGGTGCGCAAGCACCTTGTGCCCGTTGGTCAGCTCGACCCGGAACATTCCGTTCGGCAGGGCCTCGGTTACGCGGCCCTCAACCTCGATGGCGTCGGTCTTCGGCATACAAATCCTTTCGTTTCACTGTCACCTCGCGGGGCGACAACCCTGACGGCCGAGATGCCGGCAGAAGCAGGGCTGCGGTGGCCCACCAGACGTGGGCGCAATACACCGCACAAGACACGGAACGGTGGCCTCTCGGTCGCCGTCCGCCTTCTAGCAACAAGGTCCTCGTGTTCGTGAGGACCCCCGTGTGGAGGTGGCGGGAATCGAACCCGCGTCCTTCGGTGTGAAGCCAGGGCTTCTCCGGGCGCATCCTGCGATCGCTTTTCTCGGCCCCAGCAGTCATGCAGGCAAGCTGCTGACGGGCCCAGTCACTGTTTGGTTTCCCAGCCGATCCCGCGACCGGACCGGCTGGTTGAGCCTTCTTGCTGATGCCAGGAACCGGGCCGAAGGCACTCCCGGGCTGACAGCTTCGCTATTGCTTAGGCAGCAAGAGCGAAAGCGCGCTGATTAGAATCGGCGCTTGTTGGTTTGCTGGGCATGGTTTTCGAGATCATCCCAGCCATCCTCGGCCCGCTTCTCCTGACTCGACATCCGAAGTCGAGACCATTCACCCCCATATGCAGTTGTACAACGCCCAGCCTACTGGACCTATGCCCTCCGCCAAGCAGGGATCAACCCTGGATCCCCCTCCGGTGGCCGCTGGAGCCGCC
>JAVEDJ010000049.1 GCA_030841025.1 Actinomycetota bacterium
CCCTGACTTCGAGCGGCTTTTTCTCGGGACCAAGCAGCAGTACGCCGACCAGGGCATCGACATCAGGTACGAGACGCATGTGAGCTCGGTCGACACCACGGCCAAGACGGTGACGGTGGAGGGTCAGGCCGTTCCCTACGACTCGCTGGTCATTGCGAGCGGGTGGAACTATCGCCGGCCCGACGTGCCTGGTGCGGACCTCACCGGCATCTACTACATGAAGAACATTCGCGAGGCGATGGAGCGGGACAAGACCCTCGACAGCGTCAAGAGCGCGGTCGTGCTCGAGGCCGGTCCGCTCGGTCTAGAGATGGTCACCGCCTTGTGCCATCGGGGCATCGAGACCCATCTGGTCGACCCGAGCCCGTGGGCCCTGTCCATGGCCACCGACCCCGACATCGTGGCGCCGGTCCAGGACTCGTGGGTGGAGATGGGTGCGAAGCTGCACTTCAACACCAAGCTCGAGGCGATCGTGGGTGACGCGAACGGCGCGGTGCGGGGCGTCCAGACATCCGACGGCGAGATCCCGTGTCAGCTGCTCGTCGTCTCGACGCACAAGGAGCCCAACACCGAGCTCGGCGCTGCCGCCGGGCTTGCGGTCGGCACGGCCGGGGGGTTCATCGTCGACGAGACGATGGCGACGTCGGTCAAGGACGTCTGGGCCGCCGGCGACTGCATCGAGGTGCCGCATGGCGTCTCCAACGTCCCGATCCAGGGACTGTCCGGCAGCCACGCATACAGCCAGGGCAAGGTGGCCGGTGTCAACGCGGCCGGGGGAAAGCGGGCCTATCAACCGGTCTACGTCCCGTGGGGCCTCGTCGCAGGGAAGTGGATGATCGGCGGGGTCTCCTTCAGCGAGACCCTTGCCACGGCCCTGGGCATCCCGTTCGTCATGGGTGTCGCCCAGGGCATCTCGCGGGCGCGCTACTACCCCGACGTCAAGCCGGTGAAGGTCAAGCTGTTGGCCGAGCCCGGCACCCTGCGACTGATCGGCGCGCAGATGGTGGGTGGCGAAGGGATAAAGGAACGAGCCGACTTCCTCGCGATGGCCGTGCGAACCGGCATCACGCTGCGCGACCTGGCGACGATGGAGAACGTCTATTCCCCGCCCATCGGTGCCCTCAACGAGCCGATCGCCATGGCGGCGCAGGACGCTCTGGCCGGGCTGGACGACTGAGATGGCCTTCACGCGGTGGGTGCGCAGGGTGTCGGAGGAGCAGCTGCTGACGGCCGCGCAGAAAGTCGTCGCACAGCGCTATGGGGTCCCACCCCCGCCACGACCTGCCGGGGCCGACATCTTCTGGCAGAAGGTCTATGCACCGATCTACCACAGGTTGCCGTGGACGCTCCGGACGAGGGTGATGATGCGCATGCCGGGCAGCCATCGTCAGACGTGGACCCGGCGGACCCCACCCGCGGGGCCGGCTGTCTGAACCACCACTCCAGACCGTAGGACGTCCAGACCGGACGGACCCTGCAACGAGCGACACGACCGGAAGAGGGAGTTGGAACATGGCAAAAATCGTGGGCGAGAGGGTCAGCAAAGGCGACGCGATCGTCGACTTCGAGGACAAGGTCTTCGACGACATCCAAGCCGAGCCCGGTGAGAAGGCCTACGTTTTCATGCACACCGTGCCGTTCGAGGGTTCTGTGGGCCTGGTGAACATGTTGACGATGACCCGGCTCAACCGGAAGGGCTTCGACACGAGCCTCGTTCTCTACGGTCCGGGATCGCTGATGGCCTCGGCGTCGCGTGGCTACCCGAAGGTTGGCGACGAGGCCTTCCCCGGGGCATTGGGGTACAACAAGCAGCTGCAGACCTTCATGGATGAGGGCGGCCACGTCTACGCATGTCGGTTCTCCGCTGCCGCGCTCTACGGCATGCGCGAGATCGACATGATGGAGGGCGTCAAGCCGATCAATCCCCTCGACGTGCTCGACGCGACCCTCACCGCACGTCGAGAGGGTGCCCTGGTCCTTCAGACGTGGACGGTCTGACGCCACTGTCGACGACGTGACGGCCCGTTCGCTGAACGGGCCGTCACATTCCTGACGTCGCGATCGAGGAGGGGATTCGACACGGCCACCTCTGAGCGCGATGGCGTCAGGAGCGCGGTGGCCATGTGGCGCGGGGGCTGGCGCTGCGACGTGCAGGCCGGCGACTTCGCGCTGGTGGTGGACGAGCCGACCAGTGCCGGGGGCACGGGTCTCGGCCCGATGCCCACCGACCTGCTGCTGGCCTCGTTGTCGTCGTGCTATGCACTGGCGCTGGCCTGGGCCGCCCGCAAGCGTGGCTTCGAGCTGCCCGACCTGGAGGTGACGGCCACCGGCACCTACGAGGGTCCGAGGTTCGCCACCCTCGAGATCACGGTGACGACCAGCCTGGACGCCGAGCAGGTGAGGCCGCTCCTCGAGCCGGCGAGCCGGGTCTGCTACGTGTCGAACACCCTCGCGCGGACGCCGCCGATCACCGTGTCGTTGGCGCCCTCGCCGAGCTGACTCAGCGGGCCAGCCGCGCGTCGAGGTCGAGCAACGCGTCGCGGAAGCAGCGGAGAGGTGCCTCCGCGACGCCGGCGCCGACCTGACCGCTGCCGTCGCTGACGTGCAAGATGCCCGTGGTCACCTTGGGGGTGATGCCGTGCTCGACGACCTTGCGAACGTCCACCCCCAGCGGGGTGCCGCGCCCGCCGTACGTCGGCAGGGTGAATCGGGTCGACCGCGTGACGCACACCTGTTCCAGCTCGGCGGTCAGCTCGGCCGCCGCGTCCAGACCTCCGACGAGCTGTCCGACGGCGGGTGACCCGGCTGCGGCGGCGCCGCCCAGCCCGACGAGCTCGAGCACGGCGCTGTCGCCGATGTCCGGAGCGCCGTCGGCCGACCCCCGGCCGGGGTGGTAGAGCGCCCGCCCGACCATGGGTGCAGGGGCGAGGAACCATTGCGGGTGCCCGGGCAGCTTCGCACCGAACTCCGTGCCGTTGCGCGCCATCGTGGTGACCACCGACGACCCGTCCACCTGCCCGGCCCACTCGGTGAGGGTGCGCGCGGACGCCATCGCCAGGGTCAGGAAGAGGAGATGGTTGGCGGACAGATAGCGACCCACCTCGGCGGCGCGTGGGTGATCGGTGGCCATCAGCGACGGCAAGAGGTGACGCAGCAGGAGATTGGTGGCCGCCTGGGTGCGCACGTGCACGTCGTCCCCCATGGCGACGGCCTGCGCGGCCAGCGAGAACACGTCCACCGGCCCGCTGTCTGCTATGGCGGCGGACATGACCGGCCCCACGGCCTCACGCAGGAAGACGAGACGGTCGCGTGCCCCGGGGGTGTCCCGGCCGAACCACGCGACGTCGCCCGATCCCTGACCGACTGGCGCGAACGCGGTCAGCCGGGCGCCGTCTGCGGCCAGGTCGATGACCCACACCGGAGTGCTCGGGCCGACGACGCTGGCCATGGGGGCCACCACGCAGGCCTCGTTTGCTGGCAGCAGCTTGATGGCCGCCGACTCCAGCAGAGCATCGGCCTCCTCCACCGTGCCGCACCAACCCTCGGCGACCGCCGTGATCCGCAACGAACGGCGCAGCGGATCGCACACCTGGTCGAGCTCGATGGCCGGCCCGGGGTGGAGCAGGACGCGGCCGTCGAGCTGCGGCACGACGTCCCGCGCCCGCCGGACCCCGACCAGCATCGGGACGCCGGTGTCCAGCCGCCGCACCACCTCCGCATTGGCCGCATCCACCTGCTGGGTGAGCGGACCGCTGAGCCGGCGCAGGGCGGCGAGGACGACCGGGTCGCCGCCGGCCGGGATCCGCCAGTCCACCTGCACCGCGGGGCGTCCCTGGTCGGCGACGGCGGCAGCGAACAGCGGTAGCCCCACGTTGACGACGCCGACCTGGTCGGGCAGTTCGATGGCCTTACTGGTCATCAGGTGCCTCCTGTCGCGGGCCGGGGTGTCCGGGACCTGCGGACTGGGGGCCGGACGAGAGTGCCGCCGCGGCGTCGAGCAGTGCCTGCTGTGCTTCGGCGAAGCCGGCCCGGCTGGTCCGCGCGAGGCCTAGCAGCTCGGCCGCCTCGTCCGAGCAGGAGGAAGCCATCTTCTCCACCACACCCGGAGCCGCGCCGCCAACGGCCGTCCGCGTTTCCACGATGCGCCGCGGATCAAGCACCTCGGTCAGGTCCGCACCGGCCAGCCCGAGGGTGCGGCCGGCATAGCGTTGCGCCGCCGCGTCGATCATCTCGCCGTCGAGGTCGATGCCGCGCAAGCCGGCCTCGTGCGCGGTGCGTACGGCCACGCCCACGACCTGGTAGGCAGTGCGGTAGTCCAAGCCGCACGTCAGCATCACGTACTCGGCGAGGTCGGTCGCCTGGCAGAACCCCGCCTCCAGCGCGGCCCACATCCGGGCGGTGTTCACCTCAAGGGTGCGTACGACGCCCTCGGTCAACCGTGTCGTGCGGATCGCCAGGTCCAGTGCACGGGGCACCTCGCCGTAGGCATAGATGAGGTTGTCGCTGCGTGCTGAGGGGCTCTTGATGACGGCGAGGAACCCGGAGAGCCGGCCGATCAGGGTGCCGGACGCTCCACGGATGATCGAGAGTGCATAGGGGTTGCGCTTCTGCGGCATCAGGACGCTGGCCCGGCTGAAGCCGTCAGCCAGCGTCACGTAGTCGAACTCGCTGCTGGCCCAGATCTCGAGGTCCTCGCCGAGCTTGCTCTGCGTGCCGACCAGGCTCGCCGCTGCAGCAAGCATGTCGACCAAGCCGTCGGTCTGCCACATCGCGTCGCGGGTGTGCTCGATCACGCCCTGGAAACCGAGCATCTGGGCCATGGGGTCGCGGTCGTCGAGCAGCCGGCTGCCGTTGACGCAGCCCGCGCCTCCGGGACTGGTGTTCGTCCATGCCAGCGCGTCGACTAGTCGACGCGCATCTCGCAGCACCGGGTAGGCGAAGGAGAGCAGGTAGTGGCCGAACGTCGACGGTTGCGCGTGCTGGAGGTAGGTCTGGTCGGGCAGCCAGGTGCGGCTGTGTGCTGCGGCAGTGGCGGCGATGGTGTCCGCCAGCGTCGCGGCGGTCTCGACGAGGTCGACGAGCTGGTCACGGAGGTGCAGTCGCAAGGCGATCCGGACCGCTTCGCGTCGGGGCCGGCCCGCGTGCAGCCAGCCGGCGTCGTCCCCGATGCGTTGGGTGAAGAAGCGTTCCCGGCTGTTGTAGGGCTCGCCGAAGGCGGGGTCGTAGGGGAAGTCCTCGGCGGGGGTGGCGACGCTCTCGAGCAGCAGGCGCAGCAGTCGGCCTGCGGACGCCGCGGGGATGACGTCACGCTGTCGCAGGTCCAGCACGTGTGCCAGGTCGGCGAGGTTGAGGCCGGCGTGCAGCAGCGGCGCGTCGGCGTTCTCCAGGTAGAAGCCCGAGTCGACAAGCTCGGGTGCGGGGCCGTCCATCGGCGCCCCGAGCCGGTGCCCGGTGCTCACAGCGGGCCCATCAGCGCGGCGACCGCGTCGAGCAGGCCACCGGTGTGCCAGAAGAGGGCGGGACCGTCAGCGACGGCAGCGGGCAGCGCCGCCAACGCCTTTGCCGTGTAGACCGGGTCGAGCACCAGGCCGGCGTACCGCAACGCGAGCGCGGCGGCGGCGGCACCGGCAGGCGAGGCAACCCCGTGCCCCGGGCCGCGGGCGTCGACCAGCTCCACGTCGGACGGCTGTGGCTCCTTCTCGCCGCGGCGTCGCGCGACCTCACGGGCCAGCGCGAGCACTCGTCCGGCGACCTCGTCGACCGGGCGGCTGACGCTGGCACCGATGATCCGCAATGGATTTCCGTGGGCGACGACGCCAGCGACCAAGCCCGCCAGGGTGCCACCTGCTCCGACGGCGATGACGATGGTGGGCGTGCGGCCCGCGAGCTGGCCGACGAGCTCGTCGACGGCGAGCCGATAACCCAGAGCGCCGGTCGCGCTGGCTCCGCCGCGCGGTATGACGTAGGGCCGGGCACCGTCGCGAGCCAGCTGCGCCGCCACTGCCGGGATCATCTCGTCCACCGAAGCGCGGTCGGCGTTCCCCGTCCAGCGCACCTGCGCGCCCCAGGCCGTGGCCGCCGCGAGGTTGGGATGGTCCGTGCGGTTGACCGCATCACCGGCCAGTACGACGACGCAACCCATCCCGGCGTACGCCGCCGCGGCCGCTGCCGCCGCGACGAAGTTCGAGCCGGTGCTGCCGCCGGTGACCACGACGTCGGCATCCTGTTCCTCCGCCTCGGCGACAAGCAGCTCGAGCTGACGCGCCTTGTTGCCCGCGACCGCGAAGCCCGTCAGGTCGTCGCGCTTCACCAGCAATGGTTCGGTGAGCCCGAGCGCGTCGGCCAGCCGGGATGCCGTCACCAGCGGGGTGGGCAGCACCGCGAGGCTGGTGCGGGCAGGTGCGGTCACCGCCATGGGAGGACCTCCTTGGCTCGGGCGGCGCGACCGCGGGCCACCACGAGGTCGGCCATCGCTGCGGCGGCCCCGGGGTCGGGAACCAGCGACTCGGTCTCGGCGTCGGTCAGCAGTCCGGCCTGCCGCAGCGCGGTGGCCATCGACTGACCGGCGGCACGCCCCGCGGAAAGGGCGGACTGGAGGGCGCGCTGCGCTGCGTGCTTCCCCATCCGGGGTGCGAGCAGGGCCAGTGCGCGTTCGCTGCCGGTATAGCTGTCGAGGTTGGCCAGCATCGCCTCCTGATCGATCTCGAGACCTTCCAGCAGGTCGACAGCGATCTGCAGCGCGCTCGACGTGAACAGACACACCTCGGGCAGGGCCACCCACTCGGCCTTCCAGCTGCGCCCGTCGCGTTCGTGCTGGCCCACCATGCCCTCCAGCAGTACGCCGGAGTTGGCCCGGACGAGCCGGGCGAGGGTGTCGAGGTGCTCGCTGCGCTCGGGGTTGCGCTTGTGCGGCATGGTGATGCTGCCGACCTGTTCGGCGCGGGCCGGTTCACGCAGCTCGCCGATCTCCGGGCGCTGCAGCTCATAGACCTCGGCGCCGATGCGCGCGAGGGTCCCGGTCACCATCGCCAGCACGCCCCCCACCTCAGCGACCCGGTCGCGAGCCGCCAGCCACGAGATGCCGGGGTCGCCCAGACCGAGCTCGGCGCAGAACCGCCGCCGCACGTCCAGGCCCGACGGGCCAAGGGCCGCGAGGGTGCCGACGCCGCCGCCGAGCTGGCCGACGAGCCAGCGCGGCGCGCCCTCGCGCAGCCGGTCGAGGTGGCGGCGCACCTCGTCGGCCCAACCGGCCGCCTTCCAGCCGAACGTCACCGGCGCGCCGGGCTGACCGTGAGTGCGTCCGGCAAGCAGCGTGTCACGGTGGCGCTCGGCCAAGTCGAGCAGCAGCTCTTCGACCCGGCGCAAGTCGCGCCAGACCTCGCCGAGGACCGCTCGCAGAGCCAGCGA